>JAFQTW010000048.1 GCA_017408855.1 Oscillospiraceae bacterium | reverse complement strand
GGCCAGGGCTCACGGACCCAGCCCCAGCTGTCAGCGCAGTCCACCAGATCGTTGCTCAAAGGACCCACCTTTGCCTGATGCTCTGCCATGGCCTTTTTCTGCTCATCTCTTGCCTGACGGTAATAGGAAAGAGCCGCTTCGTCACAGGGATGGGTGTCCAGATACAGCACCGCTTCGTCCACTGCAAAGCCTGCCTGATGGACCCGGTTCAGCACCGAATTTCTCTCACTGTTCATTTAAACGCCCTCCCCTCTGCAGCCCAAAAAGGGTTTATCCAATTCCGGGAACAGACTGCCCCGGCACAGCGCGGTGCCGGTGTCGTAGGTGTCGCACCAGACCTGCCGCGGCACATAGCCCATAGTAAGGGGCAAACGGTCCGCCGCGGACAATTCACCGCCGCCCGCAGCGGTTTTGGCGGCAGTGTATCCCATCGGCTCGCCGACGGAAAAGCGGTATCCTGCCGGGATGTTCTGCATCCGTACAGCAGGCGCAAATGCGGCGGATCTGCCGGCATATCCGCCGGTAAACCCTGCCGCAGTACATGTTTTTTCCAAAGAAACATTCTCCTCTCCGGATAATCGGCTCATCTGAGCCTAACTCATCTTATGAAGAAAGCTGATCCTCTGTCACCCTGCCCCTTGTATTTTTTTCCATACTATGGTATGATATTCTTATCACGTTAAATCGGGAAAGGGGCATTACCATGGACAAAAAAACATCGCTTCAGATGATCGAAGAGCTTTCCAACGCTTACGGCGCATCCGGTTTCGAGGATGAGGTGCTGCTGGTCGGCCGCAAATACGGCGAAGGCCTTGCCCGCATCGAGGAAAACTCCATCCGCGATCTGTTCTTCTACCGCAACGAAAACACCGGCAACAAACCTGTCATCCTGCTGGATGGCCACAGCGATGAGGTTGGCTTTATGGTTCAGGCCATCAAGCCCAACGGCACTTTGCAGTTTATCCCTCTGGGCGGATGGGTGGAAAACACCGTCCCCGCTCATAAAGTAAAAGTCCGCAATTCCGAGGGCAAGTACATCTCCGGTATCGTGGCCTCCAAGCCGCCCCACTTTATGTCCTCTGCGGAAAAGGGACAGAACCTGCCCATCTCCGCCATGGTCATTGACGTGGGCGCAACCTCCAAAGAAGAAGTCATCAACGATTTCAAGATCCGTGTCGGCGCACCGGTAGTTCCGGACGTGACCATGGAATACAACGAGAAAAACGGCGTGATGCTGGGCAAAGCTTACGACTGCCGTCTTGGCTGCGCCTGTGTCATCGAGACCCTCAAAGAGCTGCAGGGCGAACAGCTGGACGTTGACGTGGTCGGCGTATTCTCCACCCAGGAAGAAGTCGGCACCCGCGGCGCGCAGGTCGCGGCACAGACTGTCAAACCCGACATCGCCATCGTGTTCGAAGGCTCTCCCGCCGACGACACCTTCACCCCCGACTATCTGATCCAGACCGCGCTGGGCAAAGGTCCCATGCTCCGTCACATCGACGCGAGAATGATCACCAACCCCCGCTTCATCCGCTATGCCATCGATCTGGGCGAAGAGCTGGGCATCCCCGTGCAGGAAGCGGTCCGCACCGGCGGCTCCACCAACGGCGCACCCATCCATCTGTCCAACATGGGCGTTCCGGTCATCGTTGTGGGACTGCCCGTCCGCTATATCCATACCCATCACTGCTACGCCTCCTTCTGCGACTTTGAAAACAGCGTCAAGCTGGCAGTAGAGATCATCAAGCGTCTCAACGGCGACATCATCAAGAGCTTCTAAACCGAAAAAGGAGACCGCCGGGTCTCCTTTTTCCACGAAAGGAAACATTCCCATGTCCGATAAATCTGTATTTCTTCGCCATCCCCTTTCCTTTGCGGACAGCGAGTTCCGCATCCTGTTCTTTTCCGATATTCAGGACGGTCCCGACTACGACCGCCGCACAGTGGCAGCCATGGATGCCATGATCGAACGGCATCGGCCCCATCTGGTCCTTTGGGGCGGCGACAATGTGGTAAACTGCTCCACCGCCGAAGAATTCACCTGCACCCTCAAAGATTTCGCCGCGCCGATGGAACGCCGCGGCATCCCGTGGGCCCATGTGTTCGGCAACCACGACGAGGAGCTGAATCCCCTCTCCAAAGCCGAGCAGCTGAAGATCTATCAAAGTCATCCCCACTGCCTGACCACCACCGTCCCCGGCATCCACGGACAGAGCAACTTCGTCCTGCCGGTGCTGTCGTCGGACAAAAAGCGCATCGCCTTTAACGTATGGGGGCTGGACGCCAATCAGTACATCCGTGAGCTGGGACAGGAGATCGGCTATCCCGATCTGGAAAAAGATGCCCGCCTGCCCCATCCGCTGGTGCGAAACTGCGAGTATGACCTGATCCGCTTCGATCAGCTGATGTGGTACTACACCACCTCCCAGCAGATGGAACAGGAAAACGGCGGGCGCATCCCGGCGGTGATGCTCCTGCACACCTGCCCCGAGGAATTTATGGCGATCACCCATAACCCCGCCGAGACCGGCATGACCGGCGAACACAACGAGCCCATCTGTCCCGCACCCATCAACAGCGGTCTGTTCGCCGCGGCGCTGCAGCGGGGCGACGTAGCGGGCATTTTCTGCGGGCATGACCATATCAACACCTACGAAGGGACCTTCTGCGGCATCCGACTGTCCTTCCTTTCCTGCATCGGCTTTGGCGCCTACGGTCTGGGCGGCTCCGACCGGGAGAACAACCGCCTGCGGGCCGGACGTCTCGTCACCGTGAAAGAGGAAGCCCCCGACCGTTTTTCTTCTCAGCTGCTGTTCGCCAAAGATTATCTGTAACCGAAAAGCGGGCAAATGCCCGCTTTTTTCTTGCGGTTTTTCTGTCTTTTTTGTATCATAAAGGCAGAAAACTTCGCAAAAAGGAGCATTTTATGACCTCTTTTTCCCCCGAATATACCGCCCTTTCCCCCACTGTCCGCCCCCTTCTGGACTGGTACCGTGCTTCCCACCGTGCCCTTCCGTGGCGGGATGATCCCACCCCCTACCATGTCTGGATCTCGGAGATCATGCTGCAGCAGACCCGTGTGGCGGCGGTACTACCCTATTACGCTCGGTTCCTGAAGCTTTTCCCTGACGTGCGGGCGCTGGCCAATGCCGACGAAGAGGTGCTGCTCAAGGCGTGGGAGGGACTGGGCTACTACTCCCGTGCCCGAAACCTGCAGAAAGCCGCCAAACAGATCGCGGCGGAAGGGGGCTTTCCCGTCACCTATGAAGGATGGCTCTCGCTGCCCGGCATCGGTCCCTACACCGCCGGCGCCATCTGCTCCATCGCCTACTCGCTCCCCTATCCCGCGGTGGACGGCAATGTTCTGAGGGTCTATTCCCGCCTTTTGGCGCTGGATGCGGATGTTTCTTCCCCGCCGGTGAAAAAACGGCTGGCCGCCCTTGCCGCCTCCCTGCTGCCGGATGAAAATCCCGGCGACTACAATCAGGCGCTGATGGAATTGGGCGCCACCGTCTGCCTGCCCAACGGCAAACCGCTGTGCGAAAGCTGCCCCATCGCCGCCCACTGCAAAGCGTATGCGGACGGCGACCCCCCGGCCTTTCCGCTGCGGCCTGCCAAAAAGCCCCGTCCGGTTTTGCCGCTGACCGTCTTTGTCATCCGGGACGGGCAGGGCCGCATCGCTTTGCAAAAGCGCCCCGACTCCGGTCTTTTGGCAGGACTGTGGCAGTTCCCCAACAGCGAAGGGCAGCTGTCCGAAAAAGAAGCGCTGTCCTTTCTGCGAAAATCTCTGCCGGATGCGGTGCTGCTTGGTCCGCTGCCGGCGGCAAAGCACATCTTTACCCACCTGCAATGGCAGATGACCGGCTGGCTGGCGCAGACGGAACTTGTATTATCCGACACCCCTTTTGTCTGGGTCGATCCGGAAGAAATGGAGCAAAACTACTCCCTCCCCTCCGCTTTTTCTTCCTTTTTACCCTTTTGTGATGTGCAAAATCAACAGAATTTGCTGTAAATTTTAGTCATCTGACCAAAGTTCGATTTTTAATATGTTATAATACAACTTATTATTGACAATCGCGATTCCCTCGGATAAAATGAAATTGTTCGAAGGCGCCTCAGGCGCCTGCCATTCCCATCATTTCATAATTAGGAGGCAAACCATCATGCTGAAATACGATGCTGCTAAAATGGTAGAGCGTATGAAAAAAGGTCTGGAGACCAAAGGCCAGATCATCGAGATCGCTGACAAAGTATCCAAAGAAGGTTTCTCTAACATCTTCTTCATCGGCGTTGGCGGTACCATCACTTACGCTTGGTCCATCGGCGAGACCCTGAAACCCCTGACCACCATCGAGTACTATGCTGAGCATGCTGCAGACTTCAACACTCTGGGCAACAAAAAATTCAGCAAAGATTCTCTGGTCGTTGTAAGCTCTTCTACCGGCGACACCAAAGAGGTTGTTGAGGCAGTTAACAAAGCTAAAGAGGCTGGCGCTCGCGTTATCGCTTTCGTAGGCACCCCCGGCACTCCTCTGGCAGAGAATGCTGACTACTACATCCCCGGCGGCGGCTATCCCGCATACTACACCCTGTTCCTGCGTCTGGTTCACAACAACGGCGAGTATCCTGAGTTCGACGAGATGTACGCTAACCTGGAGAAACTGCCTGAGCTGATGCCTTCTGTTGCTGAGGGCGCTGAGAAAGATGCTGAGGAGTTCGCAAGAGTTCATCGTGACGATGCGATCCAGTACCTGATCGGTTCCGGTAACATGTGGGGTCCCACCTACTCTTACGCAATGTGCATCATGGAAGAGATGCAGTGGATGAGAACCAAATCCATCACCGCTGGTGACTTCTTCCACGGTACTCTGGAAGTAATCGGCCGTGACGACAGCGTTATCCTGTTCTACGGCGAAGACGCTACCCGTCCTCAGATGGAGCGCTGCGAGAAATTCCTGCACACCATTTGTAAGAACGTAACCGTATTCGATACCGCTAAATACGAGCTGCCCGGCATTGATCCTAAATTCCGCGGCCTGTTCAGCCCCATCGTTCTGGGCGGCATCACCGGCAGAATCGGTGTATATCTGGAAGAGTACGGCAAACATCCGATGCCCATCAGAAGATACTACAGAAAACTGGACTACTAATCGTAACTCGGTTTTTCTACTCTGCTGCATAGCAAACTTAAAAGGCGCCGAGGTCACCCCCGGCGCCTTTTTTGAAAAAAATTAAGGAGGAATTTTCCATGGCAACTCTGCTGAAGTACAATCCTGAGAGAACCCTGAAATGGCTGAAAGAATCCTACGAGAAAAAAGATACCGTTATCGAGATCGTTGACAAAGTTTGCAAAGAAGGCTATTCCAACATCTTCTTTGTAGGCGTTGGCGGCACCATCACCTATGCCTGGGGCGTTGAGGCGATCCTGAAACCCATCACCTCTGTTAAATACTACGTTGAGCACGCTGCCGACTTTAACACCCTCGGCAACAAAAAATTCACCAAAGACTCCATCCTGGTCGTTTGCTCCGCAACCGGCAACACCCCCGAGGTCGTTGAGTCTGTGAAAAAAGCCAAAGAGATCGGCGCTCGCGTCATCTCCATGGTCGATACCCCCAACACTCCTCTGGCCGAAATGGCTGACTACTATGTTCCCGGTTCCGGCGACATCATTTTCTACACCCTGTTCCTGCGCTTCGCATACAACAACGGCGATTATCCCGAGTATGACGAGATGCTCAAGAACCTGTCCAACATGATCGACCTGATGCCCTGGCTGGAGAAAAAAGCAGACGAGGTTTGCGAGGCTTATGCAAAAGAGACCCGCGACGACTTCCTGCAGTACTTCATCGGCTCCGGCAACCTGTGGGGTCCCACCTACTCTTACGCAATGTGCATCATGGAAGAGATGCAGTGGATGAGAACCAAATCCGTTACTGCCGGCGACTTCTTCCACGGCACTCTCGAAGTGATCGGCCGCGATGACAAAGTTGTTATGTTCATCGGTGAGGACGAGACCCGCTCTCAGTGCCTGCGCGCTAAGAAATTCCTCGACACCATCTGCGATAACGTATACGTATTCGATACCGCAGATTATCCTACCCCCAACGTGGATCCCAAATTCCGCGGCATCTTCTCCCCGATGATCATGGGCTGCTTCACCGGTAGAATCATGACCTATCAGGAGTACTACGGCAAACATCCGCTGAAGATCCGCAGATACTACCGTCAGCTGCAGTACTAATCGCTGACCCCAATTTTGCCCATCATTTTATGGATGGAACGCCATTCGAAAAGAGCCTCCGCCCTTCGGGACGGAGGTTCTTTTTTGTGCAAAAAAACCGACAGTTTCCTGCATTTTTGTAGAAAAACGGAAACTCGCTTTAAAACGATTGACGGGCATTTTCCAATGTGGTATGCTTTATTATGACGATATAGGACGTTTAGCCTGTATCCCGGTGAAAAAACATCTGATTGGAAAGGACGCATACTTATGATGGATTGGAAAGAACTGTGTGCCGACGTTGCCCAGTGGGCCGAAGCACATCGCGACGAATTTGTAAAAGATGTATCGGATGCCTGCCGCATCCGCTCCACCAGCTACTATGACCCCAACCGTGCCAACATGCCCTTTGGCAAAGCCTGCCGCGACATGCTGGAATGGTGCTTTGACATTTCGAAAAAGTACGGTTTTTCCACCCGCAACTACGATTATTACTGCGGAAGCGCCGTTTACGGCAACAACGAGAACAACGATTCCATCGGCATCGTAGCCCATATGGACATTGTTTCCGAGCACTTCTGCAATATGGATACCGCCAACGGCGCCGGCGGCTGGACCCACGATCCCTTTGATCCCATCCTGTCCGAGGACGGCAAATACCTCTTTGCCCGCGGCACCGCTGACAACAAATCCTGCGGCATCATGGCGCTGTATGCTATGCGCTACTTAAAGGAAAAAGGCATTCAGCTCAAAAACAACGTGATGCTGGTTTACGGTCTCAGCGAAGAGATCGGCATGCATGATATGAGAGAGTTTATGAAACGGGAGAAAATGTCTAAGATCTTTTTGGTCCCCGATTCCAAATATCCTGTCTGCATTGCCGAAGCCGGCTCTTACCGCTACGGTCTGGAGACGGTGGATCTGACCGGTGTCAACATCGTTGACCTGTGGTGCGGCGAGGTCGACGAATGGTGCGGTCCTACCATCAGCGTTCCCTCCAACGAGGGATGGGCTGTTCTGTCCGGCGTCAGCGAGCATGTGGCAAAAGAGTCGCTGCAGTTCTTTGAGAACACCCGTTACGAGATGCTCGACGACGGCTGCGTAAAAGTGATCGTGGGCAAAACCGAGAAAGCCCCCGCATCCCATAACCTGTGCCACGTTCTGGCCAAATGCGGACTGGTCACCGGCAACTGGAACGCGCTGCGCGCCCTTAACTGGCTGGATTGGTACACTTCCGACGCCACCGGCGAACATATGGGCATCGCCTGCAACGACGGTCCCAACGATCCGCTGTCCATCAAAGCCAACTACCTGCGTCTCGAGGACAACAAGATCGTTTTGTACACCAACATCCGCTGGCCCTCGCTGGCTGACAAAGAGGCCCTCAAAAACAAACTGGAAGAGCACTGGGCCTCTTCTCCCATGGAGGTTCGTCAGCGCTTCCTGATGGACGGCTACTACATGGATCCCAAGGATCCCCGCATCGAAAAACTGGCCCGCGTTGCCAAAGACGTTCTGGGCCGCGAAGATATCCCCTACCTGACCGACGGCGGCACCTATGCTGAAGTCCTGCCCAACGCCATCCCCTATGGCGCTACCGTTCCGGACCGTGTTCGTCTCTTTGGCTTTACCAAAGGCGGCGCGCATCAGGCCGACGAGTACTGCGACATCCCCAACCTGCTGATCAACATGCAGATCTACGTCCGCGCCCTCATCGAGCTGGACGAGATGTATTCCGAATAGAGGTTTTACCATGAACAAAGACTGGACCCGTTTGTATGCCGACGTGGATGAATGGGCACAGGCGCATCGGGACGAGTTTGTGGCGGACATTTCCCGTGTCTGCCGCATCCGCTCGGTCAGCGTGATGAATAAGCAGGATCCCGAACAGCCCTTCGGCGAAGCCTGCCGCAAAATGCTGGACGAAGCGCTGGAGCTGTCCGCATCCTACGGCTTTGAAACGAGAAATTATGACAATTTCTGCGGAAGCGCCCTTTACGGCGACAACAAGAACAACGATTCCATCGGCATTTTCAGCCACTTCGATATCGTTCCCGAGGGCGATCTGTCTTTGTGGACCCATCCGCCTTTTGAACCGACCCTTTCGGAGGACGGAAAATATCTTTTTGCCCGCGGCACCGCCGACAACAAGTCCTGCGGTATCATGGGGCTGTACGCCATGCGCTATCTCAAGGAAAAGGGCATCCGCCTCAAAAACAACGTCATGCTGGTCTTTGGTCTCAACGAAGAGCTGAACATGGAGGATATGCCCGAGTTCCTTCTGCGGGAAAAATGCCCCAAGGTCTCTCTGGTCCCTGATGCCAAATACCCCATCACCTTAGCGGAAAAGGGCATCACCGAATCCTTCCTGGTTTCCGAGCCTGTTACCGGCAACCTGCGGGACATCTGGGCAGGACTTGCCTCCAACGCAGGCTCGCCTACCGCATGGGCGGTGCTGGACGGCGTTCGCCTGACCGAAGCGAAACAGGCGCTGGCAGACTTTGAAAAGGTCACCGCAGAAGAAACCGACGGCGGCGTTCGCATCACCGCCGAAAAAGATCAGCCCAAAAACCGCAATCCCATCGGGACACTTACCTCTGCCGCCCGTCTGACCAAAGCCCTGTCCCAAAGCGGACTGGTCACCGGTTCCGGCAAGGCTGTCATCGACTGGCTGGCGCAGTACACCGATGACTATCTGGGCGAAAAGCTGGGCTTTGCCAGTCAGGAAGGTCCCAACGGTCCTTTGCGCTGCAATTTCAATCTCATCCGCATGGCAGACGGACGGGTGCGCACCAACCCCGATATCCGTTATCCGTCTCAGGCGGACATGAACGAGGTCATCGGCAAGATCAAAGCCGCATGGGAACAGTCTCCCTTTACCCTCGCGGACTTTACCAATCTGGAAAGCTACTGCCACGACCCCGAATCCCCTACGGTGCAAAAACTCATTCAGGTGGCCTGCGAAGCGCTGGGTCAGCCGGAGATCGAGCCTCTCATCGATGGCGGCTCCTATGCCCGCAAGATCCCCAACGCCTACGCCTACGGCGCCACCGTTCCCGGACGGGTCCGTCTCTTCGGCTTTGCCAAAGGCGGCGCCCATCAGCCGGATGAGTATTGCGATATCCCCAACCTGCTTCTCAATATCCGTGTTTTTGTCCGGGCTCTTTTAGAGCTGGATGAATTATATGCCGACTAACCCCTGAAAGGAAGGATCAATATGGAAATGGATTGGAACAAACTGTACGCCGATGTTGACAAATGGGCCGCAGAACACCGCGACGAATTCGTCAAGGATATTTCTGATGCCTGCCGCATCCGCTCGGTCAGTGTAAAAGATTTTTCGAATCCCGATGAGCCCTTCGGCAAAGCCTGCCGCGAAATGCTGGAGCGCTGCTTCGAAATGAGCCGTCGCTACGGTTTTGAGACCCGCAACTACGACAACTTCTGCGGAAGCGCCGTTTACGGCGATAACCCCGACAACGATTCCATCGGCATCTTCTCCCACATGGACATCGTTCCCGAGGGCGACCTTGCTCTGTGGACCAACCCGCCCTTTGAGCCTACCCTGTCCGAGGACGGCAAATACCTGTTCGCCCGCGGCACCGCCGACAACAAGTCCTGCGGAATCATGGCTCTGTACGCCATGCGTTACCTGAAAGAAGCCGGCATCAAGCTGAAACACAACGTTATGCTGGTTTACGGCATGAGCGAAGAGATCGGCATGTACGATATGCCCGAGTTCCTCAAACGCGAAAAATGCCCCAAAGTTTCTCTGGTTCCCGATGCCAAATACCCCGTGACTCTGGCGGAAAAAGGCATCACCAAAGCGACTCTGCGTTCTCCTAAAATGACCGGCAACCTGGTGGATCTGTGGAGCGGCATCGCCGTGAACGCAGGCTCTCCCCTCGGCTGGGCGATCCTGTCCGACGTGAAGCTGGACGACGCCAAAAAAGCGGTGGAAGGCATGGAGAAAGTATCGGTCGAAGAAGTGGAAAACGGCGTGAAGATCACCGTTGAGCGCGACAAGATCGAGCGCGGCATGTCCATGGCAGGCAAGCTGACCGCAGTTGCCCGTCTGTGCAAAACGCTGGCCGCATCCGGTCTGCTCACCGGCAACGGTCAGGAAGTATTCGATTTCCTCGCCAATGTTTCCGACGACTATCAGGGCAAAAAGATCGGCATCTACACCGAAGCCGGCCCCAACGGTCCGCTGCGCTGCTCCTTTAACATGATGCGCATGGAAGACGGCTGCGTGCTGTTCTATCCCGACATCCGCTATCCTTCTCTGGCCGACAAAGAGTTCCTGCTCAAGACCATGGAAGAATACTGGAACAACTCCCCCATGGAGCGCATTGCCTTTGACCATCTGGAGCCGTACTACTACGATATCGACAATCCCTTCGTACAGAAGCTGATGGAATGTTCCCGTGAGGCGCTGGGCATGCCCGAGATCCAGCCGCTCATCGATGGCGGCACCTATGCCCGCAAGATCCCCAACGCATTCGCTTACGGCGCAACCGTTCCCGGACGCGTTCGTCTGTGGGGCTTCTCCAAGGGCGGCGCTCACTCCCCCGACGAGTACTGCGACATTCCCAACCTGCTTTTAAATATCCGTGTATTTGTCCGCACCCTCATCGACCTTGACAATATGCTGAGCGAGATGTAAGATAATGCTGTAAACCACCGAAAGGAGGCCGTTCCGTGGGCTGGAAACTGCGAAATGTGAACATCTGCAAAGGGTCCTATTTTGCTTCTCACGGGACAGGTGCGTCTATTTTCGGATGGTAACAGCATGTGCTTACGGCAAATAGCCCATCAAAAGCGCATGGCTTTGTGCCATGCGCTTTTTTGCACCTTCTCCCTTTTTGAAAAACAAAAAGGAAAGGAATCTTTTGTATGAACATCCAAAAACAAAAACGGCTTTTGTCTCTGCTGGAGCTGACCTCCAACTTTTCTTTGACCGGCGGCGCCTGGATCATCTTTCTGGCGCAGCGGGGCTTTTCCCTTTTTGAGATCGCCGTAGGCGAGACCTTTTTCCACATCGTCAGCTTTTTGGCAGAGATCCCCTCCGGCGCGGCGGCAGATCTTTGGGGACGTAAAAAGACCATGCTGATCAGTCAGCTGTGCTTTATCCTGTCGGTCCCCTGCTACATTTTCGCCTATGAGCTGCCCCTTTTGATGCTGGCCATGGGACTGACCGCCTTAGGCTACAACTTTAATTCCGGCACCCGCTCGGCTCTCACTTACGACAGCCTTCTGCAGTGCGGCAAAGAAGAGGAATATCTTAAAGTCAGTGCAGACCAGCTTTTTCTGTATTCCTTCTCTTCGATGCTGGCGAGCCTTTGTACCGGCATCGTGGGCAAGATCGGCTATGTGCTGGGCAACCTGGGCGATCTGTGCTTCAATCTGACCTCGGCGGCCATCATCGGCGGACTGACAGAGCCCACCGTCACCGAAAATCAGAAAAACCGCCAAAAATTTTCTCTGCGGACCATGGGCAGCCAGATCTGGCAGCAGTTTTCGGTCAGCTTTGCCTTTTTAAAGGGCAATCCCACCATTGCGGTGCGGATGTTCCTCGACGCCTGTATCGGCTGCTGCGATACCCTCACCGTCTTTTTCCTGCAGCAGCACTTTTCCGAAAGCGGCGCGTCCTTTGCCCTCATCGGCATCCTGCTGGTCATCGTGCAGATCGGCGGCATGGCAGGGACCCGGGTGGCGCCCCTGTTGGCCAAGCGGCTGCGCTTTGGCAAAATGATGATCCTCTGCTCCGCCGGCGCCGTGTTCGCCCTTGTGACCGCCGGCTCTACCCTGCCCATCCTGTCGGCGGCAGGCGGATTTTTCCTGCGCGGTTTCGGACTTTTGTCTGAGACGGTCACCTCCGATTCTATCAACCGGGACCTGCCCTCCGACCAGCGGGCGACCCTCATCTCGGTCGGCTCCATCATGTTCAGCACCGCCATGATCGGCGCAACGCCCCTTCTGGGCGCTTTGAGCGACTCGGTCGGGACCGCCCGTGCCTTCCCTGTGCTGGGACTCGTTCTTGCCGGTGTCGCCGCAGCCATCCTGCTGTTGGGAAAAAAAGCTTTTTTTGCCGAGAAATAACCGGATCGTCGGGTTTCCCCTTGGAAAACCCGACGATTTTTCGTATAATAAAGATGATTTTGATTCTGCGAGGTGCTTTTTGTGAAAAAGACCCTTTCTTTGATATTGGCGCTGGTCCTTGCCCTATCCCTTCTGACCACCGCTTTCGCCTCCGATTCCACCTATCGCTGGCAGCTGGGCAGCCGCTCCGGCAAAGTCTACGACCTGTTGGCCGCCTACCTGCCTTATGGGTATGACAGCTTTTCCGGCGACTTTTCCGAACCCATCGTCTTTGCCGACGGGGATGAAGCCAACGCCGAGCTGTCAGGGGTCATTTCCGCCGCCTACGATGCTTTTCTGCGGGACTATCCCGAGGTGTTCTGGCTGAGCAAAAGCGGCTTTGGGGCGGCGCCTTCCTACTATGCGGATGAAAACGGCGTGTACATCACCGGGCTTACGGTGCGGGTCAATTTTATCGCTTCGGATGTTTCTTCCATGCAAAGCGAGCTCAATGCCGCGGTCAACAGCATCCTTTCTGCCGCCTCCGGCTCGGACTATGACAAGGTGCTGTATTTCCACGATGCCATCATCTCCCGCTGCTCCTATGCCTACGATGCGGTTTCTTCCTACTCGCAGCCGCTGGTCTACGAAAGCTACGGTGCGCTGGTAGATGGGTATGCCCTGTGCGAAGGCTATGCCAAAGCCTTTAAGCTGCTGTGCAACCGTGCCGGTATCCCCTGCGAATCTATCATCGGTACCGAAAACGGGCGCAGCCATATGTG
>JAFQTW010000047.1 GCA_017408855.1 Oscillospiraceae bacterium | reverse complement strand
TTTGATCCTTTTGCGAAAGGTTCTGCCGGTGATGTTCACCACCGAAGCGCAGGTAGCCCATATCGCATCCCAGGGCATTTTGATCAACTCGCTGGCCTGCCTGTTTCACGGAACCGACCGCTGCCTGGTCAATGCCATGCGCGGCGCCGGAAAATCGGTGGTCCCGATGGTCACAGCCCAGTTCGGCGCCTTTTCACGGATCCCGCTGGCCTATTTGCTCGGTGTGATGACCGACAATTATCTGGGCATTTTCTGGGCGCTGTTGATCGCCTCGCTGCTGCGGACCCTTGCCATCGCCTTTTACTACTATTGCGGCGGATGGAAACGGGCTGTTGCAAAATTTATGGAGCAGAATCAGCCGATGCAGGCATAAGAAAAAGGACGGGGTTCTCCCGTCCTTTTTTATAGCTCTTTTTCGAAAAAATACTGTCCGTGATCGCCCAGACAAGGCTCGATGGCAAACAGCAGCCGATAACCCATCTTTCGGTAAAAGCCTGGTGCCTGAAAGCTGTAAGTGTTGAGCAGCACCCGCTTTTTGCCATCGGTACGGGCATATTCTTCCACCTGATGCAGAAGGGAAGAGCCAATGCCTTTTCCCCGCTGATCCTCCTGCACGAAAAGATACTCCACTTCCACCGTATCATAGGTCGAAAAAGCCACGATGCCGGCGATGATCTGACCGTCTTTTTCCAGATGAAAGCTGTAATCCTCTTTTTCGCCCCAAAAGGGACGGTTAAACTCCCGAAGTTTTTGATGGACCGTTTCCTGTGCTTTTTCGTCGGAACGAATGATCTCCATAGCGCAGCCTCCTTTCCGGGAACGCTTTTTTATCGCAGAAAAGCACCGGAAAACCGGTGCTTTTTTGAATTTATTCCGCTTTTTTCTTTTTCTTAACAGGATCTCCGTATTTTTCCGGACGTTTTCTCGCCCACAACAGCCACTTAATGCCCCATGCGATGCCGCCTAAAGCGAGTGCGGGCAGAGCAAACATCAAAGCACCGATGGGCAGACCGAACAGCAGCTCGATGATGAATTCGCCGACGCCGTCCTGTTCCACAACGGTGGAGTAAAGATCCAGCACCGTGATCGAAAGCGCGCCGAATCCAATGATGATGGAGACAGCGCTCAGATAATGCTTGCTGAAAAATGCGGCGATCAGCGTTCCGACCGCTGCAATGACATAGGCGGCTTTCATCTCGTCCTCGCCGAGACCGCCCTTGAACAGCTGAATGGGAAGCAGCACCGCGATGGCTGCGACCAGAAGAAAGCCCAGAATCGAAAGGAGCGTGCTGCCGCATCCGCTTCCGGAGGATTCTTCCTTCGGTGCGGCAGCCCGAACAGAAGAGGCTTTTGCGGTCTGAGAGGGCATACTCAGCGCCGGCTCCTGTACGGTCATGGGGATTTCCCCTTCGATATAGCCCGCTTCTACCGGCAGAAGATTGCCGTATTCCTTCCACGGATAGATGCGTCTGTTGCGGATATAAAATTTCGGAACAGCACCGAGACGGAAATAATTGTCGCCATAGATAAAATAATCCCCGCTGTCCTGCCGACGGATCTGGCCGATGGGTCTTGCCGAAGCGGCGAGACAGTCGCTGCCGTAAAGATAGCCGGCGGTAAATCGATTTTGCCAATGGGATTTCGAAGCAGAGCGGTATATTCTTTTTGAGAATACATCAGTCCGCTGTCTTCCACAAAGATGGCGGGATATTTTCCGAACAGGGAAAAATAATTGTCGGGGGAATAGATCTTAAACACAGGGACCCTCCTCACGGGTGGTTGTTTAATCCCAGTATAGCAGAAAAAAGGAAAAAGAGGAAGAAATGGTTTGCAAACAAAAACAGATTGACAAGTCAATATGATTATGATATGATTTTGATATCAAATCGACGAAAGAAGGTCATCTTATGCAAGAAAGAATCCTTTCCAACAAGAAAAACGGCATGGCGGTGCTGCTGCTGACCCTGCTGGCATATGTGGTTGCTATTGCTGGAATTATTGTGTTTGCCAACTTCCCTCATCCTTTGATGATTCCCGTATTCGTTCTGTGCATCGTTTGGTGCGCTTTGGGCTGGATCTTCTGGTGCGGTCTTAAGGTGCTTGGCCCGCAGGAAGCGTTGGTCCTGACGCTGTTCGGTAAATACATCGGTACCCTCAAAGGGGAGGGCTTTTACTTCGTCAACCCCTTTGTTTCTGCGGTAAACCCTGCAGCAAAAACAAAGCTCAACCAGTCCGGCGACGTGGACAGCGGCAAACAGCTGGTTGTGACCGCTCCCGGAACCGCTGCATCCATGGAGATCCCCAGCAAAAAGATCTCGCTCAAGATCATGACCCTCAACAACACCCGCCAGAAGATCAACGACTGTCTGGGCAACCCCATCGAGATCGGCATCGCGGTCATCTGGCGCGTGGTGGATACCGCAAAGGCGGTGTTCGATGTGGATAACTACAAAGAGTATCTCTCCCTGCAGTGTGACAGCGCTCTGCGCAATATCGTCCGTATT
>JAFQTW010000004.1 GCA_017408855.1 Oscillospiraceae bacterium | reverse complement strand
GATGGTATCGCAGGGCACTACCCCCCGCCGCCTCACCGACCTGATCGGCTCGCTGTGCGATCTGACCTCCGGTTCCGGCGACAAAGGTACCCCCATCGTATTCGTACAGGGATACTTTGACAACTACACCAAATAATAAAACAACAAAAGCCCCGCTTAGGCGGGGCTTTTTCATATCTATAAAAGAAAAGACCGCATCACAACGATGCGGTCTTTATTTGTTTAGTAAAGGAACTGAGCCGGGTCGTAGTGCATACCGTCGATACGGAACTCCACATGCAGATGAGAGCCGCCGGTGGGATTTCCTGGCGTGGGGGAGGGAATGACCCATCCGCTGTTGCCGACATAACCAATGATGTCGCCTTTTTCCACCTCTTCGCCAACTGCAACGATGATGCTGCTGGTGTGAGCATACAGGGTGGTGTAGCCGCCGCCATGGTCGATGATGCAGAACAGTCCGTAGCCGCTGTCGCCGTTGTTCTGGACCTTGACCACCGTACCGTCACCGCAGGCAACGATGGGAGCGCCATAGATCGAGCGGCCATAACCGGCGATGTCCATGCCGGTGTGGAAGTCGGAACCGGAAAAACGCCATCCGTAAGGCGAAGAAATGTAGGTATAACCGGGAACCGGCCATGCCCAGGTTCCGTCGCCGAGATATTCGCTGTTGGTCGAAGAGCTGGCGTTAAGGCTTGCGTAGATCTGGGTGATCTCTGCCTGGATCTGCTTCTGCAGCGCCTGCATCTCTTCTTTATCCGCCAGGAACTCTTTTTCCATGGCGTTGATATCTTCGATGTATTCCTGCGCTTCCTGCGACTGAACGCTCAGCTGTCCCTGCAGCGCTTCGAGCTCTTCGTTGCTCTGCTGCAGCGACTGCATGTCCGCTTCCAGCGAAGCCTGTGTCAGCTCCAGTTCGCGGATCTCATGCTCCAGATCGTCGATGACCTTCTGGTCATAAGCGGAAATGCGGGCTACCGTCTCCATCCGCACCGAAAAATCGGCAAAACTCTCGGAACCGAACAGATACTCCAAAAAGGAATAGCTGGGGGACATATAGGAGTTGCGGATCTGACTCTTAAACTGCTCATACTGTACATCGATGTCCACTTCCAGCGCCTGTGCGTCCTGATTGGCCTTTGCGATGTTGTCTTTGAGCAGCGCGATCTTCTGATTGGTCAGCTGGATCTGCTCCTGCGTGTTGTAGATCTGGCTGTCGATATTATCTTTTTCCAGCTTGGCCTGTTCTTTTTCGTTTTTGGCGGCGTCGATCTTATCCTGGATCTGCGCCTGCTGATCCTTCAGATCTTTGATCTGCTGGTTTAGGTCGGTCAGCTGTTGCTGCTGTTGTGTTTTGCCATCGGCGGCAGAGGAAGAAGAACTGGTATCCTGCTGCGAAGAACCTTCCGGTTCCTTTTGCTCGCCCAGATCGCCTGCGCCAAGATCAGCGCCGTCCACCGACAAAAAGGTGGGGCTCAAAACCGATGCCGCTTCTGCCGTAGGCATGCAGACCAGCAAAGCCGCGCACAAACACAACAGAGCATAAAATCTCCGTTTACGATTCATTTGTCAATCCCTCCTGAAATCAGGAAAATATATATCTATATAATTTTACTTTATACTTGTTTTCCCAATTTGTCAATGATAGAATAACAATGTCGAAGTAAAACAAAGGAAAAACCGACAATTTCTGTGACAGGACGTGATGTATTGAATCGATCCAACCGACTGAAGGGTATCCTTCTGGTCATTCTTTCTGCTGTGATCTACGGCGCGACTCCCTGTATGTCAAAATACACCTATTCTCACGGCTCCAACGCCATCATGTCTACACTGCTGCGTTCCTTGCTGCCGATCCCGATCATCCTTTGTATTCTGGCGGCAAAGAAGATCTCGGTCAAGATCCCGCTGAAAACCTTTGGAAAGCTGGCAGTCATCGCCTGTTTCGGCTCCACCTTTACCTCGGTGATGCTGAACCTTTCCTACAACTATATTCCCGTCGGAATGTCCACCACGCTGCATTTCGTTTACCCGACCTTTGTAACGGTGCTGTGTGCGCTGTTTTACCGGGAACATATCACCAGCTCCAAGGTGCTGGCGCTGCTGATCTCCGGCGGCGGTATCCTGTGCTTCTTCCAGGGCGGCAACACCAACCTGACCGGTATTCTGCTGGCCCTCGGTTCGGGACTGACCTACGCGTTTTTCATGGTCACTGTTGACAAATGGGGCGCAAAAGATATGCATCCCATGGTTTTTTCCTTTTACATCTGTATTTTCGTCTCGGTTTACACCACTATCTATGCTTTTCTTACCGGCAGCTTCACCCTCGGCCTTACGCCTCTTTCCTGGATCTATACGATCATCGTTGCCATTTCGGTCTCGGTGGGTGCCAACGCCTTTTTGCAGATGGGCATCAAGCACACCGGCGCCTCTACTTCGGCGATCCTGAGTATGTTTGAGCCGATCACCAGCGTTGTCTGCGGTGTTCTGTTCCTGCGTGAGAACCTGTCGGTGATGAAACTTCTCGGCTGTGCGCTG
>JAFQTW010000046.1 GCA_017408855.1 Oscillospiraceae bacterium | reverse complement strand
AAATGGGAGAGAAATTTGCATATTTTTCCCCGTTTTTTCGCACTATAAAGATAAAGTGTGTTATAATTCTAGTAACCTGCGCGGTTAATGTAAGGGATCTCTTTCATGGTAGCGGAAAAAATGACCGAATGCAAGAGTCCCGCCGGTATTTTGAATCGATCGACGGAGCTGAAACTATGAAGACACAAAAAAGTCTGCACATACAGGCCTTCTGGACCGCCCTTCTGGTGGCGGTGGCCATCTTTTTGCCCTTTGTGATCTACAACGGGGGCTATTTTATTTTCATCGGGGACTTTAACGCTCAGCAGATCCCCTTTTACAAGCAGGTCCACCGGGCCATCCGGGAAGGAAATGTGAACTGGAGCTGGACCACCGATCTGGGCGCCAATTTTCTGGCATCTTACAGCTTTTACAATGTGACCAGCCCCTTTTTCTGGCTGACCCTGCCCTTCCCCACCGACTTTGTGCCCCATCTGATGGCACCGCTTTTGTGCTTAAAGCACGGCTGCGCGGCGCTGACCTCCTACTTCTGGTTCAAGCGCTTTGTCCGTGATCAGCAGTATGCTCTTTTGGCATCGGTGATGTACGCCTTTTCGGGCTTTATGTTCTTTAACATCTTTTTCAACCATTTTCACGAGGTGGCGGTCTTTTTCCCGCTGATGCTCATCGGGATGGAGGAGCTGGTAAAGAACAACCGCCGGGGACTGTTCGCGGCGGCGGTGGCGATCAACGCCATCGTCAACTACTGGTTCTTTATCGGAAGCGCCGTTTTCTGCGTGCTGTACTTCTTCCTGCGCTGCTTTGACAAAAGCTTCGGCGCATCCTTTAAAAAGTTCTGCTGGGTGGGCTTCGAGGCGATCCTCGGCATTGCCCTTTCGGCGGTAACGCTGCTGCCGTCGGTGCTGGCCATTATGGGAAATCCCCGCACCACCGCGGACAATCTGCTCAACGGCTGGAACTTTTGGCTGTACTGGCACGAGGAGCGGTATCCCGCCATTTTGGGAAGCTTTCTCTTTCCGCCCCACGTGCCGTCGAGACCGGTGCTGTTCCCCAATCACGGCGCCAAATGGGCGAGCCTGTCCGGATGGTTCCCGCTCTTCGGTGCTGCCGGGACCATCGCTTATCTGGCTTCGTCCCAGAAAAGCTGGCTCAAAAAGGCTTTGTGGGTCTGCCTGTTCGTGGCGCTGGTGCCGGGACTCAACAGCCTGTTCGTTCTCTTTAACAATTCCTACTACGCCCGCTGGTTCTATGTCCTGACCCTGTTGATGGCGCTGGCCACCGTTCTGGCGATGGAAAAGCGCAGCATCCGCTTTGAAAAAGGCCTTTGCTGGGCGGCGGCGGTCACGGTGGGCATGGTCCTTGCCATTGGGCTTACCCCCGTTCACAAGGACGGCGAGTGGTCGCTGGGACTTCATTCCGACGCGGTGACCTTCTGGCTGTACGCGCTGATGGCGCTGGCCTGCCTGGTCGGACTTGCGCTGCTTTTCCGCCGGTTCGGCGACTCGCCCCGTCTGCCCAAGGCGGCGCTGGCGGTATTCTGCGCCGTTTCGGTGCTCTTTGGCTGGATCTATTTCACCGATGCGAAAAACTACAAGTCCACCGATGATTTTCATATCAAAAACGCCATCAACGGCGGCGACACCGTGGAATTTCCTTCGGACGGAAACTTCGTCCGCACCGACTACTACGACGCCACCGAGAATCTGGGCATGTACTGGAACACCCCCACCATTCAGGCGTTCCATTCCATCGTTCCCGTTTCCATCATGGAGTTTTACCCCGAAGTGGGGGTAACGCGGGACGTTTCTTCCTACCCCGAGACCAAGCTGTATGCTCTGCGCAGCTTTTTGTCCGCCCGCTGGCTGGTCACCGAGACCCGTGACGGCGACGAAGCGCCGATGCCCGGATACAGCTACATCGGCACCTACGGGGACTACCATCTGTTCGAAAACGACAACCATGTTCCCATGGGCTTTACCTTTGAGCATTTCATCACCCGGGAGGAATTTGACGACACCCCGAAGGATTACCGCTGCCGTCTGTTGATGAAGGGTCTTATGCTGGAGGATGAGCAGATCGAAACCTATTCCCATCTGCTTTCTCCCCTGCCCGACTGGGCGGCGGATGATCTGACCGAGGACGCGTTCCGTGCCGACTGTGCCGACCGCCGGCGGGAGGCCTCCTATCAGTTTACCACCGACAACGACGGCTTTACCTGCAAGATCATGCTGCAGAAGGATAATCTGGTCTTTTTCTCGGTCCCCTACGAAAAGGGCTGGACCGCTACGGTCAACGGACGTCCCGCCGAGATCATCAAGGCGGACATCGGCTTTATGGCGGTCGAGGCGGATGCGGGAGACAACACCGTCCGCTTTACCTATCGGGCGCCGGGTCTTAAGATCGGCGCTTCTGTCTCCGGCGTGAGCCTGCTTCTTTTCCTGGGCTATGTTCTTTTGGCACGGCGTTTGCGCCGCCGCCCCGAACCGTCCATCAGCTATACCCTTTGGCAGAATCCCGAAGACGCCCATCAGCTTTCTTTCGAGGAGCTGCTGGAGAAAAATACATCCGAAACCCCATCTCAGGAGGAATAAACGATCATGGACAGACTGTATCTTGTGGTTCCCTGCTATAACGAAGAAGAGGTGCTTCCGGAAACGGTGCGCCGTTTGACCGATAAACTGCACCGCATGTGCCAAAAGGGTCTGGTTGCCGAGGACAGCCGCATCCTTTTGGTGGATGACGGCAGCCGTGACCGCACCTGGGAGCTGATCTGCCGCTTCCACGAAGAAAATCCGGTGGTATCGGGGCTGAAACTTTCCCGCAACCGGGGACATCAGAACGCTTTGGTGGCGGGACTGATGACCGCGAAGGAACTGTGCGACATCACCATCAGTCTCGATGCGGACCTGCAGGACGACATCGAGGTCATCGATCAGTTTGTGGAGGAGTATCACAAAGGCGCACAGGTGGTCTACGGCGTTCGCTCCGCCCGGGACACCGACACCGTTTTCAAGCGCTCCACCGCCATGGGCTTTTACGGGCTGATGCAGAAGATGGGCGTGGACATCGTGAACAACCACGCGGACTACCGTTTGATGAGCAAAAAGGCGCTGGAATGCTTCTCCGGCTATCGGGAAGTGAACCTGTTCCTGCGGGGAATCGTTCCGCTGATCGGATTTAAAACCGCGGTGGTCACCTACGAGCGTGCCGAGCGGTTTGCCGGCGAGAGCAAGTATCCGCTCAAGAAGATGCTCTCCTTTGCCTGGGACGGCATCACCTCGTTCAGCACAAAGCCCCTGTCGCTGATCACGGTGCTGGGCGTTTTGATCGGCGCTGTTTCCGGCGTGGGACTTTTGGCTGCCATCATAACGCTGCTGTGCGGCGGCTTTGTGGGCGAATGGGTCTGGATCGTGCTGTCTGTCTGGCTGGCTTTGGCCATTCAGCTGGTGGCGCTGGGTCTGGTCGGCGCCTATGTGGGCAAGACCTATGCCGAGGTCAAGGACCGTCCCCGCTATCACATCGAGATGCTTTTGGATGAACCGAAAGCCGAATAAAAAAAGAAAGCGCCATCCTCCGGGATGGCGCTTTTTGTTTTCTTTATTTCTCTTTATCGGGGGTCACACGGTCCTCCATTTTACCCAGCACAGTCTGGATGGTCCTGGCTGCCTGCTGCAGTGTTTTCATGTCCTCGTCGGACAAAGAGTCGAAGCTTTTGACCAAAATGCCGTCGTTGGCATCGCTGTGTTTGCGCAGAATATCCCAGCACTCGTCGGTCAGAGAGACCCACACCTGACGGCGGTTGGACCGGTCGGTATAACGGCGGACATAACCCATATCCTCGAGGGCGTTGACCGTTTTGGTGATCTGCTGCAGCGATACGTCCGCATCAGAGGCCAGCTGCCCCATGTTCATGGAAGGAAACAGGCTGAGGGACCGGATCACATGATGCTGGCTTTTGGAAAGTCCCGCAAAGGGTTCGGGACCTTTTCGCTTGAGAAACTTTTTCCGGAACAGCGGAGTCAGGATCATCAGGTCACGGACGACGGATTTGCGGTCAAATTCTGCCATGAAAAACACTTCCTTCTTCGGTTGTAATTTGAGTATAGCATGGTAATTTTCAACTGTCAAATATATTACGTATTTATTAAATATTTGTGTAATTTCAGCTTTCTATTGACGTAGTTTTTTGAACAGAGTAAAATATCATTTGTAACAATCGAAAGAGGTGAACGATATGTCATCCAAAAAGACCCCAAAGGCAGGAAAAGGTGACTTTAAAAAGCTGATCCCCTTTATCGGGCAGTACAAAAAAGCCACCGTTCTGACCCCGCTGTTCATGGTGGGCGAGGTCGCGATGGAAGTGACCATCCCCTACACCATGGCAAAGATCATCGACGTAGGCATTGCCGGCGGCGATCTGGGCTATGTGGCAAAGGTCGGCCTTTTGATGATCTGCATGGCCATCTTCTCTTTGTGCTGCGGCGCTTTGAGCGGACGCTTTGCGGCGGTGGCCGGCGCCGGATTTGCCAAAAACATCCGCAACAGGATGTTCAGCAAGATCCAGGATTTTTCTTTTGCCAACGTGGACCATTTTTCCACCGCATCGCTGATCACCCGCCTTACCGCGGACGTGACCTCGACCCAGAACGCTTTTGTCAACATCATCCGCGGCATGGTCCGCGCGCCCTTGATGTTTGTCTGCGCCATCTTTATGTCGGTGCGGATCAGCCCCCGTCTGTCGCTGATTTTCCTCTTCGCTTTGCCGGTGATCACGGTGGGCGTTGTCTTTCTGATGACCCGCACCATGCCGCTGTTTAAAAAGATGCTGGAAATGTACGACGGCATGAACGCCTCGGTACAGGAAAACCTCATCGGCATCCGGGTGGTCAAGGCCTTTGTGCGGGAGGACCATGAGAGCGAAAAATTCCGCGAAGCTGCCAAAAACGTGCAGATGGCGCAGAAAAAGGCCGAAAAACTGATGATCCTTTCCATGCCGGTGATGAACCTCATCATCTACTCCTGCATGATCGCCGTTTCCTGGTTCGGCGGACAGCAGATCATCGGCGGCACCATGCTGACCGGTCAGTTCTTCAGCTTTTTAAGCTACCTTTCCCAGATCCTTTCTTCCTTTATGATGATCTCCATGAGCTTTATCGGTCTTGTCATGGCGAGAGCTTCGGTGCGCCGTATCGTGGAGGTGCTGGATGAGATCCCCGACATCGACGACAGCACCGCTGACTTTGACCTGCAGGTCAAAGACGGCTCCATCCGCTTTGAAGGGGTTTCCTTCAGCTACGACAAGCGTTCGGACAATCTGCATCTGGAAAAGGCGGACCTGTCCATCGCTGCCGGCGAGACCGTTGGCATCATCGGCGGAACCGGCTCTTCCAAGACGACGCTGGTGCAGCTGATCCCCCGTCTGTACGACCCGCTGGAAGGCTCGGTACAGGTAGGCGGGCACGATGTAAAAGAGTACACCATCCAGAATCTGCGGGATTCCGTTGCGATGGTCCTGCAGAAAAACGTTCTGTTCTCCGGCACCATCCGGGACAATCTGCGCTGGGGCAACCCCGACGCCACCGACGAGGAGATCGAAGAGGCCTGCCGTGCCGCGGCGGCTCACGATTTTATCACCTCCTTCCCCGACGGATATGACACCGATCTGGGGCAGGGCGGCGTAAACGTTTCCGGCGGACAAAAGCAGCGCCTTTGCATCGCCAGAGCGCTGCTCAAAAAGCCGAAGATCATCATCCTCGACGACAGCACCAGCGCGGTGGACACCGCCACCGATGCTTCCATCCGCAAAGCGCTGCGGGAAAAACTGGCGGACACCACCACCATCATCATTGCCCAGCGCATCACCTCGGTACAGGATGCGGACCGCATCATCGTGATGGACGGCGGCGAGATCAACGCCATCGGCACCCACGAGGAGCTTTTGCAGAACAATCCCATTTACCGAGAGGTTTACCAGTCGCAGCAGAAGGGGGTGGCTTAGTATGGCAGGTCCTATGAGAGGTCCCGGCGGTCCCGGCGGGCGCGGACGAATGCTGGAAAAGCCTAAAAACGTAAAACAGACGGTGCGCCGTCTGGCCGGATATCTGGCGGAATTTCGCCTTCAGCTGGTTTTTGTCATTCTCGGCATCATCGGAAACTCGGTTGCCGGCATTGCCACCACCTATTTTCTCAAGCCCATCATCAACAATCACATCGTTCCCTTTATCGGGCAGAAGGATGTGGATCTTTCCGCCTTTGCCGCTACTTTGGCGGGCATGGCGGCGGTGTATCTCATCGGCATGGGCAGCGGCTATCTCTATCACCGGCTGATGATCAACATCTCCACCGGTACCATGCGCAAGATCCGTACCGATCTGTTCACCCACATGGAAAAGCTGCCCATCCGCTATTTTGACAGCCACACCCACGGCGAGCTGATGAGCCGCTACACCAACGACACCGACACCCTGCGTGAGGTGATCAGCAACGGCGTTCCCAACCTGATCTCCGGCGTGATCACCGTGGCAGGCGTCTTTTCCATGATGCTCTTTCTCAGCTGGGAGCTGACCCTTTTGTCCGTTTTGCTGCTGTTCGTTCTGATGTACCTGGTCAAGGTCATCGGCGGACGGTCCGCCAACTTTTTCATCAAACAGCAGCGGGCCCTCGGTCAGGTCAACGGCTACATCGAAGAGATGATCGAAGGACAGAAGGTGGTCAAGGTCTTTAACCACGAAAAATCGGTCAAGGAGGAGTTTTACCGCCTCAACGAAGAGCTGTGCTACGCCGCTTCTTCCGCCAACACCTTCGCCAACATCATGGGTCCTGTGTCCAACAACATGGGACACATCAACTACGCCATCACCGCCACCGCCGGCGCGGCCCTTGCCATCTTTACCGGACTGGACCTTGGCACCATCGGCTCTTTCCTGCAGTACACCCGCTCCTTCAGCCATCCCATTTCGATGCTGAGCCAGCAGTTCAACCATCTGATGGTGGCGCTGGCCGGTGCCGAGCGCATCTTTGCGGTGATCGATGAGCCGGTGGAGCAGGACGACGGCTACGTTACCCTGGTCAACGCCCGCCGCAGCGAAAAGGGCGAGCTGGAAGAGTGCGCCGAACGCACCGGTCTTTGGGCGTGGCGCCATCCCCACAGCGACGGCAGCCTGACCTATACGCAGGTGCGGGGCGCGGTGGAGTTTGAGGATGTGGTCTTTGGATACGAGGAAAACAAGATCGTGCTGAACGGCATCACGCTGGAAGCACGCCCCGGCGAGAAGATCGCCTTTGTTGGTTCCACCGGCGCCGGAAAGACCACCATCACCAATCTGATCAACCGCTTTTACGATGTTCCCGACGGCAAGATCCGCTACGACGACATCAACATCAACAAGATCAAAAAGGATGACCTGCGCCGGTCCATGGCGATGGTTCTGCAGGACACCCATCTGTTTACCGGCACCGTGCGGGAGAACATCCGCTACGGCAAGCTGGATGCCACCGACGAGGAGATCGTGGCGGCGGCGAAGCTGGCAAACGCCCATCATTTCATCACCCATCTGCCCCAGGGCTACGACACCGTTTTAACGGCGGACGGCGCCAACCTCAGTCAGGGACAGCGGCAGCTTTTGGCCATCGCCCGCGCGGCGGTCGCCGACCCGCCGGTGCTCATTCTGGACGAGGCGACCTCTTCCATCGACACCCGTACCGAAGCGCTGATCGAAAAGGGCATGGATACGTTGATGGAGGGTCGGACGGTCTTTGTCATCGCCCACCGCCTTTCCACCGTGCGAAACTCCAATCTGATCATCGTGCTGGAACACGGAAAGATCATCGAGCGCGGCACCCACGAGGAGCTGCTGGCGCAAAAAGGCAAGTACTATCAGCTCTACACCGGTATGTTCGAATTAAGCTAACCTCTGAAAAAGCCGAAAGAAATTTCGGCTTTTTTCTTTTTTCTGAAACATTTTCGCCTAAAATATGGTAATCTATAAATAGAATCACAAAGGAGGCGATGGTATGAAACGGTTTTTTGCGTTGCTGACCGTTCTTTGTCTGCTGGGCGGATGCGCCGCACCTGCCGCAATTTCTTCGGCGGCGGAAACGCCCTCTGCTTCGTCGGCAAGTTCTGCGCCCCAGTCCTCGACAGCCGAAGCTTCCTCGAAGGAGGAAACTCCGCCCGCTGCACCGGCTCCGTCTGTGCCGGAACCGTCGGAGCCGCCGGTTTTTGTATCGGACATCAAACTCACGCCGCCGGAGGAGTTTTCGCTGTCCGCGCCGCTGTGCTTTTGGCTGGGACAGACCTTTCGGCAGGTGACGGATACCGCAGATAAAGAAAATATCGCCTGTGAATTATTGCCTTATGAAGCAAGCATCCTTTT
>JAFQTW010000045.1 GCA_017408855.1 Oscillospiraceae bacterium | reverse complement strand
TTACCAAAGCACTGGAGTGCCGCATTGATGATGGTAATTTGCTTTTCCTCGCTTAGTGCAAAAAATTTGTCCATTTAATTTCTCCTTTCAAGTGACCGATTCGGTTATTCATAGTATAGCACCGATAACCGATTCGGTCAAGTAATTAAAAATCTAATTCTATGCCAACATCCACTACCCAAAAAACCGCCTGTACGAGCATTTCTCATGCCCGCACAGGCGGCTTGCTTTATCTTTGGCAATCAATCCAAAGGTTTATATTCTGTTACGGTTTTCAAGTAGGTTTCCGCATTGCCGTTGAGGATTAAATCTGCATAGGCTGCCGGATCATTGTAAATCAGATAGTCAAGCTCTGATCTCTGATACATATTGTCTGCTACCTCGTTCTCCACAGCGGTGCAGTCAATGGAAATCATGCTGCCGTCAGCGAAGCGAAGCTCCACACAGGCGGTATCCATATTGAACTCACAAGAAATCACCTTATCCATAAGAACCTCCAAAATACGGGATTAAATCATCCCAAAATATTTCATTGCTTCTCGGATTGCGTTCTCTTTTTCAGGCGGACACTGGGGCTGTCTGGAATCCTCCGCTTTCGGCAGATTGTAGTTCTTTCCGACCTCCAACCCGCACTTTCTCTTGATTTGAGAGATATACAGGTTAGATACCTTTAGTCCGGTATGCTCCAACACATAGTCTTTAATCTGTGTGTAGGTTGCCTTATCTTGAAAATCAGACATATCCATATCTTCCAAAGAGAACTCAACCCGAACCTTTTTCGAGTCGATCTCACCCTTGGAAAGCAAGACAACCGTTTCCACATGCTGGGTGCGGGGGAACATATCCACTGCCTGCAAACGGTCGACCCGGTAGCCCTTTTCGCAGAGGATGGCCGCATCCCGGGCAGCGGTGGCGCTGTTGCAGGAGATCATGACCACCCGTTCGGGCGCCATCTCGGCGATGGTGTCAAACAGCGAGGCTTCGCAGCCTTTGCGGGGCGGGTCGAGAACGATGACGTCGGGGCGAAGTCCCTCGGCGGCAAGACGGCGGGCCGCGCCGGCCGCATCATCGCAGAAAAAGCGGGCATTATGGATGCCGTTTCGTTTGGCGTTTTCGATGGCGTTTTTTACTGCAGGTTCCACGATCTCCACACCGATGACCTCTTTGACCCGGTCTGCCATGGAAAGTCCGATGGTGCCGGCACCGCAGTACAGGTCGAGGAGAACTTCGTTTCCGGTCAGCTGCGCAAAGTCCGCGCCAATGCCGTAAAGCATTTCGGCGCCGGAACGGTTGACCTGATAAAAGGACAGGGGAGAAAGCTCCACCTTCACACCGCACAAAATATCCGAGATGGTGGGCTTTCCGTACAGAACGGTGCCGTTTTGTCCTAAGATCACGTTGGTTTTGGCGGTGTTGTGATTGAGCTGGACCGATGCGATGGCGGGGAACCGCTTTGTCAGGCGGGAGACGAGAACATCGGCGTGGGGGAGGGCTCTGCCGTTGATCACAAGGCAGACCATGATCTCGCCGGTTTTTTCGCCCCATCGCAAAAAGATGTGGCGCACAAGACCCTGATGAGTCTCTTCGTGATAGATGGGCGTTTTATATTCTTCGAGAAAGTCTTTGATCAGGGCGAGGATATCGCCGAAAAAGTCCGGCTGAAGGGCGCAGGAGAGGTTTTCTACGATGCGGTGGCTGCGGGCGGCGAAAAATCCGATCTTCACCTTGCCGTCCTCTCCGAGACGGACCGGATACTGGGCTTTGTTGCGGTAGCCGGTCTGGGCGGGGGAACCCTGGATGGGCAGAGTCGGCGCATCGATGCCGCCAATGCGGCGGAAATGCTCGGTGACCCAGCCTTCTTTGATGCGCAGTTCCTCCAGATAGCTGATGTGCCGCAGACAGCATCCGCCGCACTGCCGGGAAACGGGGCAGCCGTCTGTGATCCGGCAGGGTGCGGGGGAGAGAATTTCGTGAACGATGCCGTAGGCGTATTTTTTTAAAACCTTGACCACCCGGACGGTCAGCTCATCGCCGACTGCGGTACCGGGAACAAAGATCGCCATGCCGTCACAGCGGCCGACACCGGCGCCTTCGTTGGTGATATCCACGATGGTCAAAGGGATCAGATCATTTTTCTGCAGCATATTTTTTGCCTTTCTCCGGCTGCGGGCCGGCGGGGGGACTGGACAATATTCCGCAATTATTATACTATAAAGAAGATAGCAAAAAAAGCTTTTTGCGAAAAGGGCGAAAAACTTTTCCAGATCTGTAACATCCGCAGAAAAACGGAGGTTTTTCTTTCGGAGTGCCTGAGAAGGTGCGAAAATCGGAAACGTCCCCGCAACAGGAGGGTGTGTTTTGGAGAAAGCTCCGTTTCTTGAGATAAAAGATTTGAAAAAAGTTTATAAGCTTGGCAAAGAGCGGGTCACCGCCTTGGACGGCATCAATCTTACGGTGCAAAAGGGCGAGATCATCTGCATCCTGGGTACTTCCGGTTCGGGCAAATCCACCCTTCTGAACATGATGGCGGGGCTGGAAAAGCCAACGAAGGGAAAGATCCTGTACAGCGGAAAGGACGTGACCCGGTTCGACGAAAGGCGCTGGGCGCTGTTCCGCCAGAAAAACATCGGCTTTGTCTTTCAGTCCTACAACCTGATCGCGGGACTGTCCGGCATCGACAATGTGGCGATGCCTTTGATGTTCCGGGGCATGGACAAGGAAAGACGCACCCGCCTGGCAAAGGACGCGCTGAAGGAAGTGGGTCTGGGCAACCGGATGAAGCATAAGCCGACTCAGATGTCCGGCGGACAGCAGCAAAGGGTGGGCATAGCCCGTGCCTTTGTGACCAAGCCCAAGATCGTATTCGCCGATGAGCCTACGGGAAATCTGGACTCCAAAACCACAAGCGAGGTCATGGAGATCATGGTCAACCGCTCGAGAGAGCACGATCAGACCTTTGTGCTGGTCACCCACGACACCCAGATCGCCCGGTACGCCGACCGCATCGTGACCATTGTGGACGGCAAAATCGTCAGCGATGAGAAAAACGAGTCCATTCTGCCACGCAGAGAAGCGGACGAAAAAACGATTCTTCCCGCAGAGGAAACGACCGCGGTGAAAGATACAGCAAAAGGAGACACACAATGAAACGGATTATCAGTTTATTTCTTGCGGCACTGATCCTGCTCGGCACCATTGCCAGCTCGATCATGATGGTAGCTTACGCAGACGAAGATACCAGCAGCTCTGAGGCTGAGGATGAAAAGGAAAAACCGGACGGCGTGCATGCCGGCGGCGATATTTATATCGAAAGCTACGACTATGATGCGGCAAAGGAAAGACTTACCATTGTAATGATCGATGCAGGTTACGATCCGGACTTGCAGCTGCCGGATGATACCTATCTGGAAAGCTTTTACGCAGCGCTGATGTCCAGTAACTTCTATCCCGCTTCGAGTGTGGATTACTCCAGACCTGCCAGCATTACGGATATGGATAACGGCGGCGTTGAGATTTTGAAATGGGACAACACGCCCGGTCCTTTCCCGCTGATCGGTGCGGGTCTCCGTTTGCGTTTTACCTTCCCCAATGTAAAGTGGGACGGCGAAGGAAATGAGATCTATTTCCGTTATTCCTACTGCTACGGAATGGAAGCGACCACCCATAAGCTGGAGAACAGCGGTACCATCCGTGCGAATCTGACCCAGATCAAGCCTCTGGAAAAAGAAGAACCCCAGGAATCCAAGCCCGAGACTCCGAAGCCCGAGCCTGCCACCCCTTACATCCTGCTGAAAGGCTACGATTACGGCGGCGCGGATGTTCCCGCGGGCAGCGATTTCGATCTGGCTTTGACTTTGTATAACACCAGCGCTGATCTGGCTCTGGAAAATATCGTGATCAAGGTGACTCCTTCCAAGGGACTGTCCATTATCGGCGCTTCCAATACCTATTATATTTCCGGTATCGGAAAGCAGGGCACCGTGGTCCAGAGCATCCCGCTCAAATGCCTGACCTCTGCCGTTCCCGGCAGTGAGTCGGTGGCGGTGAGCTTTTCTTACGAGTATGTCTCTAACGACACAAGAAAGACCCTCTCTTCCGAAGAGACCGTTTCCGTTCCGGTGGCACAGGCGGACCGCTTTGAGGTGGAGCTGACCGACGTTCCCACCCTGATGTGGCCCGGCGAGCGTTCTACCGTGATGGTCAACTATGTCAACAAGGGCCGCAGCGAGCTGTATAACCTGACTGCGACCATCAGCGGCAATATCGAGGATCCCAATCAGATCCACAATCTGGGCAACATCGCCGCAGGCGCTTCGGGCAACGCCAAGTTCCAGCTGGTCTCCAACGAGCCCGGCGGTCTGGTGGACTGCGTCATCACCCTCAGCTACGAAAATGCCGAAGGCGTGATCACCGAGGTGACCAAGAATCTGCAGTGTGAAGTGTACGACAACAGTCAGGACTTTGTGGATGTCGGCATCGAAGAGCCGATGCCCGCAGTGGTTCCGGAACAGACCGGTATGCGCTGGTGGCAGGTCCTCCTCGTTGCGGTGGGCTGTCTGGCACTGGGCGGCTTTGCCGGCTACTGGATGTTCCTGAAAACCAAAATGAAGAGAGAATACGACGACGATTTTGACGATGACGATGAGGAGGACGACGATTAACCGTCCTTGACCGGGGATTGCAATGAAAATATCTGATTTGATCAGCATGTGTCTGCAGAATCTTTCCCGCAGAAAGATCCGGACCGTTCTGACCACGATGGGCGTGGTGATCGGCACCTGCTCCATCGTAGTTATGATCAGCCTGGGCGTTGGCCTGCAGAAAAGTCAGGAGGCCATGCTGGCGGAAATGGGCGATCTGACCAAGATCGAGATATACAACTATAACGGCGGCGGGTCGGACCAGGAAAAGCTCAACGATGCGGTGCTGGAACAGATCAGCGGGTACGACCATGTGGAAGTGGTCACCCCTGTGGTCCAGGCTGAATGGGGCAAGATCGAGATCCGCAGCGATGACTATGTATTCCAGGACAGCATTTACGGCATGTATCCCGAGGCGCTGGAAAAACTGGGGTACACCTTGAAAGAAGGTTCTTTCCCTACCGGGCAGGAGACGGAATACACCATCCTGTTCGGTGAGTTCGGTCCTTACAGCTTTTACGATCCGGAAAACTGGGAGTACGTTGACCCTTACGCGGGGGATGATCCCAATGTCGATGTGTTCTCCGACGAGATCACCCTTTCGGTCTGTATTCAGGATCCGGAAAGCAATTCCGCTCAGCCGGAACAGCACGAAGCCACGGTATCCGGCGTTCTGGTGGGCGACTGGAACGTGGGCTACGAGACGATGTACGGCGCCTTTTTAAGCGTGGATCAGCTGTATGAGCTGTATCAGGAGTATGACGATATCAACGGCATCTCCTCTTCTTCGAGCATGGCTTTCGATCCGAAAAACATCAACTACGACCGCGCCTATGTGAAGGTGGACGACATCAACAACGTGGCGGCGGTGGAGGATCAGATCCAGGCGCTGGGGTACGATACCTACTCCATGGAATCCATGCGGGAATCCATGCAGGAGCAGACCAACACCATCATGCTGATCTTAGGCTCTCTCGGCGGCATTTCGCTGCTGGTCGCTGCCATGGGCATCACCAACACCATGATCATGTCCATCTACGAGCGCACCCGCGAGATCGGCATCATGAAGGTGCTGGGCTGCGTGGTAGCCGACATCCGCACCGTCTTTTTGATGGAAGCGGGTCTGATCGGTCTGGGCGGCGGCGTGATCGGCGTAGCGGTCAGCTATCTGATCTCGCTGGGACTCAACTATCTGGTAGGCGGCGGTGCGCTGGGCATCAGTTCCGGCAGCCAGCTGTCGGTGATCCCGCTGTGGCTGGTGGGGTTGGCTTTGGTTTTCTCCACCCTGATCGGACTGATCTCCGGATTTTCGCCGGCCAACCGCGCGGTCAAGATCAGCGCGCTGTCGGCGATCAAACAGGAATAACCGTAAGCGGACTGCTTTTGCAGTCCGCTTTTTGTGTATATGGGCATTTTTCATAAAAAAATTCCGGATATTTCTCTAAAAAATAGTCCGGATTTACAATCAGGTGCTTGCGCTGTAAAAGTGAATTATGTATAATGTATATATTGTGGGCGGGAAAACTGGTCCCCTTGTCCATTTTGACAAGGAAGGCTCTTCCGCTTGCGCCGCCGTCGGGCGGCATGTCCATTCTGAAAGGAGCGTAAACATATTATGGCACAGTATACTGCGGAGAACATTCGCAACATCGCATTGGCCGGTCACGGCAGCGCAGGTAAAACCTCGCTGGCAGAGGCTCTGCTGTTCAAAGCCGGTGCAACTGATAGATTGGGAAAGGTACTGGAATCCAACACCGTATGCGACTTTGATCCCGAAGAGATCAAACGTCAGGTATCCGTATCTTTGGCGGTAGCTCCGCTGACCTGGAAAAACACCAAGATCAATGTACTGGATACTCCCGGTCTGTTTGACTTTGCAGCCGGTATGTACGAAGGCGTTCGCGCCGCGAACAACGTTCTGATCGCGCTGTCCGGTAAATCCGGCGTTTCTGTCGGAACCGAAAAAGCTTACCGCATGGCAAAACAGGCGAAAAAACCTGCCATGTTCTGCGTGACCAAACTGGATCTGGACAATGCTGACTTCTATAAAGTTCTGGAGCAGCTGAAAACCGTATTCGGTCCTTCTGTCTGCCCGGTCATCGTTCCCATTTACGAGAGCCACGACGTAGTTGGTTACATCAACCTGATCGATATGAAAGCTTTCGCGTATGACACCAAAGGCAACGCGAAAGAAGTTCCCATGCCCGGCACCGGTCACCGTGTAGAAGGTCTGATCGCTGCGATTTCCGAGGCGGTTGCTGAGACCGACGAGGAGCTGTTCGAGAAATACTTCTCCGGCGAGCAGTTCACCAAAGAAGAGATCATGGGCGGCATCAAAAAAGGCGTAAAAGACGGCTCCATCACCCCCGTTGTCTGCTGTTCTTCTTTCACTCTGGCAGGCGTGGACATGGTCCTGGATATGATCTGCGAGCTGATGCCTTCTCCTGCAGAGGCAAAAGACGAAGAGCTGACCGATATGAACGGCGAGCCGGTTGAGATCGTTTGCGCAGACAACGAGCCTCTGGCTGCATTCGTCTTCAAGACCATCGCTGACCCCTTCGTAGGCAAAATGTCCTATGTAAAAGTTCTGTCCGGTAAACTGTCCGGCGATATCATCCCCGTGAACACCACCACCGGCGAGCCTGAGCGTATGGGCAAGATCATCTTTGTAAAAGGTAAAAAACAGGAAGATGCCGCTTACATCGGTGCAGGCGACATCGGCGCTGTTACCAAGCTGGGCGGCACCAACACCGGCGATCTGCTGTGTGATCCCGCACGTCAGCTGAAAGCTTCTGAGATGGAGTTCCCGAACCCCTGCCTGTCCATCGCCATCAAACCCAAATCCAAAGGCGACGAGGGCAAGATCGCACAGGCTCTGCAGAGACTGATGGAAGAGGACCGCACCCTGTCCTACGAGAACAACGTAGAGACCAAACAGCAGGTCGTTACCGGTCTGGGCGAGCAGCATCTGGATATCCTGGCTTCCAAGATGAAAGCGAAATTCGGCGTTGAGATCGAGATGGAGAATCCTCGCGTTCCTTACCGTGAGACCATCCGTAAGAAAGTAAAAGTACAGGGCAAACATAAGAAACAGTCCGGCGGCCACGGTCAGTACGGTGACGTTTGGATCGAGTTCGAGCCCTGCGACAGCGACGATCTGGTATTTGCCGAGAACGTATTCGGCGGCTCTGTTCCGAAGAACTTCTTCCCGGCGGTTGAAAAAGGTCTGCGCGACTGCATCAAGAAGGGCGTTATGGCCGGCTATCCCGTTGTTGGTCTGAAAGCCACTTTGACCGACGGTTCCTACCATCCTGTTGACTCCTCTGAGATGTCCTTCAAGATGGCAGCTTCCATCGCTTACAAAGAGGGTATGCCCAAAGCAAGCCCCTGCATCCTGGAGCCGATCGGCACCCTGAACGCTTACGTTCCGGATTCCAACACCGGTGACCTGATGGGCGAGCTGAACAAACGCCGCGGTCGTGTAATGGGCATGAATCCCGCTGAGGATAACCTGCAGGAGATCGTTGCGGAAGTTCCCATGAGCGAGACCCACGATTTTGCGACCCTCATCCGCTCTATGACTCAGGGAAGAGGCTACTTCACCCTGAAGTTCGAGCGCTACGAGCAGCTGCCCGCTAACCTGGAAGCACAGGTCATCGAGGCTGCAAAAGCTCTGAACGAGGAATAATCTTTAAGATCCAAAAGACCCGCCTTTGGCGGGTCTTTTCTTTTGTCCTTCTGTCATGGACAAGTCAGCACGCAGCATATACATCCGGCAGGAGGGATCGGTATGATGGCTGTGCTGTTTCGATGGGATCACAAAAAGGCGATCGCAGGATTTCTGGCGGTTTTCTGCTTGCTGACGGTTCTGTTCCTGCGGGGAAAAGGGGATGACAAAGCGCCGCTGACAGGGGCGCTTCCGTCCTGCCGGGAAGGGGAGAACGAAGGGCAGCGGCAGCAATTTTTGTCCGCCTGCGGATGGAAAGTTTCCTCCGAACCGGTGGAGATCCTGACGGTGCTGATTCCGGACAATTTTGATGAAATATACAAAGAGTATAATGTGCTGCAGCAGTTTGCCGGCTTTGATCTGACAGCTCATGCGGGGAGCCTTTGCCGGCAATACCGCTACCGGCTTCTGGATCATCCCGAGGAGAAAACCGAGGCGTATGTCACGCTGCTGGTGCGGGAGGGAACGGTCATCGGCGGGGATGTGTTCCTGCCCGGAAAAGAGCAGCCGCTTCGACCGCTGCTTTTGGCATCGGAGGGTGGAAACGGGAAGAAAAATGTGGTATCATAAACAAAGATCCACCGAAGGGAAGTGCCGCATTTGAAACAGGAAAGAATGGATAAACTTTTGGCTGCCCGCACCGAGTTTTCCCGCAAAGATGCCAAGAAGCTCATCTGGACGGGTCGGGTGCGCCACAACGGAAAGATCGCGGTGTCCCCCGATGCAAAGGTCGATCTGGAAAAGGATACCCTTGAGCTAGACGGAAAGATGCTTTTGATCAAGGAGCACCTGTATCTGATGATGAATAAACCCGCAGGGGTTTTGAGCGCGGCGAGAGATCCCAAGCAGCCGACGGTGCTGGATCTTGTGCCGGCTGAGTACCGGCGCACCGGGCTGTTCCCCGCCGGGCGGCTGGATAAAGATACCGAAGGCTTTGTGCTGATCACCGATGACGGCGACTTTGCCCACCGGATCCTGGCCCCGAAAAAACACGTCCCTAAAACCTACCACGCCCGCATCGACGGACCGGTGACCGAGCAGATGCTGCAGGGCTTTGCCGAAGGTGTACAGCTGGAGGATGAGACGGAACCCTGCCTTCCGGCGCAGCTTCGCCTGCTGCAGGAAGGGGACGAGCCGCTGTGCGAGGTGGTGCTGACCCAGGGGATGTTCCATCAGGTCAAGCGGATGTTTTTAGCCTACGGGCGGCGGGTGCTGTGGCTCAAACGGGTGGCGATGGGCGGCCTTGTGCTGGACGAAAATCTGGCATCCGGACAGTGCCGTGAAATATTAGACAAAGAAATCGAAATGCTTTTAGGCAAAATATAGACGTTTTTCAGCGGTTTTTCTGCCCTTATTTTGGAAATTAGGCATTTTAGATAAACTGACAAGATTAACTTTGGGTATATAGGTACTTGCTATCCGAACCCGATTTTTGCTATCATAGGGTAAAGAAATTCGTCTAATATAAACTATGTTTTGTAGTTTCATATTTAGCATTTTAGGAGGTCAATGTAAATGGCAGGCTTATCTTTGCGCAACATCTACAAAAAATATCCGGGCGGCGTTACCGCAGTAACCGACTTCACCCTGGAAATCGCTGACAAAGAGTTTATCATCCTGGTTGGTCCTTCCGGTTGTGGTAAATCCACCACTCTGAGAATGATCGCTGGTCTGGAGGAGATCTCTGAGGGCGAGCTGTTCATCGGTGACAGACTGGTAAACGACGTTCCTCCGAAGGACAGAGATATCGCGATGGTATTCCAGAACTACGCTCTGTATCCTCACATGACCGTATTTGACAACATGGCATTCGGTCTGAAACTCCGCAAAACTCCCAAAGACGAGATCAAACGCCGCGTAGAAGAGGCTGCCCGTATCCTGGACATCACTCATCTGCTCGACAGAAAACCCAAGGCTCTGTCCGGTGGTCAGAGACAGCGTGTTGCTCTGGGCCGTGCAATCGTTCGTGAACCCAAAGTATTCCTGCTCGACGAGCCGCTGTCCAACCTGGACGCTAAGCTCCGTGCTCAGATGAGAACCGAGCTGAACAAACTGCATAAGAGACTGGGCACCACCTTTATCTATGTAACCCACGACCAGGTAGAGGCTATGACCATGGGTGACAGAATCGTTGTTATGAAAGACGGTTTCATCCAGCAGGTTGATACTCCTCAGAACCTGTACGATATGCCTTGCAACGTATTCGTAGCTGGCTTCATCGGTTCTCCCCAGATGAACTTCATCGATGCGAAACTGGCAGAGAAAGACGGCAAACTGGTTGTTGAGTACTCTGAGGGCTTCACTCTCGAGCTGCCTGAGGCAAAAGCAAAAACCGAGGGTCTGTCTGAGTATGTTGGCAAAGAGGTTACTCTGGGCGTTCGTCCTGAGGACATCCACGTTGAAGAGATGTTCGTTAACAACGCTGCTACCGGCGTATTCGATTGCGTAGTAGACGTAACCGAGATGATGGGTGCTGATACTCACCTGTATCTGGCTCTGCCCGGCATCCCTACCAACCTGACTGCTAAAGTTTCCGCTCGCGTTTCTGCGAAAGAAGACGAGGCAATCAAAGCTGCTATGGATGTTAACAAGATCCATCTGTTCGATAAAGAGACTGAGAGAGCTCTGTTCTAATTATCCGAATAAAGAGTATAAGACCGACCCTTTGGGTCGGTCTTTTCTTTTGTCCGAGTTTATTTTCTGTTCACAAACTTTTGCCGTTTTTGTTGTAAAATAACGATTATGGCAGCAAAATACCGCGAAAATTGTCATATTTTGTGGAGATTCCGCATACTTTTCGGGGGAATGTGGTTGCAAAGCCCTCGATTTTTTTGTACAATATATAGTGGTTAGCCGGATGACATCATGTATATGAGTGGAAGCCTGACCGCTTCCTGTTCGGACGGTATTTTTTTGCCAAGCTTATGCGGCAGAAGGGAGCATCATCATGTCAAACAGACTGTTTCAAGGTATAGTTCATCAAATGCGGGATAGCATCGACCGTGTTGTCGGCGTGATCGACGAATCGGCGACCATCATCTCCTGCAGCGACCTGACAAAGATCGGCGGACATAACGACTATATCTCCCTGGATGCAGTGGACGGAAACGATATCTTTGTCAAGGACGGTTATACCTATAAACCGTTCGGCACCAGAATCAAACCGGACTATGCTGTTTTTGTGGAAGGTACAGACGAGCTGGCTGCAAAATTCTGCGGCGTTTTGTCCATCTCCCTTTTGACCATCAAACAGTATTACGACGAAAAATACGACCGGAACAACTTTATCAAAAATGTGATTCTGGACAATATCCTGCCCGGCGACATTTTTATGAAGGCAAAAGAGCTGCACTTTAACACCGAGGTGAGCCGTGCGGTCCTTTTGATCCGTGTGATTTCTGCCAACGATATTTCTGCCTTCGACGTGGTACAGAACCTGTTCCCCGACAAGCAGAAAGATTTTGTATTCAACATCTCCGAGAACGACATCGTTCTGGTCAAAGAGATCAAGTCTTCCATTGGCTCGAAAGATCTGGAGAAGCTGGCCCGATCCATCGTGGATACCCTTGGCTCTGAGTTTTACACCAAAGCGGTCATCGGTATCGGTACCGCTGTGGAAGGGGTCAAAGATCTGGCGCGCTCCTTTAAAGAAGCACAGATCGCTCTGGAAGTGGGTAAAGTGTTCGACACCGAGAAATCCATTGTCCGCTACGACAATCTGGGTATCGCCCGTCTGATCTATCAGCTGCCCACCACCCTGTGTGAGATGTTCCTGAAAGAAGTGTTCAAAAAAGGTTCCATCGAGAGCCTGGATCAGGAGACGCTCTTTACCATCCAGAAATTCTTTGAAAATAACCTGAACGTATCCGAGACCTCCCGTAAGCTGTTCGTACACCGAAACACTCTGGTGTACCGTCTGGAAAAGATCAAAAAGCTGACCGGTTTGGATCTGCGGGAATTTGACCATGCCATCATCTTTAAAGTGGCGCTGATGGTCAAGAAATATTTAACGGCTAACCCCACCAAATACTAAGAGCGCGGCTCTTATCCAAGCAGGAGTGCTGAGAATTGATTCGATTTACCAATGTATCGAAAGTTTATGACAACGGCACCGAAGCGCTGAAGAATGTGGATCTGGAAATTGCCGACGGCGAGTTTGTGTTCGTGGTCGGCTCTTCCGGCGCCGGCAAAAGTACCCTGATCAAGCTTTTGCTGCGGGAAGAGGTTCCGACCGAAGGCACCATCGAGGTGAACGGCTATACCGTTAACCGCCTCAAGCGTCGGCAGATCCCCAACTTCCGGCGTTCTTTGGGTGTGGTTTTTCAGGATTTCAGACTGATCCCCACCATGAATGTGTATGACAACGTGGCTTTTGCTCTGCGTGTGACCAATGTTTCCACCCGGGACATTCGCCGCCGGGTCCCCTATATCCTGGGCCTGGTGGGTCTTGCGAGCAAGGCCCGATGCAAAATGAACGAGCTGTCGGGCGGCGAGCAGCAGCGTGTTGCGCTGGCCCGTGCGCTGGTCAACAATCCCAAACTGATCATTGCGGATGAGCCTACCGGAAACATCGATCCCGAGCTGTCTTACGAGATCGTGGACCTGCTCAACGAGATCAACAAGGTGGGAACCACCGTGCTGATGGTCACCCACGAGCATGATCTGGTCGCTCAGTTCAATCACCGTGTGATCACCATTGATAACGGCAGCGTCGTTGGCGACGATGCGGATTGGGGGCAGCGATGAAAACTTCGAGCTTTACTTATCTGATGAAAGAAGGCGCACGCAACATCTGGGTCAACCGGATGATGTCGCTGGCCTCGATTGGCGTGCTGGTGTGCTGTATGCTGCTCATCGGCAGCGCCATTTTGCTGTCCATCAACCTTAACGGTATGGTCAGCTATATGGAAAATCAAAACGAGATGGTCGCGTTTCTGGATGACAGCGCCGACGACATCATGGTCGAAGCGGTGAAAGCGGCTCTCGACGACAATGACAACATCTCTTCTTACGAGTTTGTTTCCCGCGAGGATGCGCTGGCGCAGTTTTCCGACATCGTTCCCGAAACGCTGCTGGAGAATCTGAAGGAGGATCAGGAGGAAGTGTTCCCGCTGTCCTTCCGCATCACCCTGAAGGATCTGTCCAAATTGCAGAAAACCACCGCTGAGCTGCAGGCCATCCCCGGCATCATGCAGGTGAACGCGCCGACCAACGTGGCGGAAACGGTCACCGGCATTAAAAATGCGGTATACGTTTGCGGATCTGCCGTTGTGCTGATCCTGCTGGCGGTTACTTTGATCATCATTGCCAACACCATTAAAGTTACGGTGTTCAACCGCCGCAAAGAGATCAATATCATGAAATATGTCGGTGCTACCGACACCTTTATCCGTATGCCCTTTGTTGTGGAAGGTATTTTGCTGGGCGTGATCTCCGCTGCCATCGCGTATCTTCTGCTGTGGGGCGGCTACACCTATCTGATCGGCTATATCCAGGAAAGCACCACCACCTCCTTTGCGGCATTTTTCCGCAATCTGGTGCCTTTCACCAATGTGGCGCGGGAGCTTTTGATCAGCTTTGTGATCGGCGGCGTCGGCGTAGGCGTAGTCGGCAGTATGATCTTTGTACGCAAGCACCTGAAAGTATAAGAAATTGGATAACGGCCTTTTGGCCGTTATGCCATTTTTGCCCGAAAATCGAAAGGATGTGTCTGTTTGCATTTTAAAAAGGCTCTTTTTAAAATGACGGCACTGCTCGTTTGTCTGATGATTTTGACCAACGGCGGCGCCGGAACCGTCTGCGTTTATGCGGATGAGACATCACAGACCGACAGCAGCGCACCCGACAAGGATGCGCAGATCGAAGACTACAAGGACCAGCTCAAAGACCTGAGCGGTCAGCTGAAGGACCTGCAGCAAAAGCAGGATGCCATCCAGCAGAGCATCGACAAAACCAAATCGGACAAGGAAAAAACGCTGGCACAAAAGCAGCAGATCGATGAACAGATCTCACTGACCCGCCAGCAGATCAGCCTTGTCAACGAAAAACTGACCCTCTTGGGAGAGGACATCACCCAAAAGGAGTTGGAGATCGCGGAAAAAACCGCTGAGATCGAGGACAACTATACACTGTTTAAAAAGCGGCTGCGCTCTTCGTACATGAGCGGCGAGGCTTCTTCTCTGGGGCTTTTGCTGGGCGCAGACAGCTTTTATGATTTTCTCACCCGGACCATGGTCCTTACCCGCATCAGCCAGCGGGACGAGGCGGTGATCGATCAGCTGGTGGCGGATAAAGATGCCATCGAGCAGGCGAAAGCGGCCATCGAAGAGGATAAGGCGCAGGTGGAGGAAGCAAAAGCCGAACTGAACGCGCTGACCGCGTCGCTCTCCGACCGGCTCAGCCAGACCCAGCAGCAGCTGCAGGATCTGGATGCGATGGAAGAACAGTTCCGTGCAGACAAAGCCGCTATGCAGGCAGAGATGAACGCGCTGCAGGCGGAGATCGACGACATCTATTCCCAGCTGGATTCCATGGGAGAGTATGTCGGCGGCAGTTTTGGATGGCCGTCGCCCAGCTATTACAACATCACCTCGTACTACGGGTGGCGTTTTAACGGCAGCGACTATCATACCGGTATCGACATCTCCGGAGCCAATATCTACGGTACGCCGGTTGTGGCATCCAATTCCGGAAAGGTGGTTTTCGTCAACCACAGCTATACCCCCGGAAAAGGATACGGCAAGTACCTGATCATTGACCACGGCGGTGGGTATACTACTTTATATGCGCACAACAGCGAGATCACCGTGCAGGTGGGGGACTATGTTTCCCGGGGCGAGACCGTTGCAAAGGTCGGTTCCACCGGCTGGTCCACCGGACCGCACATCCACTTTGAGATCCGTGTGAACGGCAAGCACGTGAATCCGCTGGAGTATCTGAAATAACAGATACTGCGACATCATCGGCAAGATTGGAGAAAACACATGAATAAAAAAATATCCTTAGGCGCAACGATCACCTTGATGATCCTGGCGGCAGCGATCACGTTTTCCGTCACCATGATCTATTACATGGATGTTTTTAACGGGAAGGTTTACAATCTCAAAGAGCGGGAGACCATGTACAGCCAGCTTTCCGAGCTGGACCGCATCGTCCGCACCAACTATGTGGATGCCATCGATGAGGATGCCCTCAACGAGGCGCTGGCCGACGGCTATATGGAAGGTACCGGCGACCGCTACGGACGGTTCTTTACCGCAGAGGAATACGAGTCTTATATGATCGATCTGGAAGGCCGTGTGGTCGGCATCGGCGTATCGGCGACCCAGGACCCCAGCGGCTACATTCTGATCAACGAAGTTTACAGCGAATCTCCCGCTGAGATCGTCGGTCTGCAGGCGGGCGATCTGATCGTAAAAGTAGACGAGCTGGACGTAAACGCGGAAAACTACACCCAGGCGGTGGAGGCGATCCGCGGTGAGGAAGGCAGCAAGGTCAACATCACCTACCGCCGCGAGTCGGAGGACACCACCATCGAGGTGACCCGCCGTAAGGTGGATATCCCCACCGTTTTCTCCCGCATGATCTCCGGCAACGTAGGTTATGTGCAGGTGACCGAGTTTAACGACAGCACCGCCCATCAGTTCTCCACCAAAGTCGATGAGCTGATGAATCAGGGCGCGGCTTCTTTGATCTTTGATATGCGAAACAACGGCGGCGGCACCCTTAATGCGGTGACTACCATGCTGGACAAGCTGCTGCCTGAGGGCGAGATCGTTTCCGCCACCTACAAGGACGGCACCACCAAAGTGCTTGCCAAGAGCAACGAGGATGAGATCAATCTGCCGATGGTCGTTCTGACCAACCGCAACACCGCCAGCGCAGCGGAGCTGTTCACCCAGGCGCTGCGGGATTACGGAAAAGCCCAGTCGGTGGGTGAGACCACCTACGGCAAAGGCACCATGCAGACGGTGAAAAAGCTCAACGACGGTTCCGCTGTCAACATCACCGTTGCCTATTACCTGCCGCCCAGCGGCATCAGCTACGATGAAGTAGGCATCCAGCCGGACTATGAGGTGGAGCTGACCCCTGAGATGGAGGAAAATCTGGCAAATCTGGACGAGACCACCGATCTGCAGCTGAAAAAAGCGATGGAAGTTGTGGTCGCCGCCATGCGTGAAGCCGGCATCGAGCTGGGTCAGGATGTTCCGGAGGCGGATCTGGAGTCCCAGCCTGCCGAGGATGCATCTTCCGAGGAGGAAAGCAGCTCTTCGGAAAGTGAAGAATAACCGAAAAAAGCGCCGGACATTCTGTCCGGCGTTTTTGCATAATGCGCCCTTTCCTTTCATACAGTAAGATAGCTTGCGGGAGGTGAGGGGATGGTCCTTCTGGTGAAAAAGGAAGAAAGCGCTTTGACGGCGGCAGAAAAAATAAAGTGGTGGCTTTGTCCGACCCGGTGGGAGCAGGGCGACTTTGGCTGGGGGGAATATACCCTCCTGCGTGTCCGGCGAAGGATCCCCAGAAAGCGCCTTGCCCGCATGGGAAAACAAAGCGGCGTCAGGATCCTGCCGGAAGAGGGCATTGTTCTTTCGGCGGACATTCCTGCCTTTCGGCAGCGCCCGTCGCTAAAGGAGCGGTTTTTTGTCCCTTCCATCGAACTTTTGAGCAGTCTGACCGGCTCTGCATCGGGGCGGCGGATCGTGCTGGCGGACGAAGAGGGACAGTTTTTTTCCTGGGTCCGGCTTTTGCTGCCCTATGCGGCGCAGATCCGGATCGTGACCCGGGCAGAAGAAAGGGCATCGCAGCTGGCACGGCAGCTTTTGGAAGAGGAAGGCGCGGCGATTTTGGTCGGGACCGGACTGCCTGCCGAAAAGGCGCTGGTCCTGGATCCGCTGGGATGGCTGCCGGTCATGCCGAGGTCGAAAAACATCCACCTGTGCGCCGAAGAAAAAGCAGGAGGGCTGTGGTTTTGCCCGTCGCTCAGAGAAGGCATTCTGCCGAAAGGGTTCGACCGATGGTGCCTGTGGGAGGCATTTCATCCGGAAACGGGGGAGGACGGACCTTCGAATTTTTATTACAGCGCTGTTTGGCAGGGAAAAGAATCCCCGATACGGCAGGCGGCAAGGGAAATATCCAGTAAATTGATGTGATTTGGCAATGTTCACAAAAGGTTTTAACTTTGCGGCTTGACAGTAGCAGTTTCCTCCATTATAATACAACTATTGTCCGCCCACGCGGAACCGAAAGGAAGATGAATGTGGCAGAGAAGAAACGTCTGACCGAAGACGGCCTGAAAAAATTGGAACAGGAACTGGAAGTTCTGAAAACCGTCCGCAGAAAAGAAGTTGCGGAAAAAATAAAAGTTGCGCTGTCTTTTGGCGATCTGTCCGAGAACAGTGAATACGACGAAGCAAAGAACGAGCAGGCGATGGTCGAAGCAAAGATCACCCAGCTGGAAGCGATGCTGAAAAATGTCGAAGTCGTGGATACCGATGAGCTGTCCACCGATGTTGTCGGTGTGGGCTGCAAAGTTCGGATTTATGATTACGACATGGAGGAAGAAGAAGAGTACCAGATCGTTGGCTCTGCAGAAGCCGATCCGATGGAAGGCCGTATTTCCGATGAGTCTCCCATGGGCAAAGGTCTGCTGGGCGCTAAGGTCGGCGAAGAGGTTTCCATCGAGAGCCCTGCCGGTCTGATGAAGGTCAAAGTGCTTGAAATTTCCAAATAAGATCGTTTTTCAAAAGGGGAACGCCAAAGCGTTCCTCTTTTTTGTCAGATAAGTCAAATTCGCCATTTTCAGGTGGAGAGGATTTAAAGG
>JAFQTW010000044.1 GCA_017408855.1 Oscillospiraceae bacterium | reverse complement strand
TACGACCCGAGGGACCCGTTTACGGGTAGCAAGTAATCCGTGCATGGCTGGCAGGCCCACAAAAAGCGCACTTGTGCGCAGCCAGTAATATTAGGGCTTTGCCCGAAACTGAAATACCCCCCGCTAGGCGGGGGGATATTTCTTTTCCTTTAGCCGATCACACGGACACGGACAACGCCGTCGATGGCAGAAAGCGCTTTTACGCAGTCGGCAGAAGGTTCTGCTTCCACGTCGATGAGGGTGTAAGCCCAGTCGCCGCGGCTGCGGTTGAGCATATGCTCGATGTTGTGTCCCTCCGCTGCCAGAATAGCGGTGATCTGTCCCACCATGTTGGTCACATTGCGGTTGATGATGGCAAGGCGCCAGCCGTTTCCGCGGGGGATCTGACAGTTGGGGAAGTTGACCGAGTTGACGATATTTCCGTTGACGATATACTCTTCCAGCTGAGCCGCCGCCATGCGGGCGCAGTTTTCTTCCGCTTCGGGGGTGGAAGCACCCAGATGGGGCAGGGCAATAACGTTTTCGTTTGCGATGATCCTGTCATCGGGGAAGTCGGTCACATACCGACCCAGCTTTCCGCTCTCCAAAGCGGTCAGCAGGGCTTCATCCTCCACAAGACCGCCGCGGGCAAAGTTCAAAAGAACGGCGCCGTCTTTCATGAGACCCAGCGTATCGTTGTTGATCATGCCTTTGGTCTGAGCGGTCTGGGGCAGATGCAGCGTGATGAAATCGCAGTTTTTGTAGATCTCCTGCGGGTCTTTTACCAGATGGACCCCACGGGACAGGCGCAGCGCCGAATCCACCGACAGATAGGGGTCGTAGCCGTATACGTCCATCTCAAGGGCGATGGCGGCGTTTGCCACCATGATGCCGATGGCGCCGAGACCGATCACGCCCAGCTTTTTGCCGGCGATCTCCTGTCCGACGAAGTTGTTTTTCACCTTTTCCATCCGCTTGCCCACATCCGGGACCTGCTGTTCGTGCTGCTGCTGTACCCACTGGGCACCGGGGATGATGCGGCGGCAGGCCAGCATCATGCCGCAGAGGACCAGCTCTTTTACCGCATTGGCGTTGGCGCCGGGGGTGTTAAAGACCACGATGCCCTGCTGTGCGCAGCGGTCAACGGGGATGTTGTTGACACCGGCGCCGGCACGGGCGATGGCCAAAAGCTCTGCGGGAAACGCCGTGTCGTTCAGATCGGCGCTGCGGACCAGAACCGCATCGTAGTTTTCTCCTTCTTCCACGAAGTTGTATTTGTCCCAGGGCATCTGGGTGTAGATGATATCCGAGATCTTGTTAAACTTTTTAACGGTCAGCATGGCGTGTTCCTCCTGCGAATTTATTTGCGAAGCCCGTTTTCAAAATCCTTCATGCACTGGGCCAGTGCTTCGATGCCCTCTTTGGGCATACCGTTGTAGATGGAAGCGCGGCATCCGCCGACACTGCGGTGACCTTTGAGATTGATCATGCCGCGGCCTTCTGCCATTTTCAGAAATGCCTTGGTCTCTTCCTCGGTGGGCAGGGTAAAGGTCTCGTTCATAATGGAACGGTCCTCTTTGGCAACGGGGTTATGAAACAGCTGCGACTGCTCGATGGTGTCGTACAGGATGCCTGCTTTTTCGGCGTTGCGCTGTTCCATTGCAGCGATGCCGCCCTGTTTTTCCACCCACTGTCCCACCAGACCGGTCATATAAATGGTAAAGCAGGGAGGCGTGTTGTACATAGAGCCGTTGTCCGCCATCAGTTTGTAGCGCATCATGGCGGGAACGATAGGATCCACTTCCCGCTTCAGCAGGTCTTTGCGGATGATGACCACCGCCATACCGGCGGGACCCATATTCTTCTGTACGCCGGCATAGATGATGCCATGGCGTTTTACATCGATCTGTTTGCCTAAAATGGCACTGGACCAGTCGGCCACGAGAGGAACGTCACCGGTGTCGGGCAGGGTATTGTAGCAGGTGCCGAAAATGGTGTTGTTGCCGGTGATGTGCAGATAGGCCGCATCCGGGTCGATCAGCGCAGGGGTGATCTTGGGAATATAAGAGAAGGTATCGGCTTTGGAAGAGGTGATGGCTTTGGCGTTGGTCCAGCGTTTGCCTTCTTCCAGTGCTTTGCCGGCGAACTGTCCGGTGATAGCGTAGTTGGTGGTCTGCCCCTGTTTTGCCAGGTTCATGGCAACGGCAGAAAACTGCAGCGAAGCGCCGCCCTGCATAAACAGCACCGCATAGTCCTCGGGAATGTCCATCAGACGGCGAAGGGTCGCCTCGGTGTTGTGGATGATCTCTTCAAAGCTGCCGGAACGGTGGCTCATTTCCATGACACTGCAGCCGGCACCGGGATAGCAGAGAAGATCCTGCTGTGCCTGCTCGAGTACCTCGAGGGGAAGCTGCGAAGGGCCTGCCGAAAAGTTGAATACGCGTTCCATAATTTTAACCTCCAAAGTGAATGATAAAAAAGAAAAGCCGAAAGCATGCGCTTTCGGCTTTTGGATAACATACCGTACAACAAACAGAAACAGTTCTTTCGATCCAAAATGAAAGGAGAAAAAACTAATCCGTCAGTTGAGGACACCGAAAGGATTTGCGCACGCCAATAACGGACACCCCTGAAGTGCCCCGCCAACATGATGAAGTAAAGCAATTCGCAAATCTCATCCGTGTGCCGATCCTTTCTGAATAATATGCTACCAATCATACTCTTATGACGGATGATTGTCAAGTACTTGCAAAAAATAATTTTATTCCTTGAAAGCGATGAAGGATTTCTTCCTTTCCGCCGAGCGAAAAGGCACGATCTGCCTCTTTTTGTGAAAGTAGAAAAGAATTGACAGCGTCCATGAAATCTTCGTATACTGATAGGGTAAAACAGCTCGGACGAGCTGCGTAAAGGAGGAGCCTCTATGGAAATGGTCCTGTTGACTGCGCTGGGCGTAGGCGGTGCAACCGTATTGGGTTCGATCATCGGTTTTGCGCTGAAAAATCTGTCTCATAAATTCTCCGACCTGATGCTTTCCTTCGCCGCCGGCGTGATGCTGGCAGCGGCAGTGCTGGGTCTGATCGTTCCCTCGATGGAATACGGCGGAAGCTGGGCGATCGCCGTGACGGTTGCGGGCATCTTCGCCGGTGCGCTGTGTCTGAATCTGATCGACAAGATCGTTCCACATCTGCACAAAATGGTGGGACCGGATATCGAATCCCACAACAACGCCAATTTAAGCAAGGTGCTGCTTTTTGTGACCGCCATCGGCATCCATAATCTGCCCGAGGGCATCGCCGCAGGCGTCAGCTTCGGTTCGGACGATGTTTCCCAGGCGCTTTTGATCGCCGGCGGTATCGCGCTGCAGAATATCCCCGAGGGCATCGTCATCATCGGCCCGATGCTGGCAGCCGGTGTGACACCGAAAAAGACCTTTATCTGCGCGCTGATCACCGGACTTGTCGAGGTGGCCGGAACCTTGCTGGGCTATTTTGCGGTCCGTGTGGCATCGGTGATCCTGCCCTTTGCGCTGGCTTTTGCCGGCGGCACCATGCTGTATGTCATCAGCGATGAAATGATCCCCGAGACCCATCACGGAGATGAGCGGGGAGCGACCTATGCGCTTTTGGTCGGTTTTTGCGTGATGCTGGTCAGCGACTTTTTGCTGGGATAGGAGTAAAAAGCAATGACAGAAGCGGAAAAGATGAAACAGGGTCTGTGGTACGATGCCAACTTTGACCGGGAGCTGTTGAAACTGCGCCTTGCGGCAGAAGATCTGTGCTTTGAGCTGAACAGCACCCGTCCCCGGGAAGAAGAAAAACGGCAAAAGATCCTGCAAAAGCTGATCCCGGAGCTGGGAGAAAATACGGTGATCCTGTCGCCCTTTTATACCGACTACGGCAGTTTTTGCCGCATCGGCGCCAACTCGTTTCTCAATCATAACACCTATCTGATGGATGGCGGCGGCATCACCATCGGTCATCATGTGTTTATCGGACCCAACTGCGGCATGTATACGGCGGCGCATCCGCTTTTGCCCGAAGAGCGCAATCTCGGTTTGGAAAAAGCAAGCCCCATCGTTATCGGAGACAACTGCTGGATCGGTGCGGATGTGACCATCCTGCCCGGTGTGACGATCGGGGAGGGAACGGTCATCGGCGCGAAAAGTGTTGTGACCCGGGATATCCCCGCCGGCGTGATCGCCATGGGAAATCCCTGCCGGGTGATCCGACCCATCACCGAAAAAGACAGCATCAAAAAGTAAGAAAAGCGCCCGAAAGGGCGCTTTTTTGTATGGAAAAGGGGCGGTTCTCTCCCGGAGGGGTACAGCAAAAAAGCCCATCCCGAGCGAAGGTTTTGCGATGGGCAGGGACCGGGATTACCGAACGCACGGCGTTCGGCACCCCTTCCGCCAGCCATTCAGCCGTCGCCGATGGCTTGGCTTCATGGGGCGTCAGTCGCGAACCTCCGGTTCTCTCCCGGAGGGGTACAGCAAAAAAGCCCATCCCGAAACGGGATGGGCTTTTTTGGTGCCGCTAACCGGGATCGAACCGGTACGGTGTTGCCACCGAGGGATTTTAAGTCCCTTGCGTCTGCCAGTTCCGCCATAGCGGCAGAGAAATTGCTCCATTATTTTAGTATATTCGGGGGAGGTTGTCAAGGGAAGCGGGGAAAGAGCTGCCCCGCAAAAGCCGGTCCGTAAAAAGAAAAGGCTTTCTGTTCCGAAAGCCTTTTCTCCGTTTTTCTTTATCCAACGATCTCTTTTCTTTCCCGTCCCTCTTTTAAAAGGGAGTGCATCCAGGCCTTGTCGTTCCGGCGAAGGGCATCGGAATAGGCCTGCAGACGGTCGATCAGCCCGTCGATCTCATCCAGCAAAGCGGCTTTATTGTCGAAAAACAGTTCGGTCCACATGTTTTCGTTGAGCCATGCCACACGGGTCATGTCCTTAAAGCTGCCGGCGGAAAATCCCGCATGGGACAAAGCGGCAGGGCTTTTTACATAGGCGGAGGAAAGTACATGTGCCAGCTGGGAAGTCAGTGCGATCATGCGGTCGTGTTCTTTGGGGGTGGAGATCTGGATGCGTCCGAAGCCCAGCTCGCCGCAGAGATCCGAAACGGTCCGGACCGCCTTTTGGTCGGTCCCTTCCTCCGGGGTCAAAACCATCGACGCGCCTTCGAATAGGGTGGGGAAGGAATGGTCGAATCCCGCTTTTTCGATGCCCGCCATGGGGTGTCCGCCGATGAAGGTAAAGCCCGCCTGCGCCGCAGCCTCAGCACAGGGGGTGCAGACCACTTCCTTCACGCCGCAGCAGTCCACTACGATGCCGCCCTTGGCAAAATGATCCTGATGGGTACGGATATAATCCACCGCCGCCTGCGGATACAAAGCGACCAGAACGATCTGACAGGAAGAAAGGGTGTTTTCGTCCAAAACAGCATCGACCGCCTCGTCAGACAGGGCTTTGGACAGAACTCCTTCGTTTTTGTCAAAGGCAAGGACCGTATGGGCGGTTTTGGCTTTGACTGCTTTGGCCAGTGAGCCTCCGATGAGACCCAGACCAACGATTCCGATATGCATGGCGCGTCTCCTTTCTTAACGGCAGGCAAAGGGCAGGACGGCGTTTACCGCCTGCATGGTTTCAGCAAACTGCTCGGGAGTCAGCGACTGCTGCCCGTCGCACAGGGCATGGGCGGGGTCGTTGTGGACCTCGATCATCAATCCGTCGGCACCGGCAGCAGCGGCGGCGATGGCCATGGGTTTTACCATCGATGCGTGACCGGTGGCATGGCTGGGGTCCACCACGATGGGCAGATGGGTCATCTGGCGCAGCGCGGGGATGGCGGACAGGTCAAGGGTGTTGCGGGTCGCGGTCTCAAAGGTGCGGATGCCCCGTTCACAGAGGATGACCTGCTGATTTCCGCCGGCCATGATGTATTCGGCGCTCATCAAAAGCTCCTGCAGAGTCGAAGAAAGTCCGCGCTTTAACAGGATCGGCTTGTGCAGACGGCCCAGCTCTTTGAGCATCTCAAAGTTCTGCATATTTCGGGCGCCCACCTGAATGACGTCCACATCCTCGAACAAAAACAGCTGAGAAAGATCCATGATCTCGGTGACGATGGGCAGTCCGGTCTCTTTCTTCGCTTCGAGCAAAAGCTTGATGCCTTCGCCCCGCAGACCCTGAAACGCGTAGGGCGAGGTGCGGGGCTTAAAGGCGCCGCCCCGCAGGAAGGATGCGCCCGCCTTTTTCACATCCGCCGCCACCGAACAAAGCTGTTCACGGCTTTCCACCGAGCAGGGACCGGCGATCACACCGAAGTGCCCGCCGCCTATTTTGGCATCGCCTACGGAAATGACCGTATCATCGGGATGGAATTTGCGGTTGGCGTTTTTGTAAGGCTCCTGGATCCGTTTTACGGTCTCCACCACCTCCAGTGCGTGCAGCGCATCGATATCCACCGCGGAGGTGTCGCCCACCAGACCCAAAATGGTGGAATGGGTGCCGCGGCTTTGGTGGATGTCCAGCCCCATACCGCGCAGACGTTTCATCAGTTCTTCTACCTTCAGTTCACTTGCATTTTGTTTGAGTACAACGATCATAATAAACGCTCCTTATTGATTGCAATGAAAAAGACCCTGCGGGCTGTTCCCGCAGGGTCATAACTTGCGTCAGAATGAAAAAAAGACGGCAGGCTACGAATGATCCTTTTTTCGGGCAACAGCAAACGGGACCTTGCGGTAATCATACCCAAAGCCGTAATAATAGTATGCCATTGTCCGGAAAGAACGGTTCATACGAAAGCTTCCTTTCTTTGTTATGCCGATAGTGTAGCACATAAAAGCGTAAAAGTAAAGAAAAACTTTTGCGATTTAAAGCATATTAGTAAAACCGCCGAAAGTGCGGACTTTCTTTTTGCTGTTTTTTGTGATACAATACCTGTCGTACCGTCGTATTTTGAAAGTAAGGAGGCTTTTGGCTTGAAAACCAATTTTCACACCCATACCTTTCGCTGCCACCACGCATCGGGAACGGACGAAGCGTATGTAAAAGCCGCCATCTCCGCCGGATATCAGATCCTCGGCTTTGCTGACCACAGCCCGTGGAAGTTTTCTTCCAACTACGTTTCGCATATGCGCATGACCCCCGGAAAAGAGTTTCAGGACTATCTCAGCAGCATCCGTGCGCTGAAAAAGAAGTACAGCGACCGGATCGACATCCGCATCGGACTGGAATGTGAGTACTTTCCGCCCTACATGGACTGGCTCAAACAACAGATCAAAAAGGAAAAGCTGGACTATATCATCCTCGGCAGCCATTTTGAGTTTTCCGAGGAAAACCGCTATTATTTCGGCCATCGGGTCATCGACGCCGAGTCGATGGACCGCTACATCAAAAGCTGTGTGGACGGCATGAGCACCGGGCTGTACGCCTATCTTGCCCATCCGGACCTGTTTATGCGGGCTTATCCGGAATTCGACCGCATCTGCGAGCGGGGCAGCATCCGTTTGTGCCGGGAGATCAAAAAGCTGGGCTATCCGCTGGAGTATAACCTCTGCGGCGCGCTGGAAAACCGCCGTACCGGCGAGGAATGCTATCCCCACCATCTGTTCTGGCAGATCGCCGCGGCAGAAGGGTGCGACGTGATCATCGGCACCGATGCCCACTCACCCGAGGCGCTGTCCGACGATACCCTGCGAAACGAGGGGATCGCGCTGCTGCAAAGCTACGGCGCCAACATCGTTGACCGCATCGAATATTTTGATCATAGATAAGGAGCAGGACCATGGAAAAGAAAAAGCTGGAACGCATCGGCGAGCTTTCGAGAAAAGAGCGCAGCGGCGTCCTTTTGACCGCCGAAGAAAAAGCGGAGCAGAAGGCTTTGCGGCAGGAGTATCTTGACGCCATCCGCCAGAGCCTTGTGGGAACTTTGGACAACACCTATTTTGTCGATGAAGCGGGCAACAAACGCAAAGCCGGCTCCAAGGAGAAACAATAGGACGGATGTCCGTTTCTTGACAAAGTTGTATCAATCGTGGTAAATTAAAGTGAGAAAGTGATGGACGGTCCCGTCCAGAAATGACAGGGGGAAAGGGTATGAGCGAAAAACAGGTTTCCGCATCTGTTATTCGGCGTTTGCCGCGTTATTACCGCTTTTTGGGTATGCTCGCAGAAAACGGCACCGAGCGCATTTCATCCGGTGAGCTCTCGGCGAAAATGGGTCTGACCGCTTCGCAGATCCGGCAGGATCTCAACTGCTTTGGCGGATTCGGTCAGCAGGGCTATGGCTACAACGTGGTGGCGCTGCGGGAAGAGATCGGCAAGATCCTGGGACTGGACCTGCCCAAAAAGACCATCCTGATCGGAGCGGGCAATCTGGGCAGAGCGATCCTGACCCATATGAATTTTGAGGAAAAGAGCTTTTCGATCGCCGGCATCTTCGACCGGGACGAAAATTATACCGGTGAGATCCTCGAAGGCATCGCCATCCGGCATACCGATGATCTGGAGGAGTTCTGTCAGGCAGAAAAGCCGGACGTTGCGATTTTATGCGTGCCGAAAATGGCGTCGGAAGATCTGGTCCGCCGTCTGGTGGCAGTGGGCATCAAAGGCTTCTGGAATTTCAGCCATTACGATATCGGCGTGCATTATCCCGGACTTGCTGTGGAAAACGTTCATCTGGGCGACAGCCTGATGACCCTGTGCTACTCGATGCAGGATCTGGAAAACCGCGGCGAAAAAGAAGAATAAAAGGCCCCGGACCCAGGCGGTCCGGGTTTTTTGTTGCGAAAACTGGAACGATATGGTATATTCTCTTTAGAACGAGAAAAGGAGAGACGGTTATGGAAATGGCAGCCATCCAGTACCCGACCGAAAAAGACAAACTGTACCCGCTTTTGGCGGCGCAGCTTCGGGGACTCATCGAAGGGGTCCCGCATAAAACCGCCAACCTTGCCAACGCATCGGCGCTTCTTTTTGACGCGCTCACCCAGATCAACTGGGCCGGCTTTTATCTGATGAAAGAGGGTCAGCTGGTGCTGGGACCCTTTCAGGGGAAACCCGCCTGCATCGAAATTGCGGTGGGAAGAGGCGTCTGCGGAACGGCGGTGGCACAAAATCGCACCCAGCTTGTAAAAAATGTCCACGAATTTCCCGGGCACATCCCCTGCGACAGTGCTTCCAACTCGGAGATCGTGGTGCCGATCCATAACGGGATCGGAGAAGTCATCGGCGTGCTGGATATCGACAGCCCGATCTTTGAGCGCTTTGACGAAGAGGATCAAAAAGGTCTCGAAGCGCTGGTCCGGATCATCGAAACGATGTATCAATAAAGAAAGACCCGCCACAGGCGGGTCTTTTTCCTTTTACAGGTTTCCCAGCTCCCAGAAAGCAACGGCAGATGCGGCGGCCACGTTGAGCGAGTCCACCCCATGGCTCATGGGGATCATGACGGTATAGTCGCAGGCGGCGATGGTGCCGTCGGACAGTCCGTCCCCTTCGGTGCCGAGGACGACCGCCAGCTTTTTGGCGGCGGCAAGACGGGGATCTTTCACCGAGAGGGAATCCTCCTTCAGTGCCATGGCGACCGACTGAAATCCGGCGCGGCGCAATGTGTCCATCCCCGCCGAGGGCCATGCTTCGTCGATGTACGCCCACGGTACCTGAAAGACCGTTCCCATGCTCACCCGAATGGCACGGCGGTACAAGGGATCGCTGCAGCCGGAGGTGAGCAGCACCGCATCCATGCCCAAAGCGGCAGCAGAACGGAAGATGGCGCCGATGTTGGTGGGGTTCATCACGTTTTCCAGCACCGCGACCCGGCGGGAACCGGCCAGAAGATCCGAAACCGATGGCTGCGGCGGACGGCGCATGGCGCACAGCAGTCCCCGGGTCAGTTTAAAGCCGGTCAGCTGGGTCAGAACGTCGAAAGGCGCAGTAAACACGGGGATGTCGCCGCAGCGGGCGATGATGGGCGCCGCTTCGCCGGTGATGTGGCGGTCCTCCACCAAAAGAGAAAGGGGAACGCAGCCGGCATCCAGCGCTCGCTCGATGACCTTGGGGCTTTCGGCGATGAACATGGCTTTTTCCGGTTCGAAGCGGTTGAGCAGCTGCGCCTCGGAAAGACGGGCGTAAACGTCCAGCTCGGGTGCGTTAAAATCAGTCAGTTGGATGATGTTCGCCATGAAAAGTCCCTCTCTTTCTGAGTCGATTATAGCGAAAAAAGCGGAAAAAGAAAAGAAAAAGCCCCGAAACCGGGGCTTTTTTTTCGTATGGATCAGTCGTTCTGTTTGGTTTTGACTTCCTCTTTCACTTTCGCGATGAAGTCTGCCATGGACATAGCGCCCAGATCGTCGCCCTTTCTGGTACGGACCGAAACGGTGCCGTTTTCCAGATCGCGGTCGCCGACGACCAGCATGTAGGGGATCTTCTGCAGCTGTGCTTCACGGATCTTGTAGCCCAGCTTCTCGCTGCGGTTATCCAGCTCGGCACGGATGCCGGCATCGGTCAGTTCCTGCAGCATTTTGCCGCAAGCCTCGTGCTGACGGTCGGTGATGGGCAGGATCTTGACCTGTACGGGGGTCAGCCACAGGGGGAACGCACCGGCAAAATGCTCGGTGATAACGCCGATGAAGCGCTCGATGGAACCGAGAACGACACGGTGGATCATAACGGGACGGTGTTTCGCGCCATCCTCACCGGTGTACTCCAGTTCAAAGCGCTCAGGCAGCTGCATATCCAGCTGGATGGTGCCGCACTGCCAGGTTCTTCCCAGAGAGTCGGCCAGATGGAAGTCCAGCTTGGGACCGTAGAAGGCGCCGTCGCCCTCGTTGATGACATACTCTTTGCCCATCTCGGAGACAGCCTCTTTCAGGGTCTCGG
>JAFQTW010000043.1 GCA_017408855.1 Oscillospiraceae bacterium | reverse complement strand
TGACTTTCGTTTTTACTGCCAAGTGCTACCGCAAGCGAGATTGGACCGACTCTTCCGAAATACATGGTCATAATGATAATGATTTTTCCGAATGTGTTGAGTGTTGCCGTAAAGTTTCTTGAAAGACCAACGGTTGCCGTTGCGCTAACCGTTTCATAAACGACATCCATGACCGAAGCGCTGCTCGTTGCCAAAATAAGCACCGTCGAGCCAACGCAGATCGTAAGAAACATGACGACCACGGCGACCGCTTTTTTCACCGAGTCATCGGAAATGCGGCGATTGAACAGCGCGGCGCTGTTCTTGTTTCGGATGGTGGCAAACGCCGAGCAGACAAGCACAGCGATGGTTACGGTTTTCATACCGCCTGCCGTTCCCACCGGCGAACCGCCGATCAACATCAAAAGAACCGATACGACAGCAGAGGCATTGGACAGATTCTCCTGCGGAACTGTGGCAAAGCCTGCGGTTCTCGTGGTGACCGATTGGAAGAAAGCGACCTGGATCTTGTCGAATAAGCTCATCTCTCCGATGGTCAACGGATTGGAATATTCGAAAATAAAAATGAGGACCGCACCGGCAAGGATGAGCCCTGCCGTAACGGTAATGGCGATCTTGCTGTGCAGGGTCAGATGTCTGAATATCTTTCTGTTTTTCGGTGAACGGCTCTTAACGACCCGAAGAACATCCCACCACACGATATAACCCAGTCCGCCGAGAATGATGAGCGCAGAGGTCACGGTGTTCATGAAGGGATTTGTGGCGTAATCACAAAGGCTGTTTTCCGCGATAATGTCGATCCCTGCGTTGCAAAAAGCGGAAACGGAATTGAAAACCGCTATCCAGATGCCTTTTGCGCCAAACTCGGGGACGAACACGAACAGATAGAAAAGGGCGCCAATGCCTTCGATGATCATCGTGCCGAATAACACGTTCTTGACGAACTTGACAAGACCCGACATGGTATTGAGATTAAAAGCGTCCTGAATGAGCAATCGGTCGCCGATACCCAGCTTTTTGTTCAGAAGAAGCATCCATCCTGTCATGACCGTGATAACGCCGAGTCCACCGACCTGAATCAGGATCAGGATAACGACCTGTCCAAAAATGCTCCATGTTGAAAATGTCGGCAATGTCACAAGTCCGGTCACACAGGTCGAAGTTGTTGCCGTGAACAGCGCATCGATGTACGGTACGGCCTCCCCATTCGAGGAGCTGATCGGCAGAGCCAAAAGAACACTTCCGAGCAAGATCACCAGAAGAAAACTCAGCAGAATCATTTGAGTCGTTGTAAATCCAATTTTTTTCATACCTTTTTACTCTCCGTGGATCAATACCGTTTCCGATTGGCTTGGCTTTATTCTGTTCCCAACGGTTGAAAGCGCTGCCTCTAATTTTTGTGCAAAATCCTGCTGCGTGAAAATCCTTTCTGTCGGGACATTCTTATCGCACCGCCTAACGTCATTTTGCGACATTCTTGCAGGATTTAAGCAATATTAAACCAAAAATCAGGCGTTTTGTCAATGTAACGGATGCCTTCCTGTTTTTCAAAACGCCCATAATGGCGGCGTTCCCGCAGAAAAGTTAGAGGGACTTTAAACCTTTGATCGGGCTTTGGTCCTTTTATAAAAAAGAACGGTGCCGGTCCTATGACTCGGCATCGTTCTTTTCACAGTCTTTTCCTCCCCTGTCAGGCAGTTGCCATAACATCCTTTTGTCTTACGGACATCCGTCTACGCCGGGGGATTTGATCTTTGGAGATTATTCTTCCTCAGCCAGAACAACCGTCTCGGTGTTGCCTGCCGCAGCGCTCTCCAGTGCAGCTACGATCAGCTTTTTAAAGCTCTCGGAAGAAGTGGTAGCACCGGCTACAACTTCCATATCGTTTGCAACAAAACCGCTGTTGATGAAATTATCCACGATCTCGGGATAGAATTTCTCGGGATAAGTGGTGCCGCCGTAAGCGGTCATGGACTCTTTGTAAGCGGCGTCTTTGGACTTGTAGCCGCCCTCACCGTTAACAGCATCGAATACGATCTCGGTGATGGTGCCGTCTGCAACGGTCACTTCAACAAACTCGGTCCAGCCGTGGCTGTCAACAGGGGTCTCAGCGCGGTAGGTGCCATCTTTGTAAGCGGACAGAACATCCACACCGGTTTTGCCCTCTTTTGCGTTCTCCAGCGCTTTTGCCATCAGCTCTTTAAAAGCATCGGAAGAAGAGGTTGCACCGGCTACGGACTCCATGGTCTCGAGAGAACCGGCAGCCATGTAATTCTCCACGATCTCGGGGAAGAATTTCTCGGGGTAGGTGGTGCCGCCGTAAGCGGTCATGGACTCTTTGTAAGCGGCGTCTTCAGATTTTTTGCCGCCCTCTTCGTTTTTGGAATCGAACTCAACAGCAGTGATCTCGCCGCCGGAAACGGTAACGATCACGTAATCTTTGTAGCCGTGAGCGTATTCTGCAGCTTCAACGGTGTACTCGCCGTCTTTGTAGGGGCTGAAGTTGAAAACGCCGGGCTCGCCGTTTTCGATCATTTCCATGGCTTTTGCAGCCAGAACCTTAAAGGTCTCGGTGGAAGTGGTAGCACCTGCAACGTTCTCCATCGCGGTCTCATCGTAGCCGGCAGCTACAAAGTTTTCAGCAACCTCGGGATAGAATTTCTCGGGGTAGGTGGTGCCGCCGTAAGCGGTCATGGACTCTTTGTATGCCGCATCACCGGATTTTTTCTCGCCGGCTTCGTTTTTGCCGTCGAACTCAACCGATGCAATGTTGCCGTCGGTAACGGTGATGATGACATACTCTTTCCAGCCGTGGGAATATTCCGCATCGTTCACCTCGTAGGTACCGTCGGTGTAGGGGCCTTTTTCGATTTTGGACTCAGCGGGTTTGCCGGCGCAAGCGGTGAGGCTCAGGCACAGAACAACGGCCAGAATCGCACAAATCAGTTTTTTCATGTGTTTTCCTCCTGTGATATTGGATAAAGATTAAAATTCCACAAAAGTGCAAAATTATTCTAATTTTGTCCACTTTTATTGGAAGAAAATCCGCGGGACGGGATTGTCCCGCGGCATCTTTCTTAGTTATTGCGGTTGCGGAAGATCGCTTCGATGTCTTTCAGCGGATCTTCGTCACCGGGGTCGTTCTCGCCGCCCAGCTGTTTGATCAGCTCGGAAACAGGATCGTTTTCTGCCGGTTTCTCTTCTTCTTTGGCTTTGGGTTTCTCCACGCCGTCGAAATCGGTAGCGATAACGGTGATCTGCATCTCGTCGTTGAACGAAGGATCAAGCGCAACGCCCCAGATGATGTTCGCATCGGGATGAGCCACATCGCGAACCATGGAAGCGGCCAGATCCACCTCGTCCAGACCCATATCGGGAGAACCGGTGATGTTGATGATAACACCTTTCGCGCCGTTGATGGAGGTCTCCAGCAGGGGGCTGGAGATCGCTGCGGAAGCAGCATCGGCAGCCTTGTCCTTTCCGGAAGCACGACCTACGCCCATGTGAGCCTGTCCGGCGTCTTTCATGATGGAGGTAACGTCCGCAAAGTCCAGGTTGATCAGACCGTCAACATTGATCAGATCGGAAATGCTCTGTACGCCGTGACGCAGAACGTCGTCGGCTACTTCGAATGCGTTGAGCAGGGTGATCTTGGTATCGGAAAGATATTTCAGTTTTTCGTTGGGAACGACCATCAATGCATCCACATGCTCACGCAGAGCCAGAATACCCATCTCGGCCTGCTCCATTCTTCTGCGGCCCTCGAAGGCGAAGGGTTTGGTCACGATACCAACGGTAAGGATGCCCATTTCCTTGGCGATCTCTGCCACAACGGGAGCTGCGCCGGTGCCGGTGCCGCCGCCCATACCGGCGGTAACAAACAGCATCTCGGTGCCTTTCAGCGCGTTGGCGATCTCCTCGCGGCTTTCCTCAGCGGCTTTCTGACCAATTTCGGGATGTCCGCCTGCGCCCTGACCCTTGGCGGATTTGGCACCGATCTGGATCTTCTGGGTAGCGCTGGAAGCGGAAAGGGCCTGTCTGTCGGTATTCAGGGAGATAAACTCAACGCTCTGCATACCGGAATTGATCATCCGGTTTACTGCGTTACCGCCGCCGCCGCCAACACCGACGACCTTGATGGTAACAACTTTATCAACGTAGTTGTCAAGTTCAAAATTCATGAGCATATCAGTTTCCTCCTAGTTTTCATTATCCCGAAAGCTGGCTTTTCTCTGTCCAATCCCGCCAGTTGTTTGTCTGTGCAAAAAGGTTCTCTTTTCTCATTTAAGAATATCATTTTTTCTGCTGCGATTCAATAGCAAAACCGCCTTTTTCCCGCTGTTTTTTTCAAAAAACCGACAATTTTCCTAAGAATTCGCCCCTTGTATCTATTCTATATCTTCCGCAGCCGACGAGTCCCCGCCACTATCGCTTGGGTCTTGCGAAGAAACGTCCCCTTCGGGAGCGGTTTCGGGATCGGAATAGACCGGCACGGTGATGCCGGAAGAAGGCCGGGTCCAGACCTCGCCGTCGGAAGAAGCATCGATGGTTCCTTTGAAGGTGGTGAGCAGGTTTTCGTTTTCGACCACCGCCGTGATCAGCTCCAGCTTGTAAGGGATGTTGCTGGCGGTGCCCAGAACGATCTCAAAAAGGTCCTGATAGTACAGGCGGATATCATAAGGATCGGAAAGATCCACCACATCGAAAAAGGGAAACCCGGTCTCCTCTACCGCATCCATCACGATGCGCATACGGCTGACGTTTTCGCTTTGCGCTTCGTCCAGATAGCTGCCCTGGGGCGGCGTCTCTTCGGAAAATCCGAAAATGACCGGAAGATGATCCGGAATGATCGGGGTATTGACCTCCAGCACACGCCCCTCGGCGCTGATGAGCGTATAACCTACGCCCGCATCGATGGCACCTACCGGAGTCGCTTCGGTGATCTCCAGTACGATGCTGTCCGGCAGCTTGCGGCGGATCTTCACCTTGGAAATGTAGCTGTATTCTTCCACCAGAGTTTTCTGGATCTTGCGGTCGTTGATGCGGAACATATTCTCTTCCAGCAAAATACCGGAAGAAATGATCAGGTCCCGATCTCCGTATTTGGTATTGCCTTTTACCGTAATGGTCTTGATGTTAAAAAAGACAGTGGTCGTCAGCACGATGACTGTTGTCACCATGAAAACGCAGACGAGCAGATACCACAGGGTATTGTTCCCCTTGCGGCGACGGCGCTTCTTTCCCGATGCCGCCTGTGCTTTTCCTTTTTTGTCGACTCGTTTGTTGCTCATTGCTGTTCCTGCCATTTTATTCTTTGCGTATCTCCGCGCCCAGATCCGAAAGGGTTTCGCAAAAGCGCTCGTATCCCCGTTCGATCCAGGCGATGTTGGAAACGGTGGTTGTTCCTTCTGCCGCCAACGCCGCCAGAACCAAACCGGCACCGCCTCGCAGATCCTGCGCCGATACCGCCGCTCCGTGCAGATGGCTGCCCCGTATCGCGGCAGCTCGTTCGGACCGGTAGATCACAGCGCCCATTTTTGCCAGATCGCCGCAGCTGGCGTATCGGTTTTCAAATACCCGCTCCCAGAATACCGAAGTTCCCTGAGAAACCGCTGCCAGACTGAGAAACAGAGGCAGACAGTCGGTGGGAAAAGCGGGGTACGGTCCGGTGGCGATCATCGGGATGCTTTTGGGCGGGACCGTTCCGGCAATGCGGCAAAAGTCCTTCCCTACCGATAGAATTTTCCCGGTCCCGGACAGTTTTTGAAGAGGCTGCGCCAGATGCCGCGGGTCGATCCCCCGCAGGGTCAGATCGCCGCCGGTCATGGCCGCCGCGATCAGATAGGTCATTGCCGCTATGCGGTCGCCCATGATGCTGTACGCACATCCGCTAAGGCGGTCTGCGCCGGTGATCCGCATCACCGTGCTGCCGCTGCCTTCAATCCTGGCACCGCATCGGTTGAGAAAAGCCGCCAGATCCACGATCTCCGGCTCTTTGGCACAGCCGGTCAAAAGGGTCGTTCCTTTTGCCAGCGCTGCCGCCATCATCAGATTTTCAGTGGCGCCGACACTGGGAAAGGGCATGGTGATCTCCGCGCCCTTCAGTCCGGCGGGCGCGGTGCAGATGAGCCGGTCGTCCTCCCAAAGGATCTCGGCGCCCATCTTCGTAAGTCCCGCCAGATGCAGATCGATGGGGCGTTCCCCCAAACGGCAGCCGCCGGGAAGGGACAGCACCGCCTTTTGGCACCGTGCCAGAAGCGGTCCGAGAAAGACCACCGATGAGCGCATACTGCGGCAAAGGGTCGGAGAAATTTCCGCAGAAGAAAGGTTTGACGGGTCGATCAAAAGGTCCCTGCCCTGCCGGACCACACTGCAGCCCAGCTCCCGCAGGATGCACACGGCAGATTCGGTATCGGTCAGGTCAGGCGCATTTCGGATCAGGCTTTTCCCGTCGGTCAAAACCACTGCCGCCAAGACCGGCAGCAGGCTGTTTTTGGCTCCCTGAACGGTCAGTTCGCCGCTCAGTCTGCGTTTTCCCCGGATGATATAATGATCCATTTTCATTCCCCTTTGCCAATGCTTTCCGCAAAACGGTAGTTCATCTTATGCAGAGGGGAAAAAGGGGTGAAATCCGTCTTATTTCACCAGCGACAAAATCTCATTGCAGATGCGGTCGTTGGCATCGGCAATGGCCATTGCTCTGGCGTTTTCGCCGATCTGCGCCAGTCGCTGGGGATCGGCACACAGTTCGTCGAACATGGCGCAAAGCGCTTCGCCGGTCAGATCCTTTTCTTCGATGACCAGCGCCGCATCCTTGCGGACCAGCGCCATAGCGTTGTGGTACTGATGGTTCTCTGCCACGTTGGGCGACGGGATGAGAATAGAAGCTTTGCCCGCCGCTTCCAATTCGCCCAAGGTGCTGGCACCGGAACGCCCGATCACAAGGTCGGCTGCGGCAAAGCACTGGGGCATATCGTAAATATACTCACGGATATCCAGATCCGGATCCTTTTGATAGTCTTTGACACCTTTTTCCGCCAAAAGCGCAGGAAATGCTTCCGCGCCGAATTTTCCGGTGGCGTGGATGTGATAGATATCCTGTCTGCCGCGGGTATGCGCCATCAACTGGGCAATGGCCTCGTTGACCCGCTGGGCGCCAAGGCTTCCGCCAAAGCTCAGCACGCAGATCTTACCCTCGAGACCCAACTTTTCCCGGATTTCTTTTCGGTCGGCGGTAAAAAAGTCGCCCCGGACGGGATTTCCGGTGATGATATACTCTTTGTCCGCCGGCAGATACTTTTTGGCGTCTTCCACCGCCAGCAGGATCTTATCCACATAGCGGCTCAGCAGTTTGGTGGTCACCCCGGGGAACGCGTTTTGCTCGTGGGTCAGGGTGGGGATGCCCATTTTGGCCGCCTGCCGTACCAGCGGTCCGCTGGCGTAGCCGCCGGTGCCCATGACCACACCCGGCTGAAATTCTTTGATGATCTGACGGCTGCGGGCGCCCGAGGTGGTCAGATACACCAGCGCCATCAGGTTGTTTTTGATGTTGTTCCAGCTCAGCTGACGCTGAAAGCCTTTTACTTTGACCGGCGCAAAATCGTATCCCGCTTTGGGGACGAGGTTCGCCTCCATGCCCAAAGGGCTGCCGGCGAACAGGATCTTTACCTCCGGATCTTTTTCTTTCAGATGACCGGCAACGGCCAAAGCCGGATTGATATGCCCTCCGGTGCCGCCGCAAACAAATAAAACCCGCATCCTGCTCTTCCTCTCTACTGTTTTTCCATATTGGCCCGACGGGATACCGAAAGGATAACGCCCATCTGTGCCAAAAGCATCATCAGTGCCGTGCCTCCGTAAGAGAAAAAGGGCAAGCTGATACCGGTATTTGGGATGGTGTTGGTCACCACCGCTACGTTCAAAAGCGCCTGAAGACCAACCTGTGTGGTCAGTCCCACAGCCAGCATCGATCCGAATTTATCCTTGGCCCGGATGGCGATGACATAGCCGCGCCATACCAGCAAGGCAAAGAGAATGACCACGATGGCCGCGCCCACAAGACCCAGCTCCTCACAGACGATGGAGAAGATAAAGTCGTTCTGCGGCTCGGGCACGTACAGATATTTCTGACGGGAGTTGCCCAGTCCCAGACCCATTACGCCGCCGGAGCCGATGGCCAGCAGCGACTGGATGGTCTGATAGCCCAGACCCTGGGTATCCGCAAAGGGGTCCAGCCAGTATTCCAGACGGCCGCGGGCATATTCGACCACGCCGGGGATCATAATGGCAGCGGCAACGACCGAAACGGCAAGACCGCCTGCTACCGCGATCCATTTTCCGTTGAGTCCGCCGATAAACAGCATGATACCGGCGATGGAGATGATCAGAATGGTACCGGACAGGTGAGGCTCCAGAACCATCAGGATCACCACGATGCCCAGTACGATCAAAAAACGCAGCATTATGCGCATCTGGTTGAGCCGTTCGCCGTAGAGGGTGATCATTTTGGCAAACATCAGTACGATGGCAAATTTGGCGATCTCCGACGGCTGGAAGGTGGTAAAGCCCAGCGGGATCCAACGATGCACGCCGTTGATCTCGGGGCAGAACAGTACGATGACCAGAAGTCCCAGCGTAACGCCCAGCACCGGTTCGGCAAGATTCATCCAGTTGCGGTAATCCATGTGCGAAGCCACGATCATGGCGATGACGCCGCCCGCCGCAAAGATCAGCTGACGTTTGATATAGTAAAAGCTATCGTTTTCATGATAGTACGCATAGGCGTAGCTTGCGGAAAACAGCATGATCAGACCAAAGGTCAAAATCAGCAGTACCAGAACGAGAAAGGTCACGTCCAGATTGCCGCGGCCCACTTTTTTCACTTTTTGTGTCAATGGGATTTCAATTTGTTTCATGCGTTCTCCTTCCTTTTCAAAAGGCTACATGGACAGGATCCACCAGACAGACAGTGCGCCGCCGATGGCAGTGACCAGCGAAAAGACCGCAACGATCTTTACCTCGCTCCATCCGCTCATCTCAAAATGGTGGTGGATGGGGCTCATCTTAAAGATGCGTTTGCCGGTCAGTTTGAAAGAAGCGACCTGCAGCATGACCGACAGGGTTTCGCAGAAATAGATAATGCCCAGCATGGCGATGAGAAATTCCAGATCCAGACCGAAAGCCAGCGCAACCACCAGTCCGCCCAGGAACATGGAGCCGGTATCGCCCATGAACACCTTGGCGGGATGGAAGTTCCAGACCAGAAAGCCCAGCATCGCACCGGCGGCAGCAACCGCCAAAAGCTGCATTTCGAATACAGACAAAATAGCGGAGATGATCATAAAGCCCAGCGCCGCCACAAAGGTGACCGAAGAGCAAAGTCCGTCTACACCATCGGTCAGGTTGACCGCGTTGATGGTTCCGACAATGACCAGCACGGCCAGCGGATAGTAGAAAAGTCCCAGCTCAACGCTGCCGAAGAAAGGCAGCATCACGGCGGTGGAGGTATCTCCCGCTATGTACATGGCAGTCAGATACATGACGCATACTGCCAGCTGCATGATCATTTTCTGCTTTTCGTTGAGTCCCAGATTCTGCTTTTTCACGACTTTGATGTAGTCATCCACAAAGCCGATAAAGGCACAGGCTACCGCCAGGACCAGTCCGGCAAAGAGGCGGTTGCCGTAAGAGTTGGACACGCCGCTGCCGGGAGAGGTGAGCAGGTAGGCAAAAAAGCCCGCCGTCACCGATACCAGCACGCCGGCGATGAACAAAAATCCGCCCATGGTGGGAGTTCCCTGCTTGGATTTATGCCAGACCGGACCGATGTCCAGAATGGTCTGACCGAATTTGATCTTGCGCAGCAGCGGGATCAGCCAGAATCCCATTGCCGCGGTAACGCCGAAAGAGATCAGCGCGGTGATCAGAATAATTAACGTCCTCATATCTTTCCCCTATCCGCCGCATAAGCGGCTTTTTCTGCAGGCTACGCCCGCTTGTATACCTCTTCGATCAAGGTCTCCAGCGCCATTCCGTGGCTGCCTTTGACCCAGAAGATATCGCCTTTTTCCGCTTCGGCGATGACCTTCTCGGTCAGAGCCTCTTTGTCGGCAAAATGCTGCGCATCGCCGACCCCGCCTTCTTTCGCGGCGGCAACGATATGTTTTGCCTGTTCGCCGTAGGCGTACACCGCATCAATGCCGTTTTGCGCCGCCAGCGCGCCGATCTCCCGGTGGGCATCGTCGGAAATATGTCCCAGCTCCAGCATATCTGCCAGGACGGCGATGCGCCGTCCGGTGCAGGGCATACCCGCCAGAGTATTCATGGCAGCCCGCATGGATTCGGGTCCCGCATTGTAGCAGTCCTCCACCACGGTGAAATCCTTGTGGTGGGTGATCTTCTGCCGCCAGCCGGTGACCTCGTACTTATCCAGCGCCGAAGCTGCTTCTTTCGGCTCCATCCCCAAAGACACGCCGACTCCGAAGGCCGCCAGCGCGTTGAGCACATTGTGCTGTCCCATACAGGGGATGCGGGCGGGGTACTTTTCGCCCTGATAGCAGATGGTAAAGGTGGTGCTTCCCATCAGTACGGTCAGATCCTTTGCGGTGATCTGGCAGTTTTTGTTTTCCACTCCGTAGAAGATCACCTTGAGATCGGGATTACTGTAGCCCCACAGCATGGGATCGTCGCCGTTGAGCAGCAAGGGAGCGCCGCCGCGCAGTCCCTGCACCAGCTCGAGCTTGGCTTTCCGGATATTCTCCCGGCTGCCAAGCCGTTCCATGTGGGCAACGCCGATGTTGGTGATGACGCCCACCTGCGGAAGCAAGGTGGTGGTCAGCTCCTCAATCTCGCCGAGACCGGTCATGCCCATTTCGATCACTGCCGCTTCGTGTTCCTTTTCCAGCTGCAGCAATGTCAAAGGCATACTTACGTTGGTATTGAGATTGCCCTGGGTGACCAGGGTATTGTATTTTTGTTTGACCACCGCGGCGATCATGTCCCGGGTGGTGGTCTTGCCCACCGATCCGGTGATGCCTACGGCGATGGGATCCAGCTTGATCCGGTGCAGTCTCGCCAGGGTGCGCAGCGCCCGCTCGGTGTTGCCGACGTACAGGATCTTGTCGTCGGGATGATCGAACTTTTTATGCGCAACCGCGGCGATAGCGCCTTTTTCCAGCGCGCCGCCGATGTAGTTGTGACCGTCCACCACCTCGCCCTCCAGCGCGATGAAAAGACAGCCGGGCTCGGCTTTTCTCGAATCGGTAACGATCTTGGTCACGTCACCAAACAGTTTTTTATCCGCGCAGATCCATTCGCTGATCTCGCTTAAGGAATAGCCGCTCAAAAAACTCCCTCTTTTCTTTATCTGGGCATCTGGGACAAAAGCCGCGCCACCACTTCTTTTTCGTCAAAGTGGATGGTGCCGTAACCCAGAACCTGATAGTCCTCATGGCCTTTTCCGGCCAGAACGAGCAGATCGTCTTTTTCCGCATGGGACAAGCACCATTCGATGGCGCTGTACCGGTCGGGGATCACCTCAAAGGGGACGCTGCTCTTTTCCAAAGGCGGCAGCGCCTGCCGGATGATCTCCATCGGGTCCTCCCGACGGGGATTATCGGAGGTGATCACGATATGATCCGCGTATTTTACCACCGCTTCGCTCATGTGCTCCCGTTTGGAAGGGTCTCTCTCTCCCGGGCAGCCGAACATGACCAAAAGGCGGTTTTTCACAAAAGGTTTCAGTGCCGAAAGCACCTGTTCCAGTCCATCGGGGGTGTGGGCATAGTCCCGGATGACGGTGAAATCCGTATCGGTGCGAAGCACTTCGGTCCGACCGGGAATACCGGGGCAGTCAGACAGTCCGCGGCAGACCTCTTCCATCGAAAGACCCAAAGCCAGCGCGGCGGTTCCCGCGGTCATGGCATTGGCTACCGAAAAGGCGCCGGGCATGGGGAAATCCACTCTGCCGATCACGCCCTGCCCAACCATGGTAAAGCGGTTCCCGTCCACTCTCGGGCAGATGGCCCGGGCGGTGTAGTCTGCCATATCATCGTGGGTGGAGAAGGTCAGCACCGGACAGGAAACTTCATCTTTGAGTCTGCGCCCGTACTCGTCATCAAGGTTGATGACCGCCGTATTGCAGATGTCAAAGAGCTTTTTCTTGGCCTGGTAGTAATTTTCCATGGTGATGTGATAATCCAGATGATCCTGCGTCAGGTTGGTGAACACCCCTACCGCAAAATGACAGCCGGAAAGCCTTTTCTGATCAAAGGCATGGGACGAGGTCTCCATCACCACATATTCGCAGCCTGCCTGCGCCATGCGCATGAACAGAACATGCAGTTCCCCGGGGTCGGGGGTGGTGTTCTTGGCAGGCAGCGCCATATCGTCGATCTCGTTGCGGATGGTACCGATCAGACCTACCTTTTTGCCCGCCGATTCCAGCAGATGCTTGAGCAGGTAGGTACAGGTGGTCTTTCCGTTGGTACCGGTAATGCCGATGAGCTTTAATTTTTTCGACGGATCTCCGTAAAAGCTGCTGACGATCTTTCCGTAAGCATCGCGGCTGTCCTGGACCAGAAGCTGATTTTCAAGTCCCAGATCCTTTTGCACCACCACGGCGGCGGCACCCTGCTGCAGCACCTTTTCCGCAACGGAGTGTCCGTCGAACCGGGCGCCTTCGATGCAGATAAACAGGCATCCGGGCGTGATCTGACGCGAATCGCTGGTGACCCGACTGATCGGCAGATCCGCTATCTTACCTTTATATGGAACGTCCTTCATCAATGCGTAAAGATTCAAATGGTCTGCCCCCTTTTTCTGCGGTTCTCTCTTTTTCCCGCAACTGATATTTTACCATATTTTTTGTGCGAAATGTGACTGAATCTGCTGTGTTTTAGCTTTCGGTATCTGTCACATCTGCCGTTTCTTCGGTTTTTACTTCCTGGATCGTTACGGTGACCACCGTTCCGGGGACCACCTCTTCTTCCGGCATGGGCGACTGTGCCACTACCTGCGTCTGCACATTGTCGTCAAAGCTGCCCACGATTTTGATGTTGAGTCCGGCATTGAGCAGGGTCGCATTGGCCTGGCGGCTGGTCCTGCCAAGAACGTTGGGGACTTTGACCGTCTCTTCCAGCTCGGTCTCATCGGTGTAGAGGATGACCGTTCCGCCGTAAGGGATGGTGCTGTTTTCCGCCGGCACCTGTGCCAGTACCGTATCGCCGTCGCCTACGATGCGGGCCTTAAGTCCCTTGTCGATAAGCGTGGACTGTGCCTCTTCCAGCATTTTTTCCACAAGGTTGGGGACTTTCACATCGGTGTCTTCCCCTTCGACCACATCCGCTTCGTAGCCCAGATAGGGCAGGATGTCGGCCAGCATATTTTTAACGATGGGAGCTGCGATGACCGAGCCGTAGGGGTTATCCAGAGGCGGCTCATCCAGCATGACCAGTACAGCGATCTCCGGATCGTTGGCAGGGGCAAAAGCGGCAAAGGAAAGGATCTTCCACTCGCTGTCGCCGGCGCCCAGTTTCTCAGAGGTACCGGTCTTGCCGCCGATCCGAAATCCCGGCAGTCCGCCGGACCGTCCCGAACCGTAAGCGACGACGTTTTCGCAAAGGGTCGCCATGGTGGAGCTGGTCTGATTGGAAATGACCTGCCGTTTGGTCACGGGGACCGTTTCGGAAACGACGTTTTTGTTCTGATCCACCACCTGCTTGACCACATAAGGCTGCATCAGCTCGCCGCCGTTGACCGCCGCGGAAATGGCGGTGATCAGCTGCAGAGCGGTGACCTTAAAGGTCTGACCGAAGGAGCTGGAAGAAAGCTCGGTGATGCCGAATTCCGACATGGGATGGTAAATGGAGCCGGCTTCGCCGGGCAGGTCCACACCGGTGATCTCGGTCAGACCGAACGCTTCAAAGTATTTGCGGAAGTTTTCGGCGCCCAAAAGCTGGCCGTAGGCGATAAAAGCCGGGTTGCAGGAGTTTTCCAGCGTCTGGCTGAAGTTCTGGTCGCCGTGACCCTCCAGCTTCCAGCAGTGGTACTGCTGACCGGCGATATCGGTCACACCGTAGCAGGAGAAGGAAGTGCCCAGATCGACCACCTTTTCCTCCAGCGCGGCAGATGCTGTGATGATCTTAAAGACCGAACCCGGCTCGTAGGGGTCGGAGATGGCCTTGTTTCTCCACTGGGCAAACTGCGCTTCCTGCAGGGCGGTTTTGTATTCTTCCGAATTGGTGATGCGGGACAGCTCTTCCGCCACCTTCGCATCGTAGATCTCGTTGGGATTGTTGGGGTCAAAGTCCGGTTTGGTGCTCATGGCAAGGATCTCGCCGGTCTTGACGTCCATGACAACGGCGCAGGCCTTGTTCTGCACGTCATGCTCGATGACCGCCTGCTCCAGATGCTGATCCACAAAGCGCTGGATGTTGGCATCGATGGTCAGGATCAGATCGTTGCCGTTTTCCGCTTCGTACATTTTTTCATATTCAAAGGGCATATCGGTGCCCCAGGCGTTTTTCGCCGAGACCACCTGTCCGTTGGTGCCGCTGAGCACCTTGTCGTAGTAAGATTCGATGCCGTAAGCGCCCTGATTTTCGCTTCCGGTAAAGCCCAGCACCGTCGATGCCAAGGTACCGTAGGGATAGTAGCGCTTGTAATCTTCCTCCAGACCGACGCAGCCAATGCTGTTTTCCTGCAAAAACTCGGTGACCTCGTCTGCCAGTGGGCGCTCGATCTTCTTTTTGATGATCTCATAGTAGGTATTGCGGTGAGATTTCTCCCGGATGGTATCCTCATCCACGTCGAGAATACGGGAAAGGCCTTTGATGACCAGCTCCCGCTCTTCCTCATCGTCAATATCGACCGGCGAGAGATAGACCGTCCAAACCGTGCCGCTCATGGCAAGGATCTCGCCGTTGCGGTCATAGATGGTTCCCCGCTGCGCGCTGATGCTGGTCACCCGCATCTGCTGACGGGCGGCACGCTTCTGCAGGTCTTCTGCCTGCACCACCTGCAGGGTGAACAGACGGGCGATCAGCACGGTCGGTCCCAGCAAGGACAGGATCAGAATTATGGCGATGATCCGCCGTTTCATTTGTGCGGTGGTATTTCCAAACTTCATAGACGGTTCCTCCATCCGGATTTCGGGCTGTTTCAAGAACAAAAGGAGTCAAGAATCATCTTCTCAACTCCCCCACTGTCAGGCGATAGCAGAATACAGCGCGACGCAAAGCGTCCGCTTGGTATCCCCCTTTATCTTCCCCTCATATATGTATTGCTTAAAATTTCAGATATTCCTGGATCTTGGTGATGGTCTGTCCGATCATGGCGAAAACGTTAAAGCCGCTTTGTGTCTCTTTGGCGGTCACAACGTCCTCGGCGGACAGATTCACATATTCTACCTGATAACTTTCCAGCTTATTGAGTCCTAACTCATTGACCGCGGTATTGGCAAGGCTTTCGTTGGAGATCTTAGCATCGAGCTCGCGGTTGAGGCGGGCATTTTCGTTCTGCAAAAGCTCCAGATCGTCGCTTACCGCAGTGATCTCCGCGCTGATCTCGGCGATCATGGCGTTGTTATACAAAAGTGTCGCGGTGATGGCCACCACTGCGATGGCAATGGCCAAAAAGGTTATGGGACGCACACCGTACAAGGATTTGATCGGCTGTGCCCGTTTAACGACCTGCATTTTCGGCGCTTTTTCCTTCGGCTCGTAGCGCGAAAGATCGTACGCCTGCTGGCTCATGGCCATAGATGCTCACCCCTTTTGCAATCGATCACTCTGCGATCTTTTCAATGACCCGCAGCTTTGCGCTGCGGCTTCGCCGATTTTCTGCCAGTTCTGTTTCTGTCGGCACGATCGGCTTTTTCGAGACCAGCTTGCCCCGCGGTTTTCTTCCGCAAACGCAGACCGGAAAATCCGGCGGGCAAACGCAGCCCTTTGCGAAATCCGCGAATTTCTGTTTGACCATCCGGTCCTCCAGCGAATGGAAGGTGATGATGGCAAATCTGCCGCCCTGATTTAAAAAGTCAAAGGCCTGGTCCAAAACCTGCGACAGGCTGTCCATCTCACCGTTTACGGCAATGCGGATGGCCTGGAAGGTCTTTTTGGCGGGATTCTTCTCCCGCCGGGCGGAAAAGGGCATCGATTCCCTGATGATATCCGCCAGCTGTCCGGTGGTTTCGATCGGCGCTTTCGCCCGCGCTTTTTCTATATTTTTGGCGATGCTGAAAGCGTATTTCTCTTCCCCGAACTCCCGGATGATCCGGGTCATGTCATCCACCGAGTAGGTGTTGACCAGATCCCGCGCGCTCATTCCGGATTTGCTCATGCGCATATCCAGCGGCGCGTCGTGATGATAGCTGAATCCCCGTTCCGCCGTATCCAGCTGATACGAAGAAACGCCAAGATCCAAAAGTATGCCGTCAACTCCGGTAATCCCCCGCTCCTTTAAGGTTTCGACCAGATCTTTAAAATCGGTCTGAATCACCGTAGCCTGCCCGTAGGGCGACAGCCTTTTCCCTGCAATGTTAACCGCGTCCGGATCCTTGTCGAGAGCAAACAGCTTACCGGTGGTAAGACGTTTTGCGATCTCACAGGAATGTCCAGCCCCTCCAGCTGTACCGTCCACATAAATCCCGTCGGGGCGGATGGCCAATCCCTCGATGCTCTCCGAAAGCATCACCGAATAGTGGGAAAATTCCATCTTCTTACTCCTTTCGGTTTGTGGATCTTAAAATCCCAACTCTTCCATTGCCGATTCAATGGTCTCGGCGGTCAGTTCTTCGCAGCTGAGATTCCATCTTTCTTTATCCCAGATCTCTGCTCTCGAAGATGCGCCGATGATCATGACATCTTTTTCAAGACCTGCGTGTTCTCTCAACTTCTGAGGGATCACGATACGTCCCTGTTTGTCCACTTCCACCTCCGCGGCGCCGGCGAAGAAGTATCGCTGCAGCGGGCGGGATTTGGAAAGAGGCAGCTCTTTTATCTTTCTTTCGAGATTGCCCCATTCCTCTGCGGAATAGACGAACAGACAGCCGTCAAGGCCTTTTGACAGGATGAAACGGTCACCTAAGTCGGTCAAAAGCTTGGCAGGGAAATTGACGCGGCCTTTTACGTCGAGCGTATGCGCATACTCGCCGATCAGCACTGTTCCCCACCGTCCTTTCTTTTTCTCTCACTTTTAACCACTTGGCTCCACTTCACACCACTGTACACCCATTATAACGGGTATTCTCTCAAATTGCAACGGTCATAAATGAAAAAAAGCACCTTTTTCTGGATTTTTTCAAAAATTTTTTCGCAGTTTTTCTTTATTTTTGTGCAAAGAGGATAATTCCTAGTGATCCGCTTGACTTTATCGCTGTTCCCGCATAAACTAACTGCAAGCAGACGTTTGACCAAAGGAGGTAAAACTATGAAAAAACAGCTTTCTGTTTTTGAGCACATCTGTCCCATGATCGGCGGCACTCCCCTTCTGGAAGTTCGCTGTACCGTCGACGGTCGATGTCTGCGCATTTTTGCAAAGAACGAAAGTTACAACCTCACCGGCAGCATCAAGGACCGGGTGGCTTATCATATTTTGAAAACCGCATACCAAAACGGCAGCATCCGCCCCGGCATGACCATCGCCGAGGCTACCAGCGGCAACACCGGCATCGCTTTTGCGGCACTGGGAACAGCCCTGGGGCATCCGGTCACCATCTTTATGCCGGACTGGATGAGTCCCGAAAGGGTCAACATGATGAAAAGCTACGGAGCTGCCGTCCGCCTCGTTTCCAAAGAGGAGGGCGGTTTTTTAGGCTCTATCCGCATGTGCGAAGCCTTGCAGTGCGAAAACGGCGTGTTTTTGCCCCGGCAGTTTTCCAACCCGGACAACAGCGAAGCGCACTATCTGACCACCGGCGCTGAGATCGTATCACAGCTGAACGCGCTCGGGCTTTCCCCCAACGGCTTTGTGGCCGGTGTGGGCACCGGCGGCACGGTGATGGGCATTTCCCGCCGGCTGAAGGGGTCTTTTCCTGCCTGCCGCTCCTTCGCGCTGGAGCCGGCCTCTTCCCCCACCCTCTCCACCGGATACAAGGTGGGCAGTCACCGGATCCAGGGTATTTCGGATGATTTCATCCCCGATCTGCTGCAGCTTTCCCGGCTGGACGGCGTTGTCGCCGTCGATGACGGCGATGCCATTTTGATGGCACAGATGCTTTCCCGTCAACTGGGGATCGGCGTGGGCATTTCGTCCGGCGCCAACTTCATCGGCTGCGTAAAGATCGCCGAGCAGCTGCCGGACGGTGCGGTTCTGGTCACCGTCTTTTCCGATGACAACAAAAAATACCTCTCCACCGACTACGCCAAAGAAGAGCCGGTCAAAGAGGGATATTATTCTTCCCGTGTGCGGCTGACCGAGGTCATTGCACACCGATAAACCTGTTTGCGTCTGCTGAAAAACAACAAAAAAGGACGAAATCATAAGATTTCGTCCTTTTTCTTTTGGAATCGGTTTTATTTTGCAGCGTTTCTGCCGCCGGATTTCAGCGCCTGATGGGTAGAGCGAACATCGCCCAGCGCTTTTGCCAGAGTCTCTTCGGTGCTCTTGAGCATGGTCTCGGCAAACTCCTGCGAAGCCTGCTTCATCTCGCGGGATTTATTCTGCGCCTGGGTCAGGATCTCAGTGGCACGGGCGTGCGCCTGCTTGGTGATCTCTTCCTGCTCGACCAGTGCTTTGGCATGCTCTTCCGCTTTACGCACAAGGGACTCCGCCTCTGCTTTTGCAACGCTGATGATGTCAGCGCGGTCCGCTACGATCTGTTTTGCCTGTTTGATCTCGGTGGGCAGATTGAGACGGATGTCATCGATCAGGTCACGGACCTTCTCCGCATCCACCACACAGCGGCCGCCGGTCAAAGGCAGATTCCATGCTTTGTCAAGCATTTCGTCCATAGTGTCCAGGATATCATCAATATTCATAAGTAAACCCTCCCTGAATGGTCTGTGATACATTAAGCCGCTGCGGGCTATTAAGGCTGATCAGTCTTTTTTGCAAAGACGGGCAGTAACCGGCTCCACGATCTGGGGCGGCAGAAAACTGGAAATATCGCCGCCGAAATGGGCGATCTGCTTGACCAGGCTGGAGCTTAAGTACATGTTTTCGTGGGCGGTGGTCAGAAAGACGGTATCCGCCTCGGGATTGAGTTTTTTATTGGCAAGAGCCATCTGAAACTCGTATTCAAAGTCGGTAACGGCGCGCAGACCTTTTACGATGGCGACTGCGCCCTTTTCCTTGACGTAGTTAGCCAAAAGTCCGTCGTAGGAGTCGATCTCCACATTGGGCAGACTGTCGCCGATCACCTGTCGGATCAGCTCGGTCCGCTCTTCCTGGGTAAAGCTGAACTGCTTGGCGGCATTGATGACCACCAGAACGATCACCTTGTCAAATAATTTCGAAGCCCGGGTAATGATGTCCAGATGGCCCTTGGTGATCGGGTCAAAACTGCCGGGACATACTGCGATCCTCATGTTTACTCCTCTTCCTCCGGAACACGGTAGGTGTAGATCATGGATTTTCCGTAACGGCGGGATTTCTGCAGACGGAAAGCACCTGCCTCTTCCGGCATTTTTTCCTGCTTGTCCACTTCGCACAAAATCACGCCGCCGGGCGCCATCTGCTGTGCCACCAAAGGCAGCGCCGCCTGCGCCAGACCCTGATTGTAGGGCGGATCCATAAAGACGACGTCGTATTCACCGCCGCCCAGTTTCAAAAATCCGATGGCATCCATCGCCATCACCTTGCACTGATCGGTAAAACCGCAGGCAAGGATGTTGGCGCGCAAAGCCGCCAGCGAAGCTTTTCCGCTTTCCACGAAGGTCACGCTTTTCGCGCCGCGGCTGATGGCCTCCAGTCCCATCTGACCGGTGCCGGCAAACAGATCCAGCATGCGGGCGCCTTCCACCTCGAAATGGATGGCGGAAAAGACCGCCTCTTTGGTCACTTCGGAAGTAGGGCGGGTATCGATCCCCTCGGGAGCGATCAGTCTGCGGCCGCGGGCCGAGCCTGTAATGATTCTCATATGATTCCTCCGTCTGCCGCGAACACGGCAAATCGTTGATTGCTTACAGTTATCAATATTATGGGGCAAAACCGGTCAGATGTCAACCTTCGCCATCAGGATTCGCTGTGCAGCCAGTCATACAGCCGCTGTGCGATGGGAAGGGTCATGCCCTTCACCGCGGCCAGCTGTTCGACCGAAGCTTCCCGCATGGCCTTTTGGGTCTTAAAGGCGGAAAACAGCGCTTTTGCGCGGGCGGGGCCGATCCCTTCCACCGAGGTCATGGCCAGCTCCAGCCCCGATTTTCGGTGGCTGCCGCGGGAAAACTCGATGGTATAGCGGTGCACCTCATCCTGAATGCGGGTGATCATGTTAAAGGCATTTCGGTTGGCGTTGATGGCGATCTCGCCGCCGTCTTTGGCGATAGCTCGGGTCCGGTGGCGGTCATCCTTGACCATACCGAACACCGGCACATGGATGCCCATCTCCTCTAAAAGCGGCTCAATTGCCGCCACATGCCCCTTACCGCCGTCCAGCAGGATCAGGTCGGGCAGACGTCCAAAGCCTTCGCCGGACTCTTTTTCCTCGTGGTAGCGGGTAAACCGGCGGGCGATCATCTCCCGCATGCTGGCATAGTCGTCGGGGGTCAGCTGGGATTTCATCCGGAATTTGCGGTAGTATTTTTTCTGGGGTCTTCCCCCTTCGAACACGATCATACCGCCAACGATGGTCTCGGCGCCGATGTTGGAAATATCGTAGGCCTCGATGTAAGAAGGCGGCGCCGAAAGACCCAGCAGACGGGCGATCTCGTCCAGTGCGGACAGCTCCCGTCCGGTGCGGGACACTTCGTGGCTCAGGCGCTGGGCGGCATTGTTTTTCGCCATTTCCACCAGCTTCGCCTGGTCCCCTCGCTGGGGAACGGTGATGGATATCTTATGCCCCATCTTCTGGGAAAAATACGCTTCGGTCAGCTCCCGGTCCTCAAAATCGCCGTCCACCTCGATGATGCGGGGGATGTCGTCCCGGTAGTAGCTGAGCAAAAAATCCCGCCGGAAGGACGAAAGCTCTCCCCGCTCGTAAAAGACAAAATCTTTTTTATCCACCAGCCGGTGGTCACGGAACAAAAGCACCGCCGCGGAGGTGGCGTTTTCGCTTTGGGTAAAGGCGATGATGTCCGCCTCGGCGGATTTATGAGAAACCACCTTTTGCCGCTCGCCCATCTTCTGGATGGCCTGGATGCGGTCCCGATACTGAGCCGCTTTTTCAAATTCCAGATTCTCGCTGGCCAAAAGCATCTGCTCTTCCAGACGTTTTAATGCCTTGACCGAGCCGCCCTTGATAAAGTCCAGCGCTTCGTCCAGACGGGCGGCGTACTCTTTTTCGGTGACTCTGCCGCGGCAAAGTCCCATACACTGTTTGATGTGAAAGTTCAGGCAGGGTCTTCCTTTGCGGAAATCCTGCGGGAACTTTCGGCTGCAGGTGGGCAGCTGGAACACGTGGTTGGCTTCTTCCACCAGCTGCTTGACCATATAGGAGGACATATAGGGTCCCAGATAGGTGCAGCCGTCGTCATCCTGTTTTTGCAGCACCGCTTGGATGCGGCTGTATGGCGGCGGGGTGATCTTGATGTAGCTGTACCCTTTGTCGTCCTTTAAAAGGATATTGTATTTGGGGGTATACTGCTTGATGAGGCTGCATTCCAGCACCAGCGCCTCGAACTCGCTGTCGGTCACGATGGTCTCAAAGTCCCGGACGTTCTCCACCATCTTGTAGACCTTTTCCGGGTGTTTTTCTACGCTGCGAAAATAGCTGGAAACACGGTTTCGCAGCGCTTTCGCCTTTCCGATGTAGATGATCTTTTCCGTTTTGTCCCGCATGATGTACACGCCGGGCTCCAGCGGAAGCTGACGGGCTTTTTCCCGCAGCCGCGCCAAAAAGGGGTTCTCCAAAATGCCGCCTCCTTTCCCATGAGTGAAAAAAAGCCTCGCCGCGCCATGTGGCGTGGGAGGCTTTCGTTTCTGCTATTGATTATTCAGCGAAACCGGACTCAACCAGTTTAACCAGACCTGCAACAGCCTGCTCCTCGTCAGCGCCGTCAGCGATGATGCGGATGGTGGTGCCGCCAACAATACCCAGGGACAGTACGCCCAGAAGGCTCTTAGCGTTTACGCGGCGCTCGTCTTTCTCTACCCAGATAGAGGATTTGAACTCGTTGGCTTTCTGAATGAAGAAGGTAGCGGGACGTGCGTGCAGACCTACCTGATTCTGAACCTGTACATCTTTTACAAACATTACTACAACTCTCCTGCTTTTGAATTATTCGGTGTTAGCTTCGTACAAATGCCCCAAAGGGCGCTCAATGCTATCATTATTATAACACACTGACTTTTTTCGTCAACTTGTGATTTTGGTACTTTTCCCCTTTTCTCGCAAATTTCTGCTTGTTGGATAAAGTCGGCCAACTCATGTGCGGGAAAGTTTGTAGGTTTGTTACAAAAACTATCCCCCACTCTATATAAGATGACGGCTTTTCTGTTCGCGGACGGTGGAAAAAGTCCCTTCTGATGCGGTTTTATTTCTGTTCGCGGCGCAAAATCGTTCCCGCGGGAAAGGGGGTCTCCATCGGGATGCGCAGCTTCTGCATGGGATGGCGGGCCACTTCGAGCGGTGCGCCCTCCTCATCAAAGATCGCTTCGATCTTAACGGTCACCGGGCGCTGACCGGGCATCATCGCTTCCAGCTCTTCGCCGGGGAAAAAGCGGTTGCGCTGAGTGCAGAGAAGATGTCCGTCCTCCCAGCCGTCTACCATGGCGGCAACGTCGTAGCTGCGGATGTAGCCGCCGCTCTGGTAATACTGCCCGCTTTCGGGTCTGCCAAAATAAAATCCGGTGCAATACTGGCGATGACTGACCTTGCGGGTCTCCTCCTCGATCCAGGCGGGCAGCTCGTAGCGGTCCGGATCTTTTTCCAGAAGATCCACCGCGGCACGGTAGGCGCCGGTAACGGTGGCCACATAATAAAAGGACTTGGCCCGTCCTTCGATCTTAAAGCTGGAAATACCGGCTTCGGCCAGCTTGTCCAGATGTTCGATCATGCAAAGATCCTTTGCGTTGAGGATATAAGTGCCTTCTTCATCTTCAAATACCGGAAAGAACTCGCCGGGGCGCTTTTCTTCCATCAGATGGTAGCTCCAGCGGCAGGGCTGAGCGCACTCTCCGCGGTTGGCATCCCGTCCCGCCATATAGTTGGAAAGAACGCACCGTCCCGAAAAGCTCATGCACATGGCACCGTGGACAAAGCACTCGATCTCCAGGTCCGGCGGGGTATTTTTGCGGATCTCCCGGATCTCCTCCAAGCTCAGCTCTCTTGCCAGCACCACCCTTTTCACGCCCATATGATACAGTTCGGTAGCGGTCAGATGGTTGACGATACCGGTCTGGGTAGACATATGGATCTCCATTTCCGGCACTTCTCTGCGGCAGAGCATCAGAACGCCGATGTCCGCCACGATCAGCGCATCCACCCCGATCTGCTGCAGAAAATGCAGGTAGGCAGGCAAACGGTCCAGCTCATCCTCCCGCGGCAGGATGTTGCAGGTCACATAGACTCTGACATTTCTTTCGTGGCAGTAGCGAACCGCTTCGGCCAGCTCTTCTTCGGTAAAATTCAGTGGGGATGCGCGCATGCCAAAGTCTTTGCCGCCCAGATACACCGCGTCGGCACCGTAGCGCACTGCGGCAACAAGACGTTCAAAATCGCCTGCGGGGGCCAAAACTTCGGGTTTGTTCCAGCTTGCCATCTCTGCCATCCTTTCTTATGACACAAAGGCAGCCACCGGTTTTCCCGGTGACTGCTTTTTCTTACTGCGCGGTCGAAGAAGCGGCCGCTTCCGCTTTGGCGGCTTCTTCTTTTTCTTTTTCCACTCTCGCATTGACCTGATCGGCCATTGCAATGTTGTAGTTATGCTCCGCCAAGGTAGCGGCGTAGTAGTATTTGCCTTCGTCGTCGGTGACGAAATAGAAGTAGTCCACATCATGGTTTGCCGGATACAGCGCCGCTTCGATGGCGTCGATACCGGGGTTGCAGATGGGCGCTACCGGCAGTCCCTTGCAGACGTAGGTGTTGTACGCGTCGTACATGGGCTGATTGGTCATGCCGATCTTCTGCTTGATGACTCTTTCCACATAGAAAATGGTCGGGTCGGACTGCAGGTTCGGATAGGTATCGGAGTTGCGCAGACGGTTGTGGAAAACTTCGGAGATATTTTTCATCTCATCCGGATCACTTGCCTCTTTCTGAATGATCGATGCCAGAATCAGCGTTTCATCCAGAGTCAGATTCAGCTCGTTCATGCGGGTGCGCATCTCATCGGTGATCTGGGAAGAAAAGTCCTTGAGGAAACGGTTCAGCACCGAGTCCACGCTCTCGCCTACAAAGAACTGGTGGGTATTGGGGAACAGATAGCCTTCCAGATCATAAAAACGCAGCTCGTTTTCCGGGATGTTCTCTACGAAGGTGTAATTGTAATCCCGGCGGTTGAGCGCCGCCAAAAACTCGTCCGCATCGCAAACGCCGTTTTCCTGCAGCTTATTGGCGATATCCAGCGAAGTAGCGCCCTCGGGGAACATGATGTCCACCACGTCGGTACGCTGATCGCCGGCCTGCAGCGCGTAGATGATGTCGTTGTAGTCCATTTTGCCGGTCAGCTGATAGCTGCCGGGCAAAAAGCCCTCTTCTTTCTTCAGCCACACATAAGCACGGAAGGCCAGCGGCTCGGTCACGGCACCGCTGTCTGCCAGGATCTCGGTGATCTCCTGCATGGAGGCGCCTTCAGGGATCTCTACCTGCATCTGCACTTCCCGCTGGCTCTGGTCGCCGAACAGAACAACGCCGGTCAGATCTTCAAAAGAGCTGAGGAAGAATTTTGCCAGATACACGCTCAGCACGACGCAGAGGATGGTCATGAGCAGGGCTCTGCCCACCCGGTATTTTTTGCGGATCTTTTTCTTCTTTTTCACCGGCTTTGCCGCCGCTTTCTGCGCCTGCGCCTTTTCCTGCTGCGCCTGACGCTCCTCAGCGGTCATGGCGGGCTTTTCATAGTCCTGCTGCGACAGCGTGACCCGGAACTGCTCGGCCATGGTGGGCTTTTTCTCTGCGGGACGGGGCGATGCCGCCTCGGTCTGTCCGTTCTGCGCCGCTTTGGCTTTCGCCGCTTTTTCCGCCGCCTGCGCATACTGATTGGTGGCAGGACGTCCCTTTTTCTCGGTCAGCCAGCGGGGCAGCTCTTCCTGCTGCGGGGCAACAGACTCCGACCGGGCTGCGCGGGGCGGCTCGGCAGGCTCGTTTTGGCGGATCGGCACCTGCACCGGCTCCGATTTGGGCGCGGCAGGTTCCTCGTCCACCTGAATACTGTCGATGAGATCTTTAAAAATATCTCTCTCGTTTTTCTCGTTCATGTGATCCTCCCTTTGGCTCTGCTTGCGCAGGACCGGGTATGATAAAACCGGATCATTTTTCCGGTCTGTGATCGGTTTTTCTGCGGTGGGGCAGCCGGATGGGCTTTTTCCGCCGCTTTTCGGTGATCAAAAGATCCACTGCCACATCGAAGTAGCCGTGAGGCAGCCGCATTTTCAGGCATCCCTCGTATACCACGCCCAGCTTAAAGCCGTCGTAGCTGGACAAAAAACGGTCGTAGTAGCCTTTCCCATAGCCGAGACGGTAGCCGTGATGATCAAAGCCTAGACCCGGCACGATGCAAAGGCTGTTTTTGGTCTCGCCCAGCTTTTCACAGCAGGCAGGATCCGGCTCCTGCACCCCAAAGGTGCGGGGCGACAGGTCATCGAGCCCGCGGATATAGTAAAACTCCATCAGACGGGTCCCGTCGACACAGTAAGGGACCGCCACCTTTTTCCCGTCACGCAATGCCTGTTCGATCAGCCCTTTGGTATCCACCTCGATGGCGGTGGAGACGAAGGTGATCAGCGTATCGCAGTTCTGGTATTCCTTCAGCGACAGGATCCCGCGGCGGATGGCCGCATCCTTTTTCTCTTTTCCCGCGGGGGACATTTCCCGCCGAAAGGCCTTCATTTCTTCCCGAAGACGGTTTTTCTCCGGGCGGATATCTTTTCTCAGCATTGGATCGAGGCTCTCAGCTGTTTTGCCCGTGCCTCGCCCAGCAAAACTTCGACCAGCTTCAAGGCAAAGTCCACCGCAACACCGGCGCCTTTCGCCATAATGATGTTGTCGGTGCGGACCACCGGCTCGCCGGTGTAGTACGCTTTGGGCATCTGCGACTCAAAGCCGGGATAGCAGGTGATCTCTTTGCCGTCCAGATAGCCCATATGTCCCAGAATAGACGGTGCGGCGCAGATAGCGCCCACGTAACGGTTGTGCTCCATGGCATACTCGATGCACTCTTTGACCACGGCGCTCTTTTCCAGATTGAGGGTGCCGGGGATGCCGCCGGGCAGCACGATCATCTGCGCTTCGGCAGGGTCGATCACCCCTTCTACGGTATCGGCCGCCACGATGATGCCGTGGGAACCGCTCACGATCTCACCGGTAACGCCTACGGTTTTTACCTCTAGCTCGGCGCGGCGCAGGATATCCACCACCGCCAGCGCTTCAATCTCTTCAAAACCCTGTGCTAAAAATACGTAAATCATGTTTTTTCTCCTAACAGATAATCTATCTTACTATTGTACTGTAAACTTCCTTTGTTTGTCCAGTATTACAAAAGATCCGAAATCGCCTGCAAAACCCGCTGTGCGACCTCTTCCCGGGACAGGAGGGTCTGTCCGTCGCAGCATTCCACCACCCGCCAGCCGTATTTTTCCGCTACATAGCCGGCAGCTTCGTGGCAGGAAAGCAGATAGTTCAGATCCTTTTCATGGATGTCCCTTTTGCTCTCGTCCCCCTGATACCGCTGAGACAGCAGATTTTTCGAGGTCTCGGGATGCATTTTCAGATAAACGGTAGCCGAAGGAACGGGAACGCCCATCTTGTTATGCTCGAAATCGAACAGCCAGTCCATGTACTCGTCCCAGTTTTCCCGGGGCATCTTCACCGACTGGTGGATGGCGTTGGAACCCACATAGCGGTCGCAGAGGATGACCGTACCGCTTTCGTAGTCCTTCTGCCAGTCGGTACGAAAGCTGGCAAAGCGGTCCACCGCAAAAAAGCTCGATGCGGCCCATGCGCTTACGTCGCCGGGCTTTTCTCCGAACGCGCCGCCAAGGTACATCTTCACCGGATACGACCAGGGCTTATCGTAGGCGGGAAAGGAAACTTTCCGCACTTTTTGCCCCTGTTTTTCCAGATATTCCGCCAAAAGTTGGGTCTGGGTGGCCTTGCCGCTGCCGTCCAGCCCTTCGATGACGATCAGTTTCATTTGCCAGTGTTCCCCTTTCTCATGGCGTCATACGCACGGACCTGCGCGGCCTTGCCGCAGGTCATCTTGCCCTCGGGACAAGCGCCGCGGACACAGGGAGCGCCGGCGTATTTGAACAGCGTCGGTGCCACTTCGTAGACCAGCTCCAGCATCTGATACGCCACTTCCCGGATCTCCCACTGAGCACGGTTGCAGCAGCGGTGGCGGAAGAAGTTCATCAGGCTGCGGGCGTTCATGGTCACTACCATCTGGGTATCGCAGGCGTTGGGCAGAACGAAGCGGGCATCCTCAATGGCCATTTTCTCAGCCTTGGACAATGCCGCTTTCTCGGAAAGTCCCTCTTCCATCAAAGAAGCGGTGTGTTTCTTTTTCAGGATGGCTGCCAGCTGATCGTAGGCGTTTCCGATCTCCGCCATAGTCTTTTCGTACAGCGCCAGCGCTTCGGGGATGGCAGCGATCTCAGGCGGGGTCACATAGTCGAAATCCTTTTCCCGAACGTATCTCTGGCTCTGCACCGAATAAGAAGCGATGCGGTGACGGGTGATCTGCGCCAGCAAAGAGCGGGAAACGCCCTCGATGCCAAAGGTGAAGGAAACATGCTCGATGGGGCTTTCATGTCCCAGCTCGCTGAGCATGGTCAGGAATTTCTCGGTTTTTTCAGGGGTCAGTCCGTCCAGCAAAGTCTGAGGACTGCTGGCGCTGTAACAGAGCTTTGCGGCTGCTGCGATGATCTTTTCCGGATCGGGGGTGTGGGTGATCAGAGTTACTTTTGCCATGATTATTCCGCCTTTCTGTTACAGTTTCCGCAATTTTGCGAAGTTTGCCATCAGCTTTTTGGTGCCGACTTTATCAAAAGTTACTTCCACCAAAAGATCGTTTGCCATCGGCGTAGCCGAAACCACCGTTCCGGTGCCGAAGATCTTGTGGGATACCGTATCGCCGGGTCTGAGCGGCTGCGCCGAAGAAGAAGCCGCGGGCGAAGCGCTCACCGCGCTCATGCCGCCGGTGCGGATGGTTCCCGCCGGAAGCGGCTGGGTGTGGGATACATTGTCCCATTTCTTCTGATCCACCGTCGTATCGATGGTCTCCAAAAGCTCTTTTGGGATCTCTCTTGCAAAGCGCGAAGGCTTGTTCCAGGTGGTCTGACCGAAAAGCATCCGCTGCGCCGCGGTGGTCAGATACAGTTTTTTCTTGGCGCGGGTAATGGCCACATAAGCCAGACGCCGCTCTTCCTCGATCTCGTCGGGGGAGTTCATGCTCATCCTGCCGGGGAAGATGCCCTCCTCACAGCCGGCCACAAAGACGTAGGGGAACTCCAGGCCCTTAGCCGAGTGCATAGTCATCAAAATGACCGAATCCTCCTGCAGGTCGGTGCGGTCCAGATCGGTATAAAGCGCCACCTCTTCGAGGAAATCGGAGAGGGTGCCTTCCGGCATTTCATCGGAGAATTTGATGATGGAAGAACGCAGCTCGTCGATGTTTTCGATGCGGCTTTGTCCTTCAAAGCCCTGCAGCTGCAGCATGGTCAGATAGCCGGTCTCGTCCAGCAAAGCATCAAAGATGATCTCCAAAGGCTCATCCAGACTGCGCTCGATCAGCTCTTCCATCATGGAGGCAAACTTCTTGAGCGGCTCGGCACGGCGGCGCAGTTTGTCGTACTGATCCGCGTCCGCCATCAGCTGTAAGGGTGCCACGCCCAGCTGGGCGGACAGCTCCAGCACCGCCGCAACGGAGGTATCGCCGATGCCCCGTTTGGGCTCGTTGATGATGCGGCTCAGGCGCACCGTGTCGTTGGGGTTATTGAGAACGCTTAAATAAGCGATGATGTCCTTGATCTCCTTGCGCTCGTAAAAGCGAAGTCCGCCTACGATCTTATAGGGGATGCCCGCTTTGACCAGCGCCTTTTCGATCTCACCCGACTGGGCATTCATCCGGTACAGGACCGCATGGTCGGCATAGTTGGCGCCGTTTGCCACATGGGAGGTGATCTCTTCGGTGATGAACTGCGCCTCCGCCCGCTCATCCTGCGAGCGATAGAACACGATCTTCTCCCCCTCGCCGTTGCCGGTCCAGAGGTTTTTGCCCTTTCGGGCGGTGTTGTTGGCGATGACCTCGTTGGCAGCATCCAGGATGCGCTTGGTGCTGCGGTAGTTCTGCTCCAGACGGATGACCTTGGCTTTTTCGAACTGCTCCTCAAAGCTGAGGATATTTTCGATGGTGGCGCCGCGGAATTTATAGATGGACTGATCGTCGTCACCGACTACGCACAGGTTTCCGTGTTTTGCCGCCAAAAGGCTGACCAAACGGTACTGCGCATGGTTGGTGTCCTGATACTCATCCACCATAATATAACGGTAGCGGTTCTGATAATACTCCAGCACCTCAGGAAACTGCTCCAGCAGCCGCACGGTCAGTACGATGATGTCGTCGAAATCCACCGCATCGGCTTTTTTCAGGGTCGCCTGATATTTTTCGTACACTTTGGCGATCAGACCCATCCGGTAGTCGGTACCGGCCTCTCTTGCCATATCCGCCGGGGTCTGCAGACTGTCCTTTGCCCGTCCGATGGTGCCAAGCACCGCCTTGGGCTGGAACATCTTTTCATCGATATTGAGGGCTT
>JAFQTW010000042.1 GCA_017408855.1 Oscillospiraceae bacterium | reverse complement strand
GCGGATGCGCCCTCGCAGGCGCCTTCTGCCGAGCCCGCGGTGGATGCCGCATCGCCCGTATCCGACGTCTCTTCCTATCTTTTGCCGGTGAACGGGGTGGTGTTCGGTCATTTTTCCGGTGATACGTTGGTGCTGGACGAGACTTTGCAGAAATGGCACACCCACAACGGCATCGACATCCGTGCCGAAGCGGGAACGCCTGTTCTGGCGGCGGCAAACGGCACCGTTTCGGCGGTCAAGCAGGATCCCATGTGGGGCACGGTGGTGGAGCTGACCCATCCCAACGGACTGCTCAGCCGCTACTGCGGTCTGGAGCCTGATCTTTCGGTCGCCGAAGGACAAAATGTTCTGGTGGGCGACCCCCTGGGCACCCTGGCCGGTTCGGTCCTTGCCGAGACCGCTCTGGAAAGCCATCTGCACTTTGAGCTGTTCGAGGACGGGGTGCGGGTCGATCCCCTTTTGCGGCTGGGATTTTTGGAATCGGCAGATTAAGGGATTGACTTTCGTCCGCGAAAGTGATAGCATGGATTTGCGGGCACTGTACCGCTTTGAATCGCGAAACAAAGGGCGGATGGAGATGAAAATCCAACCGAATCAAAACAAAAAAGCAGACTGATCTTCGGTCTGCTTTTTCTTTTTGCCCTTTAGTCCATTATCACGGCAGCTTGAAAGGATGATTCTTTTGAACCGACACACTCTTTTGAAACAGCTTTCCAACATTCTGCTGATCCTCTTCGGCAACGCCCTGTACGCTTTGGCGGTGACCATGTTCATCCTGCCCGGCGGTCTCATCACCGGCGGCACCACGGGACTGGCGCTTTTGTTCTTCCACCGCTTTTCCCTGCCGGTAGCCACCTTCGTGTCGGTGTTCAACATCCTCATGTTCCTGCTGGGATGGTGGGTGCTGGGCAAAAAATTTGCCATGACCACCCTGATCAGCACCTTTTGCTATCCTGCCGTTCTGCGGCTGTTCGAGTCGGTCCCGCAGCTGTCACAGATGACCGACGACAAGCTGCTGTGCGCTTTGTACGCCGGCCTTTTGATCGGCATTTCCATCGGCATCGTCATCCGGGCAGGGGCTTCCACCGGCGGCATGGACATTCCGCCTTTGGTGCTGAAGAAAAAGCTGGGGCTTTCCGTTTCGGTGACCATGTACGCTTTCGACTTTACCATCCTTCTGCTGCAGATGCTCTTTGCCGACCGGGAGCAGGTGCTTTACGGCATTTTGCTGGTTCTCATCTACACCCTCGTTCTGGACAAGGTGCTGATGATGGGACAGTCCCGCACGCAGGTAAAGATCGTCAGCGAAAAATACGAAGAGATCAACCGGATGATCATCCAAAAATTAGACCGCAGCACCACCCTCGTGCAGTCCGAGGGCGGCTACCAGCGCAAACAGGGGCTGATGGTGCTGACCGTGATCTCGGGCAGAGAGCTGCCCCGTCTGACCCGGATGGTGTCGGAGATCGACCCCACCGCCTTTTTAACGGTCAGCTCGGTCAGCGAGGTTCGGGGACGGGGCTTTTCCCTGAGCAAGGAATACCGGTAAAACAAAGAAAAACGCACCGAAACCGGTGCGTTTTTTCATGCTTTTTTCTTCTTTTGGGCGTATTTTTCCTTTGTCGCCGCCCCGCCGCGGATGTGCCGTTCCTGCTTATTCTGATCCAGCAGCGCCTTGACCTGCCGGTACAGCGTCGGATCCATCTTTCGCAGCCGCTGGGTCACATCCTTGTGCACGGTGGACTTGCTGATGCGAAAGGCTTTGGCTGCCGAGCGGACTGTTGCCCCGTTTTCTATCATATAAAGGCCCAGCGCTACCGCCCGTTCTTCCGGCATCCCTTTCAAAACCGATCCCTCCCCTTTTTCCCGGACTTTGCCGGTCCTGCCACATCCTATGCGGAGGAAATCGGTTTTTATTCAAAAAAGCGGGACAAAATGTCCCGCTTTTGCTTTTGTTTTTCCTGTTTTCTTTTAGCAGGTAGCGCCGCCGGCCAGATGCAAAGGCGCTGCCAGGATCTCTTCTTTTCTGGCCAGGATGTCGTCGGCCAGCAGCTGTTTTTCCACCTCGGCAAAGCCGATGCGGGCGATGGTGTCGGCAAAGCGCTCGCCGGTCTGACCCTGTTCTCTAAAGAGCAGGATAGCTTTTTCCACTACGTTGAGCACTTCCTCTTCGGAAGTAAAGATCTTGGACAGAGGCTGTCCGTGGGAGACCTTCTTACCCCATCTGCCGCCGATGTACACTTTAAAGCCGGGGGTGCCGTCCTCGATGGCATCGAAGGGACATTTGCCCACGCAGCGTCCGCAGTTGTTGCAGATGCTCTCGTCGATGGTCAGCTCGCCATCTTCCATCACAGCCGCCTTCATGGGGCAGGCCGTTTCCACCTGACACTTTTTGCAGCCGTTGCACATATCCTCGTCAAAATTGGGGATCAGCTGACCCACGATGCCCAGATCGTTGAGGTCGGGCTTCACGCAGTTGTTGGGGCAGCCGCCGGTGGCGATCTTAAACTTGTGAGGCAGCCGGACGGTGTGATAGCCCAGATAGAACCGCTCGTGGATCTTCTCGGACAGGGCGAAGGTGTCATACAGTCCGTACTGGCAGGTGGTGCCTTTGCAGGAAACCACGGGACGGACCAGACTGCCGGTACCGCCGGTGATGAGTCCCGCCTTGGCGATATACTCTCTGAAAGGCTCGATGTTGTCAAAATGGATGCCGCGGATCTCCACCGTCATACGGGCGGTGAACTCCACCTCGCCGCAGCCGAATTTCTCGGCAGCCTCGGCGATGACCTTGGTCTGCTCGGCGGTGATCTTGCCGTTCACGGTGATGATGCGTCCGTTAAACAGATCGGTGCCGCGGTTGTTCAAAAATCCGAGACCTTTGACACGTTTGATCTCTTCGGGTTTGATGGTGCATGCCATAGTCGTTACCTCTTTCCTTTCGATCAGGCTTCTACGTCGTTGAAGGTGATGCCGCCTTCGAGAACGCGGGTGTTTTTATATCCGTAATATTTCAGCCGGTTATGCAAAAGATAGGCCCGTTTGCCCTTGTTGCAGACCAAAAGCAGCTTTTCTTCCGGGTCCAGCCCAGCCACAGGACCGTTGACCTCGGTCATCTCCACATAGGGCACGCCCTCGATGGAGGGGATCAGGCAGGTGTCGATGATGCGGTAGCCTTCGGCTTTGCCTTCTAAAAACTCTGCGGGGGTGATGGTCTCAAAAACACCCGCCAGCTTGTTGCGCAGCACGTTGAGGGTATGCTCGAAGGGATGGATGGCGGTGGAGAAAGGCGGTGCGTAAGCAAGATCCATGTCTGCCAGATCGCGCAGAGTCCCTTTCAGGGTGATGCCGGTGACCGCGATATCCACGATCTTGTCCACCGCGCCGGAGCCGATGACCTGAACGCCCAAAAGACGTTCGGTTTTTCGGTCGGCGATCATCTTGATCACAAAGGTCGAAGCGCCCTCGTAGTAATGGGCCTTGTCGTCCACCACGGTGATCACGCTCTCGGGATCAAAGCCCGCCTGTTTTGCCATTTCCACGGTCAGACCGGTCCGCCCCACGTTGATGCCGGGCAGTTTGCAGACTGCCGTTCCCAAAACGCCCCGATACGGAAGGTCTTTTCCCATCATGTTCTGGGCGATGGCACGTCCCGCAATGTTGGCGGTGCTTCCCATGGGGGAATAGGCCGCCTCGCCGGTGATGGCGTTTTTCACCATGGCACAGTCGCCGGCGGCGTAAACGTCCGGCAGACTGGTGCGGCCCATCTCATCGGTGACGATGGCGCCGCGGATCATCTCGATTCCGGTGTCCGCCAGAAAATCGGTGTTGGGACGGATGCCCGCCGCCAGCACCACCAGATCCGCTTTATAGGGCTTTTTGGAGGTCAGCACCTTTTCGGCTTTTTCGCCGCCCTCGATGGCGGTGACCGTCACGCCGGTCACGGTGGGGATGCCCGCTTCGAGAAGCTTACTCTCCACATACTCTGCCATCTCCGGATCAAAGCCCGGCTGCAGGATGTGGGGCGCCATATCCAGAACAAAGGGTTTTACCCCCATCGCTTTCAGATTTTCGGCGATCTCCAGACCGATGTAGCCGCCGCCGACCACCACCGCCCGTTTGATCTCGCCGCCGTCTACCAGCGCGCGCAGCCGGATGGCATCGGCAGGGGTACGCATGACAAAGACGTTTTCCTTGTCCACGCCCTCGATGGGAGGCTTCGCCGCCGAAGCGCCCACCGCAATGACCAGCTTGTCGTAAGGGTAAACGGTCTCTTCGCCGCTCGCAAGGTTTTTGGCGGTGACGGTTTTGCCCGCCGGGTCCACTTTGACCGCTTCGGTGCCGGTAAGGACCTTGACGCCGGTGAGTTTTTCATATTTTTCGGGGGTGTTGACGATCAGCTCGTCCTGCCGCTCGATCACATGACCGACATAATACGGAAGACCGCATCCCGCATAGGAGATGTTTTCGCCCTTGTTGAGGATGGTCACCTCGTTGCCGCGGTCCTCACGCATCAGCTTTGCCGCGATCTTGGTGCCTGCCGCAACGCCGCCCAGTACCAGAACTTTCATGCCGTTTCCTCCTGTCTGTGTCCCTTTTGCGGGAACTGTCTTCGCATCGATTTATTTCTCCTTTTATTGTACCACCGATCGTCTTTGGGGAAAATAGCTTTCTGCTTCTTTTTCCGAAAGTTTTGGCCGGCCCGGACCCGCTTTTGATGCGGTTTTTCCAGAGTCGGCCAGTTTTGTATTTATTTGTGCTCCTCCCCGGAAAGGAAGAACCGGTATCCCCTTTCTCCGCCGGTCTTTTCCACACCAACGCCAAAGACACGCTGCAAAAGACCGTCCGCCAAAAGTTCTTCTGCCGTTCCCTGCCGCAGGACCTTGCCCTCCTGCATCAGGATCAGACGGTCCGCCGTCTGCAGCGCCAGCGACAGATCGTGCAGCACCAGCACCACCGCCTTGCCGCCCAAGGCCAGCTCTTTTGCGGTCTGCATCAGACGCAGCTGCTGGGAAATATCCAGAAAGGTGGTGGGCTCATCCAGCAACAGGACTTTCGCGTCCTGACACAGCGCCATGGCCAGATACGCCTTTTGCTGCATCCCGCCGGAAAGACGGGGCAGGCGCTCCTCTTTGAGATGGGCGATCCCCGCCCATTCCATGGCCTTCTGCGCCGCCTTGCGGTCCTCTTCCCCGTACCGGCGGGGATAGCGCAGCCGGGAAAACCGCCCGTGCAGCACCAAAGTCCCGGCCGTCAACTCGGGGGTCTGCCGGTTCTGGGGCAGGTAAGAAACGGTCTGCGCCCGCTGACCGGCAGAACAGGCGGTCAGGTCGATCCCCTTCGCCGTCAGGCTGCCCCCCTTGCAGGAAAGCAGCCCCGCCACCGTTTTGAGCAGGGTGGATTTTCCGCATCCGTTGGGTCCGATGATGGCGGTCACCTGCCCGGCGGGAAAGACAAAATCCACCCCGTGCAGCACCTCTTTTTCGCCGTAACCGGCCCGGATGTCTTTTCCTTCGATCATTCTGCCCCCTCCTTTCGCCGCAGCAGCAGCCAGAAGAAGAACGGTCCGCCGACCACCGCCAGCAAAAGTCCCACCGGCAGCTCGTAGGGCGAAAACAAAAGCCGCGCCGCCAGATCACAGGCGGTGACAAAGGCGCCGCCGCCCACCGCACACAGGGGGATCAGCCTTGCGCTTTCTCCGCCCACCAGTTTTCTCGCCATATGGGGGACGATGAGCCCCACAAAGCCCAACAGTCCCGAAAAGCTGACCGCCGCCCCTGCCAAAAGCGCCGCCAAAAGAAGGAAAACGGTCCGCACCGTTTTTACCGAAAGCCCCAGACCCTGCGCTGTTCCGTCACCCAGAGAAATCACGTCCAGCTCGTTGGTCAGGGTAAACGCCAAAACAAGCCCCAGCAGGATCAGTACCCCGGCGGGGATCAGCCGGGGAAAGGCCACCGCCGAAAAGCCGCCCACCCGAAAGTCCACCGCCTGCATCCCCGCATCGGGGTCGAGAATGTAGACCGCCTCGGTAAAGGCGCCCAAAAGACTGTTCATCGCCACGCCGCCCAGGATCACCGTCCCGCGGGAGGCGGCTGTTTTCTGCGACACCGCCGCCACCGCCAGCACCGCCAACAGCGCGCCGGAAAAGGCAGAGCCTGCCATCAGCCATCCGGATACCGCCCCCGCCGCGCAGCAGAGACTGACCCCGAGACCCGCTCCGGCGTTTACGCCGATGATGCCCGGCGAAGCCAGAGGATTGCCCAGCACCCCCTGGATCATGGCGCCGCTGACCGCCAAGGCCGCCCCCGCCAGCAGGCAGGCCGCCGTCCTCGGCAGACGGGCATACCAAAAGATGGCGCCCAAGGGCGAGTCCGGTCCGCTGACCACCGCCTGCCACAGCTGCGGAAGGGTCAGCTCCGCCGCGCCCAGCAAAAGGCTCGCCATCGCCGACAGCAGCAGAAAAACCGCTGCCAGCACAAAGATCCTTCTACTTTTCATCGGACAAGATCGCCTCCAGTTTCTCATAGGCTTCGCCCCAGCGGTCGTTGGGCTTTAAGGTGTACAGGGATTTGTCCATCACATACACTCTCCCCTCTTTTACCGCATCAAGGGAAGAAAAGGCGGGATTTTCCTGCAAAAAGGCGTCGATGGCCTTTTGGATGCCCTCTTTGTCATCCCCCTGCTGTACGAAAAAGATGTAATCCGGCGGGTCCTGTAAGATCACCTCGATGCTGATGTTTTCCAGAAGAGACGCTTCGGAATCGGCAAGATTGCGGCAGCCCAGCGCCGCCAGCATCTCGCCCAGAACGTTGTCCCGGCTGTTTTTCGCCCGCAGATAGGTGGCGGATGCCCGCAGATTCAGCACCGTCGGCGGCTCTTTCCCTTCGAGACGGGCACGGCTTTTTTCGAGAACGTCATCGATCTGTGCCTGCACCGCCAGACCGTTTTGCTCATACAGGTCTGCCCGACCGGTGATGTCGGTGCAGGTTTTCAGCATCCGCAGATAGTCGTTAAAATCGGAAATATCAAAATACAAGGTGGGGATGCCCGCCGCCTCCAGCGTTTCCATCCAGTCCAGATTCAGCTGGGTGTTGCAGGAGGCTAAGACCAGATCGGGCTGCGCCGCCAAAAGCTTTTCCAGACTGAGATTTTTGGTCATGCCCAGATTCACCGCATCTTCCCGCAGCGGAAGGTCAAAATCCTCCCACGCGTCGTCGGCGCAGGCGATCACTTCGCCGCCGGCCAGATACCAGATGTCCGCAAAGCTGCCCAGAAGGGCTGCCACCCGCCGGGGGGGTTCCACCGCAACGGTCCTGCCCAGATCATCCTCGACGGTCATTCCCCCCGCCGAAGGGGTCTCTTCTTTTGGTCCGCAGCCGCAAAAAGAAGTGAAAAGCAGCCCCAAAAGCAGCAGAAAAGCGGTGATTTTTTTGAGATTTTTCATATTTTTTCCTCGTTTCTTCGGGTTTTCGGCAATAAAAAACGGCTCGCCAAGACGCACTTTGCCCCAAACTCTTCCCATTTCCTCGGAAATACATTTTAAGGCCTTGCATCGTCTTTGCGATCCGGCAGATCTCGTTGGTATTCACCTGTGTTCCTATTGTAACGGATGCGAAGGTTTTTTGCAAGTCCGTTTTATGGGACTCACCCTATGGTATTCTACAAATGCGGTCAGGATCCCGGGTGGGAGAGCCGCTGTCCGGGCGAGGGACAGTCAGCCGTGCTGCGAAATGGCATCGACCGCAAAGCGGTCTTTCCGCAGTCGGCAAAGGGATCCGGCTCAACACCTCTCTTTCTTAACCTTTTCTCCGCCGCCGATCTACCCGGCGGCACGGGAGAAAGGTCCTTTTAATGAAATCTTCCTACTCCTTTCATTTTCACTCGTCCTCTGTTTGTGTTTGTTCTGTCATTTCCTCTTTTGTTTGTTTTTCTGTAAAAAAGAGCCGGGACCTCGCCGCCCGGCTCTTCTTTTTTTATAACAGCTGCAGCGCTTCTTCCTTTTCCAGATGGCGGCGCAGGGTCTTTAGGAACAACTCTGCCGCCCCGTCGTCTTCCCGATGCCCCAGCAGATAGTAAATGATCCGCTCGGGCGGTGGCGACTGCAAACGGTGCCGGCGCAGCCCCTCTTTTTTGAGCAGCCGGCAGGCGACAGACTCGGGCAGGACGCACCAATACGCTCCTGCCTGCAGAAAATCCTCCAGCAGCGGCATCTGATCGATATACACATGGGGGATGGCGGCGCCGAACCAGTATTCGTGCCAGCGGTCACATTCGGGGAACCAGGGCAGGCGCACCTCCAGCGAGGGGTCCAGCTGCTGCGGATGGACCGTATCCGGCAGGTCGAGGGCGGTCTTTGCCACCAGAACCATCTTTTCCCGAAACAGCGGAACGGTCCGCACCCCTTTGAGATACCGCTCATCCGAGATGATGCCCAGGTCCGCCTCGCCGTTGGCGACCAGCTCGTAGGTGGCGCTGGAGTGCTGGTCGGTGACCGACAGGCGAAAGGCGGGATTTTCCCGCAGAAAATCCCGGTACACCGGGCTCATCAGATAGCTGTTGACCGAGCCCAGCACCGCCAGATTCAGCCGTTTCGCCTGTCCCAGATGGGCGATGCGGCGGCTTTCCTGCCAAAGGCGCTGCCAGTTTTCTGCCACGGGGACAAAGGCCTTCCCTTCTTCGGTCAGCTCCACCGTCCGCTGCCCCTTTTGCCGGCGCAGCAAAAGATAGCCCAGCTCCTCTTCCAGATGGTAAAGGCGGCGGGACAGAGCCGGCTGGGTGATATACAGCTGCTTTGCCGCGGCGGTGATGCTTCCGAGGCGGATGACGGTCAAAAAGGCTTCGATCTCCGGATGTGTCATATGCTTCCCTCTTAATAGAAATGATACTTTATATTATAGATAGAAAAAATGCATTTTTCAAGAGAATCTATTTCCGCTATACTGGTCTGCGAAGGGAGCGGTTCAAATGGATCGGGATCTGTTAAAAGGCAGCATCGCACCGCAGCTGGCGGCGCTTTCGCTGCCCCTTTTGCTGGGGAACGTTCTGCAGCAGCTGTATAACGGCGTAGACGCCTTTATTCTGGGGCGGTGGGCCGGGGACGAAGCCTTTGCTGCGGTGGGTATCGCCGGCTCGGTGATGAATCTGTTTATCTTTGTGCTGGGCGGCATCTGCGCCGGCATCTCGGTGCTGTTCGCGCAGCTGCACGGCGCCGGGGACCAAAAGGGCTACCGGCGGGAGATGTTTTTGTCCCTGACCTTTGGCGGCGGCTTTACGCTGGGGCTGATGATCCTTTGCCTGCTGGCAAAGCATCCGGTGCTGCGGCTGATCCAAACGCCGGCGGAGCTTCTCCCGCTGGTATCGGACTATCTTTCGGTGATCATCGGCGGCTTTCTGGCCACCTATCTGTATAATCTTTGCGCGGCGGCCCTGCGCTCGGTGGGACGTACCGGCGCCGCACTGCTGTTTCTGGCTTTGTCCATGGGAGGAAACGCCCTGCTGGATCTGCTGTTCGTGGCGGTCTGGCAGAAGGGGGTTGCCGGCGCTGCCTGGGCAACGGTCCTTTCTCAGGCGTTTTCGGCGCTGGCAAGCGGCATCTACCTGCTGCGGACCGTTCCTGCCGCCCGCTTTCACCGCAGCGACATGGTGCTGGACAAGGCCCTTTTGCGGGACACCGCCCGTCTGGGACTTGTTTCCGCCATGCATCAGTCCAGCCTGTATATCGGAAAGCTGCTGGTCCAGGGGGCGGTGAACACCATGGGCACCGCCGGCATCGGAGCATACACGGCGGCGACCCGCATCGAGGGCTTTATCAATTCCTTTTCGGACAGCGGTGCCGAGGCGATCAGCGTGTTTGTGGCGCAGAACACCGGCGCGGGACAGAAAGCGAGGGCACGGCAGGGGCTTTCCTGCGGCATGAAGCTGATGATCCTTTTGTGTCTGGCGGCGGCTTTGGGGATGGCGGTTTTCGCGCCGCAGCTGATCGGTGTTTTCCTGACCGAAAGCGGCGAAGCTTTGGAAGAAGGCACTTCTTACCTACGGCTGGTGGCGGTCTTTTACGTCTGCAACTTTATCGGCGCCGCCTTTGTGGGCTTTTTCCGCGGCACCGGACGGGTGCAGCTGCCGGTCATCGGCACGACGGTGCATATTTCGGTGCGGGTGCTCCTTTCCTATCTGCTGGTGGGCAAACTGGGGCTTTCGGCGGTGGCGCTGGCCACCGGCATCGGCTGGATCGTGGTCTCCTCGCTGCACACCTTCTTCTACCACCGCATCAGGCAGAAGGAATCCGCAGAAACTTGTTGACATTTCAACAGGTTTCTGCTAAGATGCAGTTGTTGAACCTTCAACAAGTAAGAAAGGAAGATCCCCTGTGACCGAACGCTACGAGACTTTTACCTCGCTGATCGCCCGCATCAGCCGAAACATCCGCAAGATCAAAAATCAGGAGATGGCCGACTACGATCTGCGGTCGGTGCATATTTCCTGCCTGTACTATCTGCATCTGCAGGAAGGGCTTTGCGCCGCCGAGCTGTGCGAAAAGTGCGACGAGGACAAAGCCACTATTTCCCGCTGTCTGGACTATCTGGAGCAAAAGGGCTTCATCCTTTGCGAACAGAAAAGCGCAAAGCGGTACAAAAGTCCCATCCTTTTGACCGAGCGGGGCAAAAAAGCCGGCAGAAAGATCGCGGAAAAGATCGATCGGGTGCTGGAATCGGTCAGCGTGGCCCTGTCTGAAGAGGAACGGGTGCAGTTTTACCGTGCCCTGTCTTTGATCAGCGAGCATCTGGACCGGGTAGCGCGGCAGGGCGAGATCGAATAAAGGAGAAAAGTATGAAAACTCGCATCATCGTCGATTCTACCACCGACCTGCTGCCCCATCTGAAAGAACAGGTGCAGGTGGTCCCCCTTACGGTTTTGTTCGGAGAAGAGCAATACATCGACGGCGTGACCATCGACCATAAAACCTTTTACGAAAAGCTGGTGGAGTCGGACGTTCTGCCTTCCACCAGTCAGGCGACCCCCGCAGCCTTTGGCACCGAGATGAAAAAAGCGCAGGATGCCGGCGCCGAAGCGGTGGTCATCACCATCTCCTCCAAGCTGTCCGGGACCTATCAGAGCGCGGTCATCGCCGCTCAGGATTACCCCAACGTCTTTGTGGTGGACAGCGGTACCGGCGCCATCGGCGGCGGCATCCTCACCGAACGGGCGCTGCAGCTGGCGCAGGAGGGTCGCTCTGCCCGGGACATTGCGGCGATTTTGGAAGAGGAGAAGAAAAAAATCCGCATCGTTGCGCTGGTGGACACCCTCGAATATCTGAAAAAGGGCGGACGCATCTCCAAGACCGTTGCCTTTGCGGGGACCATGCTGAACATCAAACCGGTCCTTTCCATCGTGGACGGCGAGATCAACATGCTGGGCAAGGCCCGCGGCTCCAGGCAGGGCAACAATCTGCTGGTGCAGGAGATCGAAAAAGCCGGCGGCGTGGACTTTTCCCGTCCGGTGCTGCTGGGTTACACCGGTCTGTCCGACGCGCTTTTGCGCAAGTACATCGAGGACAGCCGCCACATCTGGCAGGAGGGGCTTTCCAACGTTCGCTACACCCTCATCGGCAGCGTGATCGGTACCCATGCGGGACCCGGCGCGGTGGCGGTGGCCTTCTTTCAAAAATAAGTCTTTTTTGGACCTTTCATAAGTGTATCCTTCCTCGCCGTTTTCTTTTACCTCACTGAGAAAACAGCAAAAAGACCGGGATCTTTAAGATCCCGGTCTTTTTCTTTGCTATAAGGTTTGGGCTCTCTGGGCAATGGCGCTTTTGAAATCGACCACCTCGTGGTCGTACTCCTCTTTCATCAGAGCCGACTGAATGAGAAAATCCGCCGTTGCCCGATTGTTGGCGATGGGGATATCGTAGACCTGTGCGATACGCAGCAGGGCCTTCACGTCCGGATCGTGGGGCTGGGCGGTCAGCGGATCGGAGAAAAAGATCACGAAATCGATCTTTCCTTCCACGATCTTGGCGCCGATCTGCAGGTCGCCTCCCAAAGGACCGCTGTTATGTCCCCGCACGGGCAGCCCGGTGCGGTCGGTGATCATTCTGGCGGTGGTGCCGGTTCCGTAGAGGAAATGTTCTTTTAAGATCTCTTTGTTCTTTTCGCACCACTCGATGATGACAGGCTTCATGCTGTCGTGGGCGATGAGGGCAATGTTCTTCTGTTTCCCGATGGTCCAGGTGACGCTGGGATTTGCCATATCGTTTTCCTCCTTTTTGCATTTCATCGGCTGCATTTTATCATATTGCACAGAAAAAAGCAAGTCTTTTCGGTAAAATATGCAGGATTTTTCGCTCAGACTTTCAAAATACTGTGGTTCTTCCCCGCTCCCCGCTCCGCAAAAGAAGGATTGCGGCGGCTTTCCTTCTTATGCTATAATAAAAGGTGAAAGTTTTTCGGAAAAGGAGCGGTTTTATGTCCCTTCAAAACAATACCGTGGCGGCCATCTCCACCCCCTTGGGCGTGGGCGGCATCGGCGTGATCCGGGTATCCGGTCCCGATGCGTTTTCGGTGACCGAAGCGATCTTCGCGCCGGTCAGCGGCAAAAAGCTGACCGATCAAAAGGGCTACACCGCTCATTACGGACGGCTGCATGACAGCGACGGCGAATTCGACGAGGCGGTGGTCACCCTTTTTCGGGCGCCCCACAGCTACACCGGCGAGGATGTGACCGAGATCTCCTGCCACGGCGGACTGTATCTGCTGCAGCGCTGTCTGCGGGCGGTGCTGGATGCCGGCGCCCGTCTGGCAGAGCCGGGCGAATTTACCAAGCGGGCCTACCTCAACGGCAAGCTGGGACTGGCGCAGGCGGAATCGGTGATGGATCTCATCGGCTCTTCGGGCAAGCAGGCGGCACGGGCGGCTCTGGCGGGACGGGACGGCGTTCTCTCCCGCAAGATCGATGCCATTGCCGACCGGCTGGTGGACATCGGCGCCCATCTGGCAGCCTGGAACGACTACCCCGACGAGGACATGGAATCGGTAGAGCCGGAAAATCTCTCCGCTTCGCTCTTTGCCGCTTTGGAGGACTGCCGCCGGCTTCTGGCAGGCTACGATGCGGGCAAGGTCCTGCGGGAGGGCGTGGAGACCGCCATCATCGGGCGGCCCAACGTTGGCAAGTCTACTTTGATGAATCTTCTGGCGGGAACGGAAAAATCCATCGTCACCGCCATCCCCGGAACCACCCGTGACGTGGTGGAAGAGACCGTTTTAGCCGGCGAAGTCAAGCTTCGGCTGGCAGACACCGCCGGCATCCGCAGCACCGACGATCCGGTGGAGCAGGTGGGCGTGTCGCTGGCGAGAAAGCGCCTTTCTTCGGCGCAGCTGATCTTGGCGGTGCTGGACCGCTCGGAGCCGTTGTCCGACGAGGATCTGGCGCTTTTAGAAGAGCTGCGGGACCGTCCCGCCATTGCGGTGCTCAATAAATCCGACCTCCCCCAACAGCTGGATGAGGAAAAGCTGGCGGGGCTGGTCCAAAAAACCGTAGAGATCTCCGCCCGTTCCGGCGAAGGGGCGGATGCGCTGGTGGAAGCCATCAGCCAGATGCTGCATCTTTCGGACATCGACCCCACGGCGCCCCTTGTGGCCAACGAGCGGCAGCGGGTCTGTCTGCAAAAATCCGCGGCAGCTTTGCAGGAGGCGGCGGACGCCGCTGCCATGGGGGTCACCCTCGATGCGGTGACCGTCTGTCTGGACGAAGCCATCTCGCCGCTTTTGGAGCTGACGGGGCGCAAAGCCTCGGATGCGGTGGTGGACGCTGTGTTCGCCAACTTCTGTGTCGGAAAATAAGACACCTATTATATATAATCGTTTGGGAGGCGTTTTTTTGGAGACTTACATGGCCCAAAGCTATGATCTGGCGGTCATCGGCGCGGGACACGCAGGCGTAGAGGCTGCTTTGGCGGCGGCGCGGCTGGGCATTTCCACCGTGCTGTTCACCATCAGTCTGGACGGTCTTGCCAACCTGCCCTGCAACCCGTCCATCGGCGGCACCGCAAAGGGACATCTGGTCCGGGAGATCGATGCCCTGGGCGGTCAGATGGGCAAGGCGGCGGATGCCACCTTCATCCAGAGCCGGATGCTCAATCGGGGCAAGGGACCGGCGGTCCACTCGCTGCGGGTGCAGACCGACCGCTCAAAATACCATATCTATATGAAAAAAGTCATCGAGGAACAGGAAAACCTCGATCTCAAACAGGCGGAGATCATCGAACTGCGCACCGACGAAAAAGGGCGCATCGCTTCGGTGGTGACCCATCTGGGTGCGGTGCATCCGGTCAAGACCGCCATTTTATGCACCGGGACCTTTTTGCGGGGCAAAATCTATGTGGGCGACGTGTCCTATGAGTCCGGTCCCGACGGACTGCATGCGGCGAAGCGGCTGTCCGACTCGCTCGAAGCGCTGGGGATCCCCCTGCGGCGCTTTAAGACCGGCACCCCTGCCCGGGTCCACAAAAACAGCATCGACTTTTCTCAGCTGGAAGAGCAGGCCGGCGACGAGCCCATCACCCCCTTTTCTTTTGAGACCGAGGGAGAGCTTTGCAATCAGGTGACCTGCCACATTGCTTACACCAACGAAAACACCCACGAGGTGATCCGGCAGAACATCCACCGCTCGCCCTTGTACGGCGGCAAGATCGAGGGGATCGGTCCCCGCTACTGCCCCAGCATCGAGGATAAGGTGGTCCGGTTTGCGGACAAGCCCCGCCATCAGATCTTCGTGGAACCGGTGGGCATGGACACCAACGAGATCTATCTGGCAGGCATGAGCTCTTCCCTGCCGGAAGATGTACAGATCGCTTTTTACAAGACCCTCAAGGGCTTTGAGAACGTAAAGGTCATGCGAAACGCCTACGCCATCGAGTACGACTCGGTGGATCCCCTGGCGCTGAAGCCTTCGCTGGAGTTTAAGGCCGTTCCCGGGCTGTACGGCGCCGGACAGTTCAACGGCACCTCCGGCTACGAGGAAGCGGCGGCGCAGGGTCTGGTGGCGGGCATCAACGCCGCCCGGGCGGTAAAGGGTCTGGAGCCGGTGATCTTCGACCGCTCCAACTCCTACATCGGCACCCTCATCGACGATCTGGTCACCAAGGGCGTTTCCGATCCCTACCGCATGATGACCTCCCGCTCGGAATACCGCCTGCTGCTGCGGCAGGACAACGCCGACACCCGTCTGACCCCCCTCGGTCACGAGATCGGACTGATCTCCGACCAGCGGTATGAGCGATTTCTGGAAAAACAGCGGCAGGTGCAGGAGGAGGTCGCCCGTCTGGAAAAGACGGTGGTCCCGCCCTCCGAGGCGCTGTGCGAGCTTTGTGTTTCACGTGGAACATCCGCACCATCCACCGGATTTAAGCTGGCGGAGCTGATCCGCCGCCCCCAGATCTCCTACGCGGATCTGGCGCCCTTCGATCCGGAACGTCCCGTTCTTTCGGCGGCGGTGGCGGAGGAAGCGGAGATCCTGATCAAATACGAAGGTTACATCAAAAAGCAGCAGATGGAAGTGGACGGCATGCGCCGTTTGGAAAATCAGCTGATCCCCGAAGGAACCGACTATTCCGCCATCACCGGTCTGCGGCTGGAGGCAGCGGAAAAGCTGGGCAAGATCCGCCCCCGCTCGGTGGGACAGGCAAGCCGCATCTCCGGCGTATCGCCGGCGGACATCTCGGTGCTGCTCATCTGGCTGGAGAAAGAACGGCAAGGAGGCAACCAATGATCGATCACAACCGCATGACCGAAGTCTTTTCGGCTTATGATATCGCTCTCACCGAAGAGCAGATGGCAAAGCTGTGCCGCTACGCCGCGCTGTTGGTGGAGTGGAACGAAAAAATGAACCTCACCGCCATCACTGACCCCGAAGGAGTCCTTGTGAAGCATTTTCTCGACAGCATCCTCCCCTTCTCTTTCGTGCAGCTGCCCCAAGGGGCATCCCTCATCGATGTGGGCACCGGCGCGGGATTTCCCGCCATCCCCCTGCTCATCTGGCGCCCCGACCTGAAGGTGACCCTGCTGGATTCCCTCAAAAAGCGGCTGACCTTTTTGGAAGAGGTGCTGAAGGAATGTGAGCTGACCGCCACGGTCATCCACAGCCGCGCCGAGGACGGCGGCAGAAATCCGGCGCTGCGGGAGAAGTTCGATCTTGCCACCGCGCGGGCGGTCGCCAATCTGCGGGAGCTTTCGGAATACTGTCTGCCCTATGTGCGGTCCGGCGGTATGTTCTACGCCCTCAAAGGCATGGCCTATCAGGAAGAGATCGCCGATGCCGAAAAAGCCATCCACCTGCTGGGCGGACGGCTGCAGGAGGCAAAGCCCTACGAGCTGCCCGACGGCAGCGGACAAAGAGCCCTCGTCTGCATCAAAAAAATATCGCAAACCTCGACAAAATACCCCAGAAACGCCGCAAAGATGGCAAAATCCCCTCTGGTCTGATGTCGAACCCGGACGGTATCCCTCGGATACCGTCTTTTTTTGCGATTTCTTTTGCTGGCATAAAGGGAATAACCGTGTTATGGTGGATACAGAAACTTGAGGAGGAGATGAGAAGATGGCCTTCGGCAATCTCAATCGGGATCGGGTCCGCAGTCTTCCCCTGACCCAGATCATGGTGAATCCCGCCCAGCCCCGCAGCCGCTTTGAGGAAGAGTCGCTGCAGCAGCTGGCCGATTCCATCGCCGCCAACGGACTTTTGCAGCCCATCACGGTGCGGGAGACCGAACCGGGCCGCTATCAGCTGGTGGCAGGGGAACGGCGGTGGCGTGCCTGCATGAAACTGGGGATGAGCCACATCCCCGCCATCGTAAAAAGCTGCACCCTGCAGGAGTCGGCGGTGCTGGCGCTGATCGAGAACATCCATCGGCAGGATCTGGACCTGTTCGATCAGGCACAGGGCATCGCCTCGCTGATCCGCTACTGGGGCGTGACCCAGGAGGAAGCCGCCAACCGGCTGGGCATCGCCCAGTCCACCCTGGCCAACCGGCTGCGGCTGTTAAAGCTCTCCCCCGCCATCCAGCAGGTGATGCGCGAAGGCTCGCTCACCGAGCGGCATGGACGGGCGCTGCTTCGTCTGCCGCAGGAGCCGCAGCAGCTGCAGGCGGCAAAGGTCATGGCGCAGAAGGAGATGACCGTGGCGCAGGCGGAAAAATACGTCGAGGACCTGCTAAAGACCTCTGCCCGACCAAAGCCCACCCGCCTTTTCATCTGCAAGGACCTGCGGCTGTTTCTCAACACGGTGGACAAGGCGGTCCAGACCATGAAGTCCGCCGGACTTGCCATCCAGACCCGGCAGGCAGACGAGGGCGACTTTATCTGCCTGACCCTGCGGATCCCCAAGTCCGCCCAGAACAGCCGACCCGCATAAGGTCAACGGCGCTTTGCGCTTTTGATAGATGGGGCCTTCGCCCCGCCATTTTACTCCGCTTTCCCTTAACCGAAGAAAAATGCCCTGCTTCCAACGGTCAGCCAGCCGGGATGCGGGGCGTTTTTCTGTCCGCGGAAAATGTTTCACGTGGAACATCACTTTGCTGTTTTTCGGTTGAAAGGAGCCCTTGGGGGTGTTATAATAGGAAAAGACATCCGATTTTCGAGAAAAAGAGCGGATTTTCCGGCAAAATCCATCCGCAGGAGGGCTTTATGGGCAAGATCATTTCCATTACCAATCAGAAGGGCGGCGTGGGCAAGACCACCACGACGGTCAATCTGGCAGCCGCTGTCGGCGCAAAAGGCAAAAAGGTCCTGTTGGTGGACATCGACCCCCAGGGCAACGCCACCAGCGGATTCGGCATCAACAAGCGCAGTCTGGTCCATTCTTCCTACGACCTCCTCATCGGCGCCTGCGAGGCGAAAGACGTGATCCTCTCCACCGAGTTTGAGGGCGTGGATGTTCTCCCCTCCAACATTGCGCTGGCAGGAGCAGAGATCGAGATCGTGGAGCTGGAGGACCGCACCCTGCGGCTGAAAAAAGCGCTGGTCCCCATCAAAGCCGACTACGACTTTATTTTCATCGACTGTCCCCCTTCGCTGGGACTCATCACCCTCAACGCGCTGGCCGCCAGCGATACGCTGATGGTCCCGATCCAGTGTGAGTACTACGCATTGGAGGGCTTGAGCCAGCTGGTGGCGACCATCCGACAAGTAAAACGCCTTTACAATCCCACCCTCGATCTGGAAGGCGTTTTGCTGACCATGTTCGACGGCAGACTGAATCTGACCGTTCAGGTGGTGGCAGAGGTGAAAAAATTCTTCCCCCAAAAGGTATACAAAACCACCATCCCCCGCAACGTCCGTCTTTCCGAGGCGCCCAGCTACGGACAGCCGGTCATCTACTTTGACCGCAATTCCAAGGGCAGCCTCTCGTATCAGGCGCTGGCAGAGGAGTTTTTGAGCAAGAACCGCGGATAGCCCGCAGAAAGGAATCGACCATGGCGACCAAGAAAAAAGGCGGTCTGGGCAAAGGCCTCGACGCGCTGTTTATGGACAACACCACCGAATCGGGTCCCGTGACGCTGCGCATCGCAGAGATCGAGCCCAACCGGGAGCAGCCGAGAAAAGAATTTGACGAGTCCGCGCTGGCAGACCTTGCCGACTCCATCCGGGAACACGGCGTCATCCAGCCGCTGCTGGTGCGCCCCATGCCCACCGGCGGCTATCAGCTGGTTGCCGGCGAGAGAAGATGGCGTGCTTCGCGCATGGCCGGTCTTACCGAAGTGCCGGTGGTCATCCGGGAGCTGTCGGACCACGAGACCATGGAGCTGGCGCTGATCGAAAACCTGCAGCGGCAGGACTTAAACCCCATGGAGGAAGCGCTGGGCTACCAGTCTCTGATGAACGAATACGCCATGACCCAGGAGCAGGTCTCCAAGGTCATCGGAAAGTCCCGCCCCGCCATTGCCAACAGCCTGCGGCTGCTGTCGCTGCCCACCCCGGTGGTGGAGCTGGTGCGGGAAGGCAAACTTTCCGCCGGACACGGCAGAGCCCTGCTGGCACTGGATTCGGAAGAGGCGATCCTGGAGGCGGCGGAGCTGGCGGTCAAAAAGGGCATGAGCGTCCGTGAGACCGAAAAGCTGGCGCAGCAGGCGAAAAAAGAGCCGAAAAAACCGGTCCTCAAACCGGAGGACACCTATTATAAAGAGCTGGAGCTTGCTTTGACCCAGGTGCTGGGACGGCAGGTCTCGGTCACCGCCAAGGGCAAGACCCGCCGCCTGTCGGTAGAGTTCTTTGACAAGGACGATCTGGCAGCGCTGGCCGAAAAGCTCTGCGTCGGTCACGAGGAGGCATAAATGGCATATTTTCAGGAATCCTTTCTCCTCACCGCTGCCGAGACCGATCTGCACTGGCGGATGAAGGTCTCTTCCATTCTGCGGCGGATGCAGGATATCGCGGGACATCACATCGACTCGCTGGGCATGACCCGCGACGTGCTGGCGGACCGCGGACAGGTCTTTCTTCTTTCCAAAGTGGAGCTGACGGTCCACCGTTCCCCCCGACTCAACGAAACGGTCACCGTCAGGACCCGCCCCCACCCTGCCAAAGGGGTCTACTTCATCCGTGAGACGGTCTTTTGCGGCGAGCAGGGCGAAGAGCTGATCAGCGCCGCATCGGCGTGGATCCTGGCGGATCCGCGGAATCATTCGGTCCTGCGCCCCAACGTCTTTGACTGGGGCCCCTACCGCTTTGACGGGGCGGACTTCGACCCATCGGTGGCAAGACGGCGGATCAAAGCCCCCGGGCAAATGCAAAAACTGGGGCAGCGCCCCATCCGCTTTACCGATCTGGACGGCAACGGCCATGTGAACAACGCGGTCTACGGCGACATCCTCTGCGATTTTCTTCCCGCCGAAAAGATGCTGTCGCAGCCGGTGCGCCGGGTGATCATCCACTACGAGCATGAGGCAAAGCTGGGCGAGACCCTCTCGTTGTCCGGCGGCGAAGGCGAGGATGGCAGCTATGTCGTCCTGGGCGAAAAGGATGAAAACCGCAGCTTTTCGGCGCAGGTTTGGTTTTAAAACAAGGGGCGGAATGGAAATTCCGTCCTTTTCCTATTTTTTTCGAAAAAAGGTTGACAAAAGGGAATACTTCGGATATAATAAATTTCGCCTGATAAAAGGCGCTAAAAATGTGGCGGTATAGCTCAGTTGGCTAGAGCATGCGGTTCATACCCGCAGTGTCGGCGGTTCGAATCCACCTACCGCTACCATGTGAATTCTGTCCCGTGCGGGATTTGAAGTATAGATCGGCCCGTTGGTCAAGCGGTTAAGACACGGCCCTTTCACGGCTGTAACACGAGTTCGATTCTCGTACGGGTCACCAGAAGACGAAATCAGTTGATTTCGTCTTTTTTGTTATCCGGCTGAAAGATCCTCCCTCTTTTGGACATACTGAAAGCAGTACGCCGAAAGGAGTGGATCGCCACGGAGCCGCTGATCCGGTTGGAACATGTGAAAAAGACCTACGGACAGGGGGAACACTCGGTCTGCGCCCTGCGGGACCTTTCCCTCACCGTAGAAAAGGGAGAGTACGCCGCCATTCTGGGACGGTCCGGTTCCGGCAAGTCCACCCTGATGAACCTGCTGGGCTGTCTGGATTTTCCCGACGAAGGGCAGTATCTTCTGGACGGCAGCCCCATTACCCGGCTGCAGCCCGATGCCCTCACCGCCATCCGGCGGGAGCACATCGGCTTTGTGTTTCAGCATTTCCATCTGATCCCCTCTCTGACCGCGCTGGAAAATGTGGAGCTTCCCCTTTTGTACCGGCGCTTTTCCCGGAAAGAGCGGCGGCAGCGGGCCCTTTCGGCGCTGGAGCTGGTGGGACTTTCCCATCGGGCATCCCACCGACCGGGGCAGCTTTCCGGCGGACAGCAGCAGCGGACAGCCATCGCCCGTGCCATCGCCGCCGACCCGCCTTTGATCCTGGCGGACGAGCCCACCGGCAATCTGGATCGGGAAAACACCGCTTTGGTCACCGATCTGCTCACCGGGCTCTGGAAAAAGGGACACACCCTGATCCTGATCACCCACGACCCGACCGTTGCCCAACAGGCACCCCGCAGGCTGACCCTGCAGGACGGTCAGATCGTATCTGATACCCAACACCCATTGTAAGGAGGACACCTTTGTGAAAAAACTTCTTTGCCTGATCCTTTCGGCCCTGTGCCTGATGACGATTTGCTGCGGCTGCGGTCAGTCCGAGCCTTTGCTGCAGGAAAGCCCTGTGGAAAAGGGCGAGACCATCGCGGTGATGGAGACCTCCAAGGGAACCATCAAGCTGCGCTTTTTCCCCGAGCAGGCGCCTTTGGCGGTCGAGAACTTTCTGACCCTCGCGGAAGAAGGCTACTACGACGGCATCACCTTCCACCGGATCCTTGGCGATTTTATGATCCAGTCCGGCGACCCCACCGGCACCGGCAGCGGCGGCAAGAGCATCTACACCGACGTAGTGGGCAACCGCGGCTACTTTGAGGACGAGTTTTCCGACGAGCTTTTTAACTTCCGCGGCGCGCTGTCCATGGCAAACTCCGGCACCGACTCCAACGGCAGCCAGTTCTTTATCGTGCAGACCCCCAATCTGGTCGACGGACAGAAAGCCGCCATGCAGCAGAAAAAGGTGAACAAAGCGGCCATCAAAAAATACGAGGCCGAAGGCGGCACCCCCTGGCTGGACGGCAAGCACACCGTTTTCGGTCAGGTCATCGAGGGCATGGATGTAGTGGACGCCATTGCAGCGACCCCGTCCGACCCCGACACCGGCACACCTTACGAAGAAGTAAAGCTGATCTCGGTCACCGTCACCACCTACGAGGGATAGTCCCGACCCGAATAAACGCAGCCCGCCACCGATTCCGTCGATGGCGGGCTTTTGTTTTTCTCCAAAATACAGAGTATGGTACCAAAAAAAATTTACTGAATTTGATACAACTCGAAAAATAGGTATCAAACCCATAGCAGGATCCTGCTATATTCATACAATAGTTCGGTTAATATGCCGAATATTTATCCGATTCTTTAGCTTTTATCTCCAATTGTCATATTTTTGGTACTATGATAAGATGAGTTTAGACCTGTTTTTTCCAGAAAGCAGGAAATTATTCTTAGGAGGGACACACGATGAAAATCGCAACCGCTGGTTTTACCTGTGTTGACAACTATGCCAACCTGGACAACCGCCACTATCCCGCCGGCAACGGATTTGACGCACTGGTCAATCTGGCCAAACGGGGCGTTGAGTGCGCCGTTGTCAGTGCAGTAGGTCCTGACAAATACGGCGAAGAGATGTTTGAGGTACTGAAAAAATACAACATGGACTCCTCCCATCTGCATGTTCTGCCCGGCGAAACTTCCTTTATGGTCATGGAGATGACCGAGAACAACGACCGTGTTCACGTAAAGAACATTCAGGGCGTTATGGCTGACTGGGAGCTGACCCGTGACGATATTGAGTTCCTCAAAGGCTTTGACTTTGTTCACACCGAGTTCTCCCGCGTGCTCTATCCTTATCTGGCCGAGCTGCAGGAAGCAGGCTGTCAGATCATTTTCGATCTGTCCACCTCTTACGAGCGCCGTCCCGAGACCAAAGAGCTGCTGAAAAATATCGACTATGCTTTCATGAGCTATCCCCAGCGCGACGAGCGGGTCAAAGAGCTGATGAAAGAATACCAGGCACTGGGTCCGAAGATGGTCATCGCCACCTTTGGTGAAGAAGGTTCTCTGTGCTACGACGGCAAAGAGTTTTACAGCGGTGAGATCACTCCCGCCAAAGAAGTCGTGAACACCGTAGGCGCCGGCGACAGCTTCTGCGCAGGCTTTATGTACGGCATCATGAACGGCTACTCCATCCCCGAATGTCTGAAAGAAGGCGCCGACCTGTCCGCAGAAGTCGTTGCCATGTTCGATCCGTACTAACCGGCGAGCCGCCGGAGGCTTTGCGGAGCATCTCCGCTCCAACCATCCGGCACAATGCTCGTACCGCACCTGCCACAGTCCCTTAAGACTGGGCGCCGGCGAGCCGCCGGAGGCTTTGCGGAGCATCTCCGCTCCAACCATCCGGCACAATGCTCGTACCGCTCCTGCCACAGTCTCTTAAGACTGGGCGCGGGGCGCCGGCCCGAAGGTCGGGCAGCCAATGCGGAGCATCTCCGCTCCAACGATCCGCTGCAATGCGCGTACCGCTCCTGCCGCAGTCTCTTAAGACTGGGCGCGGTTCGCCAGCACTCCATACATTTTTGATCCCCCCGCAATCATCCAACAGAACAACACATGAAAAAGGAGACTAATTTTTATGGTAATTGATGTTCATGTTCACGCCGGTGGGTTCCCCTTTGTTGACAACAGCCCCGAGGCAAGAGATTTCCGCGACCGTGTTTATCAGCGCCGCAGAGAAGATGCCCTTTCCGCCCCTATCGCCATGACCGGTAAACCTTCCGGCGGCAACGGCGGCAGCCGCGGCGGTGCTTCGATCGAAGAGCGCTTTGCGGTTACCTTTACCCGCATGGATAACGGCGGTCCCGACAAAATGGTTCTTCTTCCCCTCGATCTGACCACCCGTTACGGCGGCTGGATCGCAAACAACGAAGAGGTCAAACAGATCGTAGACTACGCACCCGACCGCTTTATCGGCTTCGCTTCGGTAGACCCCTACCGTCCCGACGCGCTGGAAGTGCTGGAGCATGCCTTTAAAGATCTGAAACTGGCCGGCCTCAAGCTGCATCCTTCCAAACAGGCTTTCTATCCCGACGATCCCATGATGGACCCCATCTATGAGATGTGTATCAAATACAACAAACCCATCATGTTCCACGCCGGCATGAGCTGGGAGCCTGACTGCCTGATCAAGTATTCCCGTCCCATCAACTTTGAGCCGGTTGCGGTAAAATACCCGCAGCTGCGTATGTGTCTGGCACACTTCGGATGGCCCTGGGCTACCGAAACTGCCATGCTCTGCCTGAAGTATCCCAACATCTACACCGATACTTCCATCGTTCCCATGGACTCGCCCGAGATCTTCTACCGTCACATCTTTACCGACGTTTGGGGACCCACCTGGTTTGAGCAGAACTTTGCCGACAAAGTCATGTACGGTTCCAACAGCCCCCGTAACCACACCAAGGGCATCGAAAGACTGGAAATGCGTCCGGAGACCCGCAAAAAACTGATGGGCGGCAACGCACTGAAATGGCTGGGAATGGAGGAGAAATAAGCTATGGTAAAAACGACCACCATTGAACTGATCAGCAAAAAAGAATTTGAACTGATCCGTATCACCCCGCAGGTTCTGGAAGCGGTCAAAAATTCCGGCGTGAAAAACGGTATGGTTTACATCATCACCGCCCACACCACCACCGGTATTCTGGTCAACGAGAGCCTTGCCTGTCTCGAAGTTGATATCGAGAACAAGCTGGAAGAACTGGTCCCCACCTTCGCTTCCTACAACCACAACCACTTTTTGCCCTCTTACGGCGCCATCGGATGCAACACCCCCGGACATCTCAAGTCCATGATCTGCGGCAACCACGCCGTATTCCCCATCGTTAACGGTATGCCTCTGTGCGGCAACGCCCAGGACGTTTACTTTGGCGAGTTCGACGGCATCCAGCGCCGCAAGGTGTACATCACCGTAATGGGCGAGGAATAATTTAACTTATCGCAATAGCAAAAGGAGTTTATACTTATGGTAATCGATGTTCATGTTCACCCCACAGGGTATCCTTATGTAGACCACAGCCCCGAAGCAGATGATTTCCGCGACCGCGTGTTCCAGCGCCGCCGCGAGGCTGCTCTGGCTGCGCCCATCGCCATGACCGGCAAACCTTCCGGCGGTAACGGCGGCGGCAAACGCAACTTCGAGGTCACTTTCACCCAGATGGACTCCTTTGGCTTTGACCGTCTGGTTCTGATGCCGCTGGATCTGACCACCACCCACGGCGGCTGGATCGTTTCCAACGACGAGATCGAGCAGATCGTCAACGCACATCCCGACCGCTTTATCGGCTTTGCTTCCATCGACCCCCGCCGTCCCGACGCGCTGGAGGTTCTGGAGCACGCATTCAAAAACCAGAAGCTGTCCGGTCTGAAGCTGAACCCCTCCAAACAGGCATTCTACCCTGCCGACCCGATGATGGACCCCATCTATGAGCTGTGTATCAAATACAACAAGCCCATCATGTTCCACGCCGGCATGAGCTGGGATCCCGACTGTCTGATCAAATACGCGGAGCCCATCAACTTTGAAGAGGTAGCGGTAAAATATCCCGAGCTGCGTATGTGTCTGGCACACTTCGGATGGCCCTGGGCCACCGAGACTGCCATGCTCTGCCTGAAGTATCCCAACATCTACACCGATACTTCCTGCGTGCCCATGGATTCTCCCTACATCTTTATGGACAAGATCTTCAACCACACCTGGGGTCCCACCTGGTTCGAGCAGAACTTTGCTGACAAAGTCATGTTCGGTTCCAACAGCCCCCGTCACCGTACCCAGCGCGTGATGCAGGGTCTGGACAAACTGGAGATGCGCGACGACACCCGCAAAAAACTGATGGGCGGCAACGCCATCAAATGGCTGGGAATGGAGGTTAAATAGTTATGGTAAAGACGACCACCATCGAAGTGATCAGCAAAAAAGAATTTGAACTGATCCGTATCACCCCGCAGGTTCTGGAAGCGGTCAAAAATTCCGGCGTGAAAAACGGCATCGTGTACATCATCACCGCCCACACCACCACCGGTATTCTGGTCAATGAGAGCCTTGCTTGCCTCGAGGTTGACATCGAGAACAAACTGGAAGAGCTGGTCCCCACCTTCGCTTCCTACAACCACAACCACTTTTTGCCCTCTTACGGTGCCATCGGATGCAACACGCCCGGTCACCTGAAATCCATGATCTGCGGCAACCACGCCGTATTCCCCATCGTTGACGGTATGCCTCTGTGCGGCAACGCCCAGGACGTTTACTTTGGCGAGTTCGACGGCATCCAGCGCCGCAAGATCTACATCACCGTAATGGGCGAAGAATAATCGGTCCATCAAAAAAGGCTTTGGGAAATTCCCAAAGCCTTTTCTTTTTGTGTTTATCGGCGGTCCGAGAAAAGCCGCTGCGCCAGACCTTTTTGTTCCAGCAGCCAGATAAGCCCCAATCCCAGCGCCAGACAGGGCAGGATCTGTCCTGCGGCCACCGAGCCGGAAAGAAACAGAAAGCTGTTCCAGTCCCATGTGCCGCTGATCCAGCAAAGCTCAAAGCCGATGACCAGTCCGTTGATCAGCACCGGCCAGATGGCGGAGAGGATGGGCAGGCGGAAGAACCGCACCCGTCGGGACAGGTAGGACAGCACCGCGGCGATCAAGGTCGCCAGCGTTCCAAAGAGGATGTCCATCGGCATGGTCAGGCCCATGGCAGCGCCGATGAGGTTGGTGAGGAAGCACCCGACGGTGACCCCCCAGACAGCCAGCGGCGACAGCACCGGCAAGAGGGTCAGACATTCGGAAAGGCGCATCTGCACAGCTTGAAAGGAAAGCATCGGCAGCGACAGGCTCAAAGCGGTGTAGACCGCAGCGATCAAGGCGCTGGTCGCCAGCGCTCTCGGACTCATTTTTCTCATCTTCAATTGTCTCCTCGTTGTTTTTTTTTAATTCAGGATCTTGCGACTGACTGCGGGTAGCACCCGCGGGCAGGTCGCGGGCATAGACCTTTTAAAATCCGTACCGATAACCCGCGCCGGCGGTGCCCGCAAACCCTTTGACAAGGGTAAGACACATTTAAATTCATTTTCCCGGCGGCTTTGCCGCCGGAAAAATGATTATAATTCCGCTCCGTGTAAGGAAATCCCCTATGAAATTCTTTTGGCGCCCCTCGCCCAGTCTTAAGGGATTGCAGCAGGAGCGGTACGCGCATTATACTCGCTCGTTGGAGCGGAGATGCTCCGCATTGCCCGTGGGGGCATCCCCACTATAGAATGTCGCGCAGGGCCAGAACGTCCTCTTTTTTGGTCGCCCAGCTGGTCACGAAACGGATGGCGGTGTGCGCATCGTCCACCGTCTCCCAAAAGCTGAAGCGGACCTTCTTTTCCAGCTCCTTCATGTAGCCGTTCTCCACCACGATGTACTGCTGGTTGGTGGGCGACTGCTGATGGAACACGCATCCCTTTTCGGTCAGGACCTCTTTGAGAAGCTTGGCCATCTCCATGGCGTGCCGTCCGATCTCCTGATACAGTCCATCGGTGAACAGCGCATCGAACTGAACGCCCAGCAAAAAGCCCTTTGCCAAAAGGGCGCCGTGCTGTTTCACCTGCGCCACAAAGTGACGGGGCATATTCTTTTTGGTAAAGACCACCGCTTCGCCAAAGAGGGCGCCTACCTTGGTTCCGCCGATGTAGAATACATCGCACAGACGGGCAATGTCCTCCAGGGTCAGATCGGTCTCTTCGCTGGCCAGACCGTAGCCCAGACGGGCGCCGTCCAGAAACAGCGGCATCTCATACGCGCGGCAGATCTCAGCGATGTCAGACAGCTCTTTTTTGGTGTAAAGGGTGCCGTTCTCGGTGGGATGGGAAACATATACCATACCCGGGAATACCATATGCTCGTGGTTATCGTCAGCGTAAAACAGCTTCAGCATCTGGCGCAGATCGTCCGCATCCACCTTGCCGTCGTGATGGGGCAGCGTCAGCACCTTATGACCGCTGTACTCGATGGCGCCTGCCTCGTGCAGGGCAACATGACCGGTGGTGGCGGCGACCACACCTTCGTAGGGCTGCAGCATGGTGTCGATGACCACCTGATTGGTCTGAGTCCCGCCTACCAGGAAAAAGATCTCCGCATCGGGGCAGTTGCAGGCGGCACGGATCTTCTCCTTCGCCCGCTCGGAATAAGGATCCATTCCGTAGCCGACGTTAGGCTCCAGATTGATCTTGCACAAAGCCTCCAGCACCTTTTCATGGGCGCCGCAGGAATAGTCGTTCACAAAAGAAAGCATGATGATTCCTCCTTCGATTTCGCTCTTTTCCCATTTTATCACATGGGACCGGCAGGAACAAGCCCCTTCCCGCTTTACCAAATGCGCCATCCGATGTATAATAAAAAGTACAACATCTTTGTAAAAGGCGGTATGATTTATGGAATGGACCGAGCTTTCGATCTACACCTCTTCCGAGGGCGTGGAGCTTTTGTGCGGCAAGCTGCTGGAACTGGGCATCAACGGATTTGCCGTAGAGGACGCCCGGGATTTTGAAGAATTTCTGCAGGAGACCACCCCCCACTGGGACTATGTGGAGGAGAGCCTGCTGTCTTTGCGGGAGGCTGAGACCCGTGTGATCGTTTACCTGCCCAAAAACGCGCAGGGCGCCGAGATGCTTTCTGCCATCACCGCCATGCTGCGGCAGCTGAAGGAATCGGACCCCGAGGGCAAAATGGGTCGGCTGGAAACTGCCGGCGACACCCTGTTGGAGGAAGACTGGGAAAACAACTGGAAACAGTACTATAAACCGCTGCGGGTGGGCAATAATCTGGTGGTCGTCCCCTCCTGGGAAGAATACGAAAAGCTTCCCGCCGACATCATCTTAAAGCTGGACCCCGGCATGGCCTTTGGCACCGGCACCCACGCCACCACCCGTCTGTGCATGGAGCTGCTGGAAAAGGTGGTCCGCCCCGGTGACACCCTGCTGGATGTGGGCTGCGGAAGCGGCATCCTGGCCGTTTGCGGCGTGCTTTTGGGTGCCGAAAAAGCCGACGGTGTGGACATCGACGAGCTGGCTGCCAAGATCGCCGGCGAGAACGCTCAGCTCAACGGCGTTGCGGACAAGACCCACTTTGTTCAGGGTGATCTCACCGACAAGATCAGCGGTCAGTACGATCTGATCTGTGCCAACATCGTGGCGGACGTGATCATCCGCCTGTGCCCCGACATCCCCCGCTTCCTGAAAAAAGACGGCTGGTTCATGGCGTCGGGCATCATCGACGAGCGCTCGGTGGAGGTGGAAAACGCCATCCGGAAAAACGGACTGGTCATCAAAGAGCGACTGGAAGAAGGCGGCTGGGTGGCGCTGCGCTGCTGTCTGGCGGAGGAATAGTCTATGCCGAGATTTTACATTGATCCCCCCACCGGTGACACGGTGGTCCTCGAGAGCGAGAACGCCCGCCACATCAGCCGTTCTTTGCGGATGGCAGTGGGCGAAGAGGTGACCCTTTGCGACGGAGCCGGCACCGATTATCTGTGCCGCCTTTCCGCCATGGACGGGCAGACCGTTACCGCGCAGATCCTTTCCTGCGAGCCTTGTCAGGCAGAGCCGACGGTTTTCGTCCGTCTGTATCAGGCGCTGCCCAAGTCGGACAAGATGGAGCTGATCCTGCAAAAAGCGGTGGAACTGGGTGTTGGCGAGGTGATCCCTGTTCTGACCGAGCGGTGCATTTCCCGTCCGGACCCCAAGTCGATGGAGAAAAAGCTGTCCCGCTGGCAGAAGATCGCGCTGGAAGCGGCAAAACAGTGCGGCAGAGGCCGCATCCCTGCCGTTCGCCCGCTGATGAGCTTTTCCGAGGCTGCATCCGAGCTGGGACAGATGGAAAAGGGATTGTTTTTATATGAAAAAGGCGGACAGCCGCTGAAAGCGGCGCTGTCCGAGCCGGCAAAAGAGATCGGCATCTTTGTGGGTGCCGAGGGGGGCTTCTCCCCCGACGAAGCGGCGGCTGCAGAAGAAGCCGGTGCGCAGCCCACCAGTCTGGGACCCCGCATCCTGCGCTGTGAAACGGCACCGCTGGCCGCCCTCTCGGCCATTTTGTACGAGACCGGCAACTTTTAGCCGGCGGTCCGGAGCCCGGACGGGCAAACGCACGATCTCCGCTTCACGTTTTTGGTGCAATGCCCGATAACCCATCTGCCATGGGCATCTTAAGTCTGGAGATGGGGAAAACAACTTTTGGCGGAAAATCGTTGAAAAAAAGATCGAGGACGCTGTTTTTTACGAAAAACAGCGTCCTTTTCTTTTACAAACAGTATTTCTTTGGGGGAATATTCTTCCTTTCCACCTTTTCCACATTGTTTTCCACAGAGCGGTGAAAAGGCGGTTTTTCCCACCCGTTCCGGTGGACTTTGGGGGAAAACCCGGTCTTTTCCCCATCAGAACGCCCTTTTTCCGGTGGAAAAGCGGGTGGAAAAGTGGAAATCCGGGCAAAAAAAATCGCAGGCAACGGGCCTGCGTCAAGGAAAAATAAAAAGAGTTGATGATAAAGGAGGGGGGATTGACCGGAAACAGTACAATACAGTTTCCTGCTCATATTATACCATAATCCCTTCCAAGTTGGTGAACAAATTATGAACAAGGAAGGATTTTATTCAAATTTTATTCATTCTTTTCCCAAGCTTTTCCCTGTTTTATCGGGATTTTGCGGGATTTTTGCCTCGTTTTTCGGAAAAAAAGCCGTCCAAAAGGGCCTGACATTCTGCCGCCAGAACGCCGCCCTCGTAGTCGGGACGGTTTTTGTACGGCAGGTCAAACAGGCGGGCGATGCCGCAGACGGCACCCTCCCCCGGGTCGGCGGCGCCGTAGAACACACGGCTGATGCGGCTTTGCAAAATCGCGCCGGCGCACATGGTACAGGGCTCCAGGGTCACATACAGGTCGCACCCGTCCAGACGCCAGCTGCCCAGTGTGCGGCAGGCGTTTTCAATAGCCAGCACCTCTCCATGGGCAATGGCACGGCGGTCCGTTTCCCGCAGGTTGTGTCCCCGCCCGATGACGGCGCCATCCTTTACGATCACGCAGCCCACCGGCACTTCGCCTTTTTCGGCGGCGAGACCGGCTTCGGCAAGGGCTTCGCTCATCCATTTTTCGTGCAGATTCATACTACCACCCGATCCTTCGGAAATTCTGCAGCATAAAGAAGGCGATCACCGCCAGCAGCAGCAGGATGACCGGCGAGCCAAAATAGGTGCCCAGCTTCTGTCCGCCGGAAAGCCAGGTGCGGGCAGGATGCAGCGCCAGCCCCGCCGCGCGGTTGCGGACCAGCAGGGTCACCAGACAGATGGCACCCACCGACAGCCAGAACATGATGTAGATGGCGTTGATCAGCATCAGCGTCTGCTCATCGGCGCCGTCCATTACGATGGTGAGGATGCCCGCCGACAGGTTGATGCAGCCGTGCAGCACCATGGTGATGCGCAGCGAGCCGGTCCGAAGGACCAGATAGCCCATCCACAGACCCAGCAGGAACGCATAGGGTCCCTGAATAAGATTGAGGTGGAACAGTCCGAACATGATGGCGGAAACAAGCAGCGCAAAGCCGTCGCCATAGCGCCGCAGGCTCTGCATCAGCACGCCGCGGAAGGCGATCTCTTCGATCACCGGCGGCAGGATCACCAGCAAAAAGAAGTACAGCAGATAACCCGTCACCGTTTGGGGAATGGGCATTTCGGGGTTCACCGGCTCAAATCCGGTGATGGAAATGAGCGATGCTAAAATCGAGGTGATCATCGACCCCACCACCGCAAAGCAGAAGGTAGCGGGGATGCTCAGCAGGGTGTTGACCCCGTCCACCGGGCGAAGGGGCAGCGCCACCCGCAGGGGCATTTTGAGCAGCAGCGCATAGGTGCCGAAGCTGGCCAGAAAAGAAGTAAGATAGACCAGGATGTTCAGCACATAGTAATTGTTCTGGGAAGAGCCGAACAGGTAGGTCCCGGTAATGTTATAAACGAGGTCGAGCAGAAAAGAAAAGACAAAGCTGCCGGCGAGATTCACCGCAAAGTACACAAGTCCCGCTGCGCCAAACAGGTTGGCAAAGCGGTGCAGACGCTTTTTCTCCCCCTGCGTAGGGTCCGGCTGGGGAACATAGGGCGGACGGGTTCCGCCGATGGGATCAAATTTCTGCATAAACAGTCTCCTTCTGTCAAAATAAAACGGTCTATGGAAAACCCGATGTCTGCTTTTATTGTATCACAAAGCCTTCGGCATTAACAGGGGGAACCGTTGAATTCCCTTTGGCGGATGTGCTATACTGGTCGGGAGGTGATGATATGATCCGGAAAGCGACCGAAAAGGACCTGTGCCGCATTGCGGAGATCTTGGTCTACAACAACCGGGTGAACTTTTTGCCCATCTTTGGCGACGAGGAATATTCCTTTTGCCGGATGTCGGTGGAAAATCTGATGAAGGAGTACGCCGCGCCCGAAAAGCTGTCGCAGGTGTGGGTATACGATGACGGCATCCTGCGGGGTCTGGTACAGATCAGAGGGACCGAGGTGGTCAAGCTGTTTGTGGACGTATTCTTCCAGAATCGGGGCATCGGCGCCGAGCTTTTGGAGTTTGCGGTCCGCGAACATGGAGCAGATCATCTGTACGCGCTGGAAAAGAACCTGCGGGGCATCGCTTTTTACGGGCGGCACGGATTTTTCCCGTCCGGCGAATGGGAGTACGAAGAGGGCACCACCGAAAAGCTGCTGCTTTTGAAAAAAACAAAATAATACAAGTTAAGACCTTTTCTTTTTCGAGGCGATGTGCTATACTAATTTCTGTATGCTGATATTATATGTCGCCGAATGATTTTCGCTTACAGCAGGCGAAAAGGCGAAAAAGGAGGTCTTTTCTCGTGAAACGGGAAAAATCCTGCGGTGCACTGGTGTATCGTGTGACCGAGACCGGCCAGAAAGAGCTGCTGTTTATCAAGCACCGGCACGGCACCCATTGGTCCTTTCCCAAGGGACACATGGAAGAGGGCGAGAACGAAGTGCAGACCGCTCTGCGGGAAGTAAAGGAAGAAACGGGTCTGGATATCGCGCTGGAGGGGGATTTCCGCCACAGCGTGGAGTATTATCCCAAGCCCAACGTGAAAAAGCAGGTGGTCTATTTTCTGGGCCACGCCAACTGGGGCGACAAGGTGGTCAAACAGGAGGAGGAGATCGGCGAGACCCGATGGGCTCCGCTGGAGGAAGCACACAACATGGTCACCTTTCGCAATGACAAGAATCTGATCAACAAGGCACGAAAAATTTTGATGTCGGAGAAAAAGGAAGGAAAAATATGCTGAGCATCCGAAAATCCACCGCAAATGATCTGCCTGCGATGCTGGCTTTATACGCCGATGCCCGCCGCTTTATGGCGGAAAACGGCAATCCCAATCAATGGGTGAACGGCTATCCTGCCCGTGAAATGCTGGAGGCGGACATTGCCTCCGGAAACAGCTACGTCTGCGAGGAGGACGGCAAGGTGGTCGGCACCTTCTATTTTGTGATCGGCGATGATCCCACCTACGCGGTCATCGAGGATGGCGCCTGGCTGGACGATGAGCAATACGGTGTGGTCCACCGCATCACCTCGGCCCTTGGCAGCCGTGGTGTGGCGAGCTTTTGTCTGGACTGGTGCTACCGCCAGCACGGGAACATCCGCATCGACACCCACGCGGACAACATCCCCATGCAGAAATGTGTGCTGAAAAACGGTTTTATCCGCTGCGGCATCATCCATCTGGAAAACGGTGACCCCCGGATCGCCTATCAGCGCCCGAAGGTCGGGTAGCGGGGAAGCCCCCGCAGGCATTTCGCAAGGATACCGCATCCGGACCCAAAGCGATATGCCCGATACCATACTGCAACAAATAAGCCCTCATCCCTTTGGATGAGGGCTTTTGTTTTTGTATGAACCTTTGCGGTGTAGGCGAGTTCAAGGGAATCCCTCCGGTTTCGCTTTGCTCAACCACCTCCCTTTGGCAAGGGAGGCTTTGGTGCTTCTAAAAAAGCTTCTCTTTCGGAAGAGGGCAATCCGTGTTGCAGCAGATGGTTAAAGCGAAGATGCGACCCAATGTCAGCGGGCGCTGCCCGCTGGTCAGCATCAAAATTTCCATGGCAGGAAGGGTATCGGGCATTGCACCAAAACGTGAAGCGGAGTTCGTGCGTTTGCCTGTCCGGGCTCCGGACCGCCGCCCCGCCGGCCAGTGTCAAGATGACCGTGGCAGGAGCGGTACGAGCAACGTACTAGCTGTTCGAAGAGGAGATGCTCCGCAAAGCCTCCGCCGGCTCGGCGGGCAGTGTCAAGATTTTCATGGCAGATGGGTTATCGGGCATTGCACCAAAAACGTGAAGCGGAGGTCGGGCGTTTGCCCGTCCGGGCTCCGGACCGCCGCCCCGCCGGCCAGTGTCAAGATGACCGTGGCAGGAGCGGTACGAGCAACGTACTAGCTGTTCGAAGAGGAGATGCTCCGCAAAGCCTCCGCCGGCT
>JAFQTW010000003.1 GCA_017408855.1 Oscillospiraceae bacterium | reverse complement strand
GAGGTCCGGAATATGAAACAAAGCTCCTTTTACGCCATGCTTTTCCGCATGAAATACATCAACCGCTGGGGACTGATGCGCAACACCCGCTGGGAGAACCTTTCCGAGCACAGCCTCGAGACCGCTATGCTGGCGCACATCCTGGCGGTCATCGGCAACCGCCGCCTGGGGAAAAACTATCCCCTCGATGAGATCGTGCTGCACGCCATCTACCACGACTGTTCCGAGATCCTCACCGGGGACCTTCCCACCCCGGTCAAATACGACAACCCCACCCTGCGCGGCTCCTACAAAAGCGTGGAGGATGCCGCCTGCCGCCGTCTTGCCAGAATGCTGCCCGACGATCTGCGGGAGGATATCGCCCCTTATCTTTCGGGCGAGGGCCTTTCCGAGGAATGCCGCCGCCTGGTGAAAGGGGCGGACCGCCTGTCGGCGCTCATCAAATGCATCGAGGAAGAAAAAGCCGGCAACCGGGAATTCGTCTCGGCAAAGGCCGCCACCGAAAAAGCCCTGCGGGAGATGGCGCTTGCCGAAGCGGAGATCTTTCTGCAGGAGTTTCTGCCCGCCTTTTCCCTCACCCTCGACGAGCTGGAGGAAAAGTAGCCTTTTTTCGACCGAAAAAGCCGGTTTCGATTGTTTTCATCCGCCGGCTATGGTATACTGAACAGGATAAATGTGATATCTTTCTGCCCATGCAAGGAGGTAGTTTTTTATGCGCAATATGCTGATCGCACAGTCCGGCGGACCCACCGCCGCCATCAACGCGTCTTTGTCCGGCGCCATTCAGGAGGCCATCCGCTCCGGTGAGATCGGACAGGTCTACGGCGCTTTAAACGGGATCCAGGGCGTTGTTGCCGGCACCATCGTGGATCTGAAGGCACAGTTTAAAACGCAGGAGGATTTTTCCGTTCTGGAATGTACCCCCGCCATGGCGCTGGGTTCCTGCCGTTTCCGTCTGCCCGACCCGGACAAAGGCAAAGAGATCTACGATGCCATCGAAGCGGTTTTTGACAAATACGACATCGGCTACTTTTTCTATATCGGCGGCAACGACTCCATGGACACCGTGGACAAGCTTTCCAAATACTTTGCCGTCAAGGGCAAGGACGTGAAGGTCATCGGTATCCCCAAGACCATCGACAACGACCTGCCCGGCTCGGACCATTCTCCCGGCTTTGGCTCTTCGGCGAAATTCATCGCCACCGCCATGCAGGAGATCATCCGTGACTGCTATGTTTACGACACCGACTCGGTGACCATCGTTGAGATCATGGGACGTCATGCCGGCTGGCTCACCGCCTCTGCCGCGCTGCCCCGTACCGTTGGTGCGAGAGCGCCCCACCTGATCTATCTGCCCGAGGTCCCCTTTGATCCCGAGCAGTTCATCCGCGACGTAAAAGAGGTACAGAGCCTGACCCGCAACTGCATCGTTGCCGTTTCCGAAGGCGTCCGTCTGGCCGACGGCACCTTCGCCGCCGAGAATTTCCAGAGCGGCGTGGTGGATGCTTTCGGTCACCGGTATCTGTCCGGTGTGGGCAAATACCTCGAGAGCCTTGTGCGTGACAAGGTCGGCTGTAAGGTCCGCTCCATCGAGCTGAACGTTCTGCAGCGCTGCTCCTCCCATCTGATGAGCGCCACCGACGTGCGGGAAGCCCGCCGCATCGGCAGCTACGCCGTCCGCTTTGCCCTGCAGGGTCATACCGGCGTAATGATGGTCTTTGAGCGGGTTTCCAACAAGCCCTACATGGTCCGCATCGACGCGAAGCCGGTCAGCGAGATCGCCAACCGCGAGCAGCTGGTCCCCAGAGACTGGATTAACCCCAAAGGCAACGACGTGACCGAGGAAATGTTCGATTATCTGCTGCCGTTGATCGAAGGCGAGGTCCCGTACCCCACCGTAAACGGCATGCCGGTGCATTTCGTCATCGAAAAAACCGTTGCGGAACCGGTAAAATAACAACATGATCTGAAAAAAAGACCTGTTTTCTGTCAGAAAACAGGTCTTTTTTGTTTACAAATCTGCCAGGATTCGCTATAATACATCCTTGGTGCGATTTGTATCGCATACAATTTTTTACCGTGAGGTGACTGTAAAATGTGGTTTTTATTCGCGATCTTAACGATCCTTGCCTGGTCCGGCGCTGATCTGTTCTACAAGAAAGGAGCTGACCCTGGAGACCCGTACAGTCACTGGCGTACGGTCGTTATGGTCGGTCTGGTGATGGGCGCACACGCCATCATCTACTACGGCATCATTCTGGGCGAGCCCTTCTCCCTGATGAACATGATCCGCTACCTGCCCGTTTCCGGCATGTACATTCTGTCCATGACGCTGGGCTACGTTGGTATGCGCTACATCGACCTGTCTGTCTGCTCTCCCATCTGCAACGCTTCCGGCGCGGTTTCCGCCCTGCTGTGCTTCTTCGTGCTGGGTCAGACCATGACCGGCATCCAGCTGGCTGCGGTCATTGCCATCATGGCAGGTATCGTTGGTCTGGCTGTTATCGAGAAAAAGCAGGAGGACGAAGAGAGAAAACTGTCCGGCGAAAAAGTGGATAAAAAATACACCGTTGGCGCGCTGGCGATCATTTTCCCCATCCTCTACTGCATCATCGACGGTCTGGGTTCCTTTTGCGACGCCTTCTATCTGGATGGCGAGCCGCCCATCTTCACCGAGAATCAGGCCAATATGGCGTATGAGATGACCTTCCTCTTCGTTGGTCTGATCGCCCTGTTCTACCTGACTGTCATCCGCAAACAGAAGCCCTTTACTTCTTCTGTCAAACCCCTGACCGGCGCCGCTTTGCTGGAGACCGCAGGTCAGTTCGTATATGTTTACGCCATGAGCTCCAACGCCATCGTTGCGGCGCCCATGATCTCTTCCTACTCCATCTTCTCCATCCTCTGGAGCCGCATCTTCCTGAAAGAGAAGCCCACCCGCAGCCAGTATGCCATGATCGTTCTGGTCATGATCGGTATCGCGATCCTGGGCATGGAATAATCTTTGCAAAACGAAAAGCCTTCCCAAAAGGGAAGGCTTTTTTTCTGTCTATTTTTCCGGACTGCTCATCAGATATAAAGCGGTGCGCATGGTGTGGATGGGTTCTTCTCCCGCCGGCACCCGGACCGCGATGTAGGGCTTGGCTCCGGCGCCGAGCGAGACCCGGCTGCGCAAAGCCGCCGACACCCGGCTGGCCTTTTCAAAGTCAAAGACCGACGGGTAAAAAACGATCAGATCGTTTTTCTGGGAGATCTCGTAGATGCCCAGTCCCGCCGCGATGTTGCGTAAAAGCGCTACATCGATGAGGCCCTGCACCGACTGGGGCGGATCGCCGAAACGGTCGATCAGCTCGTCGGTCACATCCATGGCGTCCTCTTCGTTCTGGATGGAGGCGATCTTTTTGTAAATGTCGATGCGCTGCGCCAGATTGTCGATATATCCTTCGGGGATGTGGGCGCCGATGCGGATATCCACCAGACATTCCTTTTGGGGGACCACCGCTTCGCCCTTTTGCTCGCTGACCGCCTCGCTCAAAAGCTTGAGATACATCTCATAGCCGACCGCTTCCATATGTCCGTGCTGGCTGGTGCCCAATACGTTGCCGGCGCCGCGGATCTCCAGATCGCGCATGGCGATGCGAAAGCCCGAGCCAAAGCTGGTGAACTCCCGGATGGCGGACAGGCGCTTACTGGCGATATCGGTCAGCTCTTTTCCGGGGAAGAAGGTAAAGTAAGCAAAGGCTCTGCGGGTGGACCGTCCCACCCGTCCGCGGATCTGATACAGCTGGCTCAGCCCCATGTTGTCCGCCGACTCAATGATCAGGGTGTTGCAGTTGGGTACGTCCACGCCGGTCTCGATGATGGTGGTGCAGACCAGAATATCCACCTCATGGTCGAGCAGCTGCCGCCACATTTCCGAAAGCTGCTCCTCGCTCATCTTGCCGTGGGCGGTGGCGACTCTCGCTTCCGGCACCATCTGGCTGATGCGGTGGGCGCAGGAATCGATGGATTCCACCCGGTTGTGCAGGTAAAAGACCTGCCCGCCCCGGCGCAGCTCTCTGCGGATGGCCTCGGTGAGAACGCCCCAGTCATGCTCCATCACATAGGTCTGGACCGGATGCCGGTCCATGGGCGCCTCTTCGATGGTGGACATGTCGCGGATGCCGCTCATGGCCATATTCAGGGTGCGGGGGATGGGGGTCGCCGACAAAGTCAGCACATCCACCGATTTTCGCATCTCTTTGAATTTTTCCTTGTGGGCCACGCCAAAGCGCTGCTCCTCGTCGATGATGCAAAGGCCCAGATCTTTAAACTGGATGTCCTTCTGCAAAAGGCGATGAGTGCCGATAACGATGTCCACCTCGCCCCGCCGCAGCTTTTTCACCGTCTGTTCCTGCTGCTTGGGGCTGCGAAAGCGGCTCATCAGCTCGATGTTGATGGGAAAGCCCTGCATCCGCTCCTGAAAAGTCTGAAAATGCTGTGCCGCCAAAATGGTGGTCGGGACCAATACGGCGCACTGCTTGCCGTCCATCACGCACTTAAAGGCGGCACGGATGGCCACTTCGGTCTTGCCGAAGCCCACGTCGCCGCACAAAAGCCGGTCCATGGGACGGGGCGCCTGCATATCCTCTTTGATCTCAGCGATGCAGCGCAGCTGATCGTCGGTCTCCTCGTAGGGGAACCGGTCCTCAAAATCCTTCTGCCAGTCGGTGTCCTCGGAAAAGGCGTGTCCTTCTGCCTTCATGCGGGCGGCGTACAGACGGATCAGCTCCTCGGCCATCTCGGTGACCGCCTTTTTGACCCGCTGACGGGTCTTTTGCCACTCGACCGAATTGAGCTTGTTGAGCTTGACCGATTTGTCCTCCTTGGGTCCGATGTATTTGCTCACCAGATCCAGCTGGGTGACCGGCACGAAGAGGGTGTCGGTACCGGCGTAGCGGATGCGCAGATAGTCCTTGGTGACCCCGTGGATCTCCCGCTTGACCACCCCTTCGAACACGCCGATGCCGTGGGAAGCATGGACCACGTAGTCGCCGGTCACGATGTCCGACAGAGAGCGGATCTGCTCGCCGGGTTTTTTGCTTTTTTTCCGCTTGACCGTTTTCGCTGTCACCCTGCCGTGGGTGATGAGGGCGAATTTCAGCTCGGGGATCTCAAATCCGCCGGACAAAACCCCCTCCAGCACACAGACCCGCCCGGGGGTCAGGTCCTTTTCGGTCAAAGACAGGGGGATCTTCCGCCCGGCAAGATCGTCCCGCAGGGCAGCCGCCGCCTTGTCGGTGCCGGCTAAAACGATGACCTGCCAGTCCCGCCGCAGATAGCTGTCCAGATCCTCCTGCAGGATCTTCAGGTCGCCGCCCCAGGGAGAAACGGTGACCGCGTTCAGGTTGCAAAGTTCCGAAAGCCGCACCTCGGGGATGGTGCGGGCGAAATTTTCCAAAATGGCGCAGGCACGCCCGTCCATGGCGGAAAGCACCTGCGAAAACTCCATGGTAAAGGTGTCGCAGCCTTTAAAGAGGATGCCCTCTTCCAACAGCAGCTTCACGTCCTCGTAGTGCTGCCATAAAGCGGTTTTGGAAGCATCCTTCACCGACACCAGCTCGCAGAACACGAGGGCGGCATCGGGCAGATAGTCAAAAAGGGTGCCGGGCTGCGGGTACAAAAGGGGCAGGAATTTGTCCACACCCTGCAGGGTCAGACTGCCCTCCAGCTTTTCCATGTCGGAAAGAAGATGCTCTTTCGCTTTGACCCCCTGTTTGCCCCGCAGCAGATCATACGCCGCGCCGAGGCGCTTTAAAAGCCAGGGAGCGTCCTTGTAAAGCACCTCTCTGGCGGGGGTGATGGCTGCTTCTTTCACCGTGTCGATGCGCCGCTGGGAGTCCAGATCGAATACGCTGACGGTATCGATCTCATCGCCCCAGAATTCCACACGGTAGGGGGCGGGGGCGTGGGGCGGATAAAAGTCCAAAATGCCGCCCCGCTGGGAAAACTGGCAGACACCGTCCACCTGATCGCGCCTTTCGTAGCCGGCGGACAGAAACCGTGCCGTCAGGCTCTCCAACGTGTGTTCCTCGCCGGGATGCAGCAGCAGGGTGTTTTCCTGCAGCGTTTTGGGCGGAAGGGTGTACTGCATGAGCGCTTCGATGGAGCAGACCACCGTTTTTACCTGTCCGGACAAAATGCCGGACAGCACCCGCAGCCGCGCGAATTCGTACTCGCGGCTGGCGCTTTCCACATCGCGGAAGGTAAACTCCCTTGCCGGATACAGATGCGCCTGCGTTTCGCCCGAAAAGCTGTTGATGTCCTCGCACAGGCGGGTCGCCATCGCTTCGTCGGGGGTGACGACCAAAAGGGGAAACTCCCTTCCGAGGCCGGCGATGACCGCTGCTTTATGGATGTGTCCCAGTCCCGTCATCTGGGCGGGCCAGCCTTTTTTCTTCATGGCAGACAGCAGCATATGATACTGGGGCGACTGAAAGATCCGCTCGGTCAGCATAGAAACCCTCCTTTCCCAAAACCCTTCCGGGTCTATTTTCCATTATATCGGTTCATGGCCTCGTCCATTCGTCCGTCGACCAGAAGTTTTGCCATGTCCGGCGCTTTTTCCAGAACCTTTTCCAGCTCTTTCATCTCCTCCGGCTTAAAGCGGGACAGCACCCAGTCGGCCAGCACATAGTCCGGATGGGGCTTTTTGCCCACGCCGATCTTGACCCGGGGGAAATTGTCCGACCCGGACAGATAGATGATGTTTTTGATGCCGTTGTGCCCGCCGTCGGTCCCTTTGCGGCGGATGCGCACCTTGCCCGGCTCGAGGGAGATGTCATCCATAAACACGATGACCTTTTCCATGGGGATCTTGTAAAAGCGTGCCGCCTCGGTAACAGCCTGTCCCGACAGATTCATAAAGGTCGAAGGCTTCATCAAAAGTACCCGCTTGCCGCCGATCATGGCATCGGCGCACAGGGACTTATATTTGATGCGGTCGATCTTGACCCCCAGATCCTGGGCGATGCGCTCCACCGCCATGTAGCCCGCGTTGTGGCGGGTGTTTTCGTATTCTTTTCCGGGGTTGCCAAGACCTACGATGAGGTATTCCACCGGTCCGGTGGGTACGGCGGCTTTTTTGGAAAACAGCTTCAGCATTTCTTCTCCTTTAAGCGGAAAAATTATCCGCACAGACGAGTAAGGCGGGATATTTGACTACCCCGCCTGTTTCGTTCTTTGATTTTTCGTATTGTACCGATTATACGTACAGAGGAGATACGGGTTTCTCGGCGTAGATGCGCTCGATAGCCTCGGCAAATACGGGGCCAACGGGAACGGTTTTGATCTTGGCGATGTGTTTCTCCTCGGGCAGAGCGATGGTGTCCAGCAGGACCAGCTCTTTGATGACAGAAGCTTCGATTCTCTCGATAGCGGGGTTGGACAGAACACCGTGGGTCGCGCAGGCGTAAACCTCGGTGGCGCCGCCTACTTCGAGGACTGCTTTCGCACCGTTGCACAGAGTGCCGGCGGTGTCGACCAGGTCGTCAACGATGATCGCACGTTTGCCCTTAACGTCGCCGATGATGTTCATGACCTCGGATACGTTGGGCTTCGGACGGCGTTTGTCGATGATGGCCAGAGGTGCGTTGAGTCTCTCAGCAAATTTTCTTGCACGGGTAACGGAGCCCAGGTCGGGAGAAACGACAACAACGTCATCCTGATCTTTGAATCTCTCTTCGAAATAGGGAGCCAGGATCGGAACACCCAGCAGATGGTCTACGGGGATGTTGAAGAAGCCCTGGATCTGTGCTGCGTGCAGGTCCATGGTCAGAACACGGTCAGCGCCTGCGGCAACGATCAGGTCAGCTACCAGTTTGGCAGAGATCGGATCACGGGCTTTGGATTTGCGGTCCTGACGGGCATAGCCCAGATAGGGGATAACAGCGGTGATACGGCCGGCAGAAGCACGTTTGAACGCATCCATCATGATGAGCAGCTCCATCAGGCTGTCGTTGACAGGGGTGCTGATGGACTGAACCACGAATACATCGGAACCGCGGACCGACTCGTTGATGGAAACGGAGATCTCGCCGTCGGCGAAATGTTTTACTTCGCTTTTGCCCATGGGCAGACCCAGGATCTTGGCGATGTGCTCTGCTACTGCAGGATTGGCGTTTGCCGTGAAGATTTTAATGTCTTTACCGTGCAAATTCATCTTTCTAAACTCCCTTTTCTATGTTGTCCTGTTGGATTGTATATACTCTACCGCCCTCACGACGGCAAATCGACTATTTTTTGCGGGGACCTAATTTTTCCCGGCGCTGTTTTGCCCACTGCGGTTTTACCACCTGACGGGCTCTTGCCACCGCCAGCGCGTCGGCAGGCACTTCGTCGGTGATGGTGGAGCCGGCGGCGATGTAGCTGCCGTCGCCCACTGTGACCGGTGCGATCAGGTTGGTGTTGCAGCCGATAAAGCAGTCATCCCCGATCACGGTGCGGAACTTGCTGTGTCCGTCGTAGTTGACCGTTACGGTGCCGCAGCCAAAGTTGACTCGCGCGCCCACATCGCTGTCGCCCACATAGGTCAGATGGGCAACGGCGGTGTTTTCACCGACCACAGAATTTTTCACTTCCACAAAGTTGCCGATCTTGACCCCCTTCTTCAGGTGGCTGTTGGGGCGAACGTGGGTGAAAGGTCCGATCTTGATGTTTTCGTCCAGTCTCGACTGCTCGATCTGGCAGGCGTTGATGACACAGCCGTCGCCGATGACGCTGTCCTCGATGACCGTATCCGGTCCGATGACACAGCCCTCGCCGATGGCCGTTTTGCCTTTTAAGATGGTGCCGGGCAGGATACGGGTATCCGCCCCGATCTGCACCCTCGGTCCGATGACGATGCCGTCGGTGCAGACAAATTCCACGCCGTTTTCCAGATGCTGTTCCAGCACCTTGCGGCGGGCATATTCATTCAGCGCCAAAAGACCTTTGCGGTCGTTGGCGCCCATGGCGGCTTTGGGGTCCTTTGCGGCGGCGCCGCTGACCACAAGCCCCGCTTCGGCAGCAATGCCGATCACATCGGTGAGATAATACTCACCCTGTGCGTTGTTGGGGGTCAGCTTTTCCAGTGCCTCCAGCAAAAAATCCACCGAGAACCAGTAGGTGCCGGCGTTGATCTCCCGGATGGCGCGGGTGGCTTCGTCGGCATCCTTCTGCTCAACGATGGCCTTGACCTGACCGTCCGCACCGCGGACGATGCGTCCGTAACCGGTGGGGTTATCTAAAATTGCGGTGAGCACGGTAACGGCGGCACCGCTTTGTTTAT
>JAFQTW010000041.1 GCA_017408855.1 Oscillospiraceae bacterium | reverse complement strand
TCGGCCATGGAAACGGTCTTGGAAGTAAACCGCGAATTCGGTTATCGGCTGATATTCATCAGCAGGAGCGATTCCTGTCTGCGCGGGCATTTCCCATTGGAAACCGATGTGATGCGCCGGGTGCTGCAGGAATATGGCGTAAAACGGGTGTTTTACGGGCATATCCACGGCGGCGGCTGTCAGTACGCGGTCAACGGGACCTATCTGGATATGGAGTTCCGCATGGTGTCGGGCGATCATTTGAAATTTATGCCCTACCGCATCGAAAATAGGGAAGAGACGGCAAAATCGGAAGAATAAGCCGGTAAAATTATCAAAAACGTAACAATTTGGTATTGTCACATTAAGACTTGCTGTGATATAATAACGTAGTTAATTTGTGTTCAGCGGAAAGAGTATCGCTGAACGGTACAGGAGGAAGTAAAATGAGCCTTGTTTCTGCAAACAAAGTAGAGACCAACGTCGTTGAGCTGAAAGTTTCTGTCGGCGCGGAAGAATTCAAAAAAGGAATCGAAAAGACCTATAAGAAAACCGTAAAACAGATCGCTGTTCCCGGTTTCCGTAAAGGCAAAGCTCCCAAGAGCGTGATCGAGAGACTGTACGGCGAAGCCGTTTTCTATGAGGACACCGTAAACGAGATGTATCCCGAGGCTTACAGCAAAGCTGTTGAAGAGGCCGGCATCGAGCCCGTTGACAGAGCTGACATCGAGATCACCGAGGTTTCTGAGAACGGTTTTACCTTCGTTGCGAAAGTGACTGTAAAACCCGAAGTGACCGTAAAAAAATACAAAGGCCTGAAAGCCACCAAAACCCCCGTTAATGTAACCGAGGAAGAGGTTGCGGCTGAGCTGTCCAACATGCAGGAGAGAAACGGCCGTATGGTATCTGTTGAAGGCCGCGCTGCAAAAGACGGCGACAACACCATCATCGACTTTGAAGGCTTCTGCGACGGCGTAGCTTTCGAGGGCGGCAAAGGCGAGAAATTCGATCTGAAACTGGGCTCCGGTCAGTTTATCCCCGGCTTCGAGGAGCAGATCGTAGGCAAAGAGATCGGCGAAGAGTTCGATGTAAACGTGACCTTCCCCGAAGAGTATCAGGCAACCGAGCTGGCCGGCAAAGCTGCTGTGTTCAAATGCAAACTGCATGAGATCAAAGAGAAAGAGCTGCCCGAGCTGGATGATGAGTTTGCAAAAGACGTTTCCGAGTTCGATACTCTGGACGAGCTGAAAGCAGACATCAAAGCAAAACTGACCGAGACCGCTGAGCAGAACGCACAGGCAGCTGTGGAAGAGCAGCTGGTTGAGCAGGTCATCGATTCCATGGAAGCGGAGATCCCCCAGTGCATGGTAGACCGCAAAGTGGAAGAGATGCTGCAGGAGTTTGACTACCGTCTGCAGTCTCAGGGTCTGAGCCTGGATCTGTACATGCAGTACACCGGCTTTACCGCAGAGGCATTCAAAGAGACCTACAAAGAGCAGGCTCTGCATCAGGTGAAGATGCGTCTGGCTCTGGAGGCAATCGTAAAAGAAGAGAACATCGAGGTTTCCGAAGAGGATATCAACGCCGAGATGGAGAAAATGGCTTCTGCATACGGCATCGAGATCGAGAAGATCAAAGAGCTGGTTCCCGCTGAGGACATCAAACTGGATCTGGCTGTCAACAAAGCAGTTGACCTGATCAAAGATACCGCAGTAGTCACCGAGAAGAAACCCGCTGCCAAGAAAAAAGCTCCTGCTAAGAAAAAAGCAGCTGAGAAAGAGGCAGAGGAAGTAAAAGAAGAAGAGGCGAAAGACGCCGAATAAGCATCCGCTTGCAGGTGCCTGTCGTTATTCCTCTTACATACTTGAATTGGAGGTAATAAACCATGAGTCTGGTACCAATGGTAGTGGAACAAACAAATCGCGGCGAGCGTTCCTATGACATTTTTTCCAGATTGCTCAATGACCGAATCGTGATGCTTTGTGAGGAAGTAAATGATACCACCGCCAGTTTGGTGGTAGCCCAGCTTTTGTATCTGGAAGCGCAGGATCCCGATAAGGACATCAGTCTTTATATTATGAGCCCCGGCGGCTCGGTTACGGCGGGACTTGCCATCTACGATACCATGAAGTACATCAAATGTGATGTTTCCACCATTTGTATCGGAATGGCTGCCTCTATGGGCGCGTTCCTGCTGTCTGCCGGTACCCCCGGCAAGCGCTATGCGCTGCCCAACAGCGAGATCATGATCCACCAGCCCCTTGGCGGGATGCAGGGTCAGGTCACCGATATCAAGATCCATGCAGAGCGGTATCTGCGCATCAAGGATGAGCTGAACCGCAAACTGGCCGAGCATACCGGTCAGAGCCTGGAGACCATTCAGCGCGACACCGAGCGCGACAACTTTATGTCCGCCAAAGAGGCCATGGAATACGGTCTCATTGATAAGGTGATCGAAAGCCGATAAGTTTTTACCGATTCGTGTGGGGTTTTTCGGCTCCACACGAATTTTTCTACCAAAAGGTCAGAGGAGGCACCTATGGCAAAGAACGACGAAAACTCCAAAATGCTTCGCTGCTCATTCTGCGGAAAGACCCAGGATCAAGTAGAAAAGCTCATCGCCGGAAGCGGCGTATACATCTGTAATGATTGTGTGCAGCTTTGCTCGAGCATGCTCGAGGAGGAAGGCCTCTTCGGTCGCCGCCGTCCCAGCCGCTCGGAGCCTGCCGACATCACCATCCCCAAGCCTACCCAGATCAAAGAGGTGCTGGATCAGTATGTCATTGGTCAGGATGCGGCGAAAAAGAGCCTGTCTGTGGCGGTTTACAACCACTACAAGCGCATCTTTTTCGGCGGAGACGATGGGGTGGAGCTGAACAAATCCAATGTCCTGCTGGTTGGACCTACCGGTACCGGTAAGACCATGCTGGCCCAGACACTGGCAAAAACCCTGAAGGTCCCCTTTGCCGTGACCGATGCCACCACCCTCACCGAGGCAGGCTATGTGGGCGAGGATGTGGAAAACATCCTGCTGCGCCTGATCCAGGCGGCGGACTACGACATCGAAAAAGCCGAGCGGGGCATCATCTACATCGACGAGATCGACAAGATCGCCAGAAAGAGCGAGAACCCCTCCATCACCCGTGACGTAAGCGGCGAGGGCGTTCAGCAAGCTTTGCTGAAGATCCTCGAAGGCACTGTTTCCAACGTGCCGCCTACGGGAGGAAGAAAGCATCCGCAGCAGGAGTTTATCCAGATCGATACTTCCAACATTCTGTTTATCTGCGGCGGCGCATTCGACGGCATCGAAAAGATCATCGAAAAGAGAGTCAACCAAAAGTCCGGTCTGGGCTTTGGTTCGCAGCTGACCGATAAACGCTCCAAGGAATCGGATGTTCTGCTGAGCCAGATCCTGCCGGAAGACCTTGTGAAGTTCGGTCTGATCCCTGAACTGGTCGGACGTATCCCGGTGGTCACCGGGCTCAAAGCGCTGGATGAGGAAGCGCTGGTCCGTATTTTGGTGGAACCGAAAAACGCCATCGTCAAGCAGTATCAGAAGCTGTTTGAGATGGACAACATCCGTCTTGTGTTTGAGCCGGAGGCGCTTACCGCCATCGCGAAACTGGCCATCGAGCGCAAAAACGGCGCCCGCGGACTGCGCTCCATCATGGAAGCGATCCTGTCCGAGGCGATGTTCGCCGCTCCCGCCGACGGGACCATCGAAAGCCTGACCATTACCGCCGACTGTGTCAACAACGGTGCGGCTCCGCTGGCGACCTATGACCCCACCCGCACCACCACCAATCTGACCCTGCCGACCAAACGAAGCCGCAATCGCCGTGATTCGGTTTCCTAAACAAAGAAACCAGCCCATCCTTCTGCCAAATGAAGGGTGGGCTTGCTTTTTGATAGGGATTTCAGTATAATAAGGGGAAAACACCTGCTGTTTTCCGTATCATTTTTTCGTAAAAACACGATCGGTCACAGACCGTCGTTTCATAGAAAAGGTCACAAGCGACCAATATCCAGACGAAAGGAGAAGATGGATATGAGTGAAATGAAAACCTATCAGATGCCCATGGTGGCACTGCGGGGACTTGTGCTGTTCCCCCGGATGATCCTGCATTTTGATGTAGGCAGAGAGAAATCCATTCAGGCGCTGAACACTGCGATGAAGGAAGGCAAACGGGTCTTTCTGGCAGCGCAGAAGGATGTTCGGGTCGAAGATCCCAAAGCCGACGGCATCTACACCACCGGTGTGGTAGCCGAGATCCGTCAGATCCTTCGCTCCGGCGAAGAGGGACTGAAAGTTCTGGTCGAGGGCAAATTCCGCGCCCGCATCGTTAATATCCTGCAGAAAAAGCCCTTCTGGGCAGTGGAAGTGGCTGAGGCGCCGCTGCGCACCTCCACCATCCGCAGCCGCAATATGGAAGAGGCACTCCTCCGCATCGTGAAAGATGCTTTTGAGGATTTCTGCGTTCAGATGCCCAAAATGCCCAAAGAGATCATTGTCAATGCCCTCGGCAGCGACGATCCTTTGTATCTTTCTGAATACATCCCCAGCAACCTGCCGCTTAAGGTAGAGGACAAGCAGCGGATCCTTGAGGAGGACGTGCTTTCCAAACGTCTGCGCATTCTGGCAGAAGCCATGGAGCGGGAAAACGAAGTGCTGGGTCTGGAGCATGAGATCTACGACAAGGTCCGCGAAGCCATGGACAAAAACCAGCGGGAGTACTATCTGCGTGAGCAGATGCGTGTGATCTCCGAAGAGCTGGGCGAAGAAGAGTCGGTGGTGGACGAAGCGGATCAATACCGTGCGAAGATCGCTCTGCTGGATCTGCCGGAAGAAGCCAAAGAGAAGTTTTATTCCGAGGCCAACCGCCTTTCCAAAATGCCTCCCAACTCCCACGAATCCAGCGTCATCCGCGGCTATCTGGATCTGTGTCTGGAGCTGCCCTGGGGCGTTTACACCGAAGATAAGATCGATGTGAAAAAAGCATCGGTCCAGCTGGATAAAGACCACTACGGCATGAAAAAGGTCAAAGAGCGCATTCTTGAGATGCTGGCGGTGCGCAAGCTGGCGCCCGACATCAAAGGTCAGATCATCTGTCTGGCCGGACCTCCCGGTGTGGGCAAGACTTCGATCGCCAAATCCATCGCCAAGGCTATGGGAAGAAACTATTCCCGCATCAGTCTGGGCGGCGTAAAGGATGAATCGGATATCCGGGGTCACCGCAAGACCTATATCGGCGCAATGCCCGGACGGATCATCAACGCCATCAAACTGGCGGGCAGCCAGAATCCGCTGATCCTGCTGGACGAGGTGGATAAATTAGGCGGCGACTACAAGGGCGATCCTTCCGCAGCACTGCTGGAGGTTTTGGATGCCGAGCAGAATGATACCTTCCGCGATCATTTCGTGGAGGTCCCTTTTGATCTGAGTCAGGTGCTGTTTTTGACCACCGCCAACGATATCGGCATGATCCCCGGTCCGCTGCGTGACAGAATGGAGATCATCGAGCTGCCCTCGTACACCCGAGAGGAAAAATATCACATCGCAAAAGAGCATCTGCTGCCCAAGCAGCTTGCCCGTCACGGACTTTCTTCCAAGACCTGCCGTGTGGACGACACCGCCCTTTATGGGCTTATCGATTTTTACACCCGGGAAGCGGGTGTTCGTAAACTGGAGCGGGAGATCGCATCCCTGTGCCGCAAAGCCGCAAAGCAGGTGGTGGCAGGGGAGGTGAAACGCGCCAATGTGACCGGAAAGATTCTGCCCAATTGGCTGGGTCCCAAGAAGTATCTGCCCGAGACCATCGGTGCGGAAAATGAGGTGGGCTGTGTCAACGGTCTTGCCTGGACTTCGGTGGGCGGCGAGATTCTGCAGGTCGAGGTAGCGGTGCTGGAAGGCACCGGCAAGATCGAGCTGACCGGCTCGCTGGGCGATGTGATGAAGGAATCCGCACGGATCGCCGTCAGCCTGGTTCGCCGTTTGGCAGAGCAGTACGGCATCGACAAAGAGTTCCACAAGAAAAACGATATCCATATCCATTTCCCCGAAGGCGCTACCCCGAAAGACGGTCCCTCGGCCGGTGTGACCATGACCACCGCGCTGGTCTCCGCCCTGTCCGGTATTCCGGTCCGCCGCGAAGTTGCCATGACCGGTGAGATCAGCCTGCGCGGAAAGGTAATGGCCATCGGCGGACTGAAGGAGAAATCCATGGCCGCCTACCGGGCCGGTATCAAAACGGTGATCATCCCCAAAGAGAACGAGCCGGATCTGGCGGAGTTCGATTCTGTGGTTACCGATGCCATCAGCTTTGTTCCGGTGGACAACATCGAAGCGGTGCTGAAAGCGGCGCTGGTCCGTCCCTGTGCCGAGACCGAAAAAACCGAACGGACCCATGAGTTTTCTCCGATCCCCAAAAGTGATCGGCGCAAAACAGCGGTCATCGACTGCTAAGGAGTCACCATGAATTTTCAAAACGTACAGTTTGAGGCCTCCTATGGCCTGTTCAGTCAGATCCCGCCCTGCACCATGCCGGAATTTGCCTTTTCCGGACGGTCCAATGTGGGAAAATCTTCGCTGATCAACAAGCTTTTCAACCGAAAACAGCTGGCAAGAGTTTCTGCCATGCCCGGAAAGACCACCACCATCAACTTTTTCCGGCTGGAAAACATCCGCTTTGCCGACCTGCCCGGGTACGGCTACGCCAAGGTCTCCAAAAAGGAAAAAGACCGCTGGTCCGGTCTGATCGGCGATTATCTTGCCTCGGACCGGGATATCGCGCTGGTTTTTCAGCTGATCGATATGCGCCATCCGCCTACCAAAGACGATCTGACCATGATCGACTATCTGATCGAGTGCGAGATGCCCTTTGCCATCGTGCTGACCAAAATGGACAAGCTGTCCAAGCGGGAGAGGCAGGAACGTCTGGATGCCTTTATGACCGAGATCCCTTACGCGGATCAGATTACCATCCTGCCGGTATCCTCCGAAACCGGCGAGGGCATGGAAGAGGTCCGTCAGATCATCGAGGAACTGGCGGTCCGGGAAAGCGCCGAGCCGGATGATTATGACGGGGAAGAAGAGGAGACCTTCCTCGACGAACTTGCCGAAGAGGTGCAGGAAGCGGTGGAAGAAGCAAAGGAAACGGTATCCGAAGCTGTTGACGAGATGGAAGAAGCCATCCGCCGCTTTCGGGAATCGGTTCGTTCCGGTCAGCTGGACCGGGAAAACGGCGCCAAGCTTCCAACAAGAGAACGAAAGAAAAACAGAGGGTAACCTCTGTTTTTTCTTTGGTAAAGTTTATGGAAAAAAGAAAGGACCTCTTTACTTTTTCACTTCGTTGTGGTAAATTATAGATAGTTTCATACTCTAAACACGTAAAGTGTGAAACTTTAGTGCGTGAAATCGGGAGGTTTTGCAACATGAACGAGAAACTTAAAGGTCTGAATGTGGAATACCTGTTCAAGGCGGTTTTGTGCTTGGAATCCATGGAAGAGTGCTACAATTTCTTCGAGGATCTGTGCACGGTTCCGGAACTGAAAGCGCTGTCGCAGCGTTTGCAGGTGGCAAAAATGCTGCACGACGGAAAAGTCTATTCCGAGATCGTACAGGCGACCGGCGCCAGCACCGCTACCATCAGCCGTGTAAACCGCTCTCTCAGCTATGGATGCGACGGTTATCAGGTGGTTTTTGATCGGGTAAAAGACGAATGATGAGTGGATACGGGCCTTTTGCCTGGTATTATGACGAGCTGACCGAAAATGTTTCCTACGAAGAACGGGCGGCTTATTTTACGGGACTGATGGGGCATTTCGGCACCAGCGGTCCTATCGTGCTGGATCTGGCCTGCGGCACCGGCAGTCTGTCCGAACCGCTGGCAAAAGCCGGCTATGATGTGATCGGCATCGACAATTCCGAAGAGATGCTGGCGGTGGCGATGGAGAAGCTGGCAGAGCAGCCGGAACTGGATATCCTGTATCTGTGTCAGTCCATGACCGATTTGGATCTGTACGGTACGGTGGATACCACCGTCTGCGCTCTGGATAGCCTGAACCATCTGACCGACCCGGAGCTTGTAAAAAAGACCTTTCAAAGTGTCAGTCTGTTTACCGCCCCGGGCGGACTTTTTTTGTTCGACGTCAACACGCCCTACAAGCATCGCGAAGTGCTGGGAAACAGCTGCTACGTCTATGAGTTCGACGATCTTTTCTGTGCATGGCAGAATTTCTACGAGGAAGAGACCGGCACGGTGACCATCCAGCTGGACTTTTTCGAAGAGGAAAACGGTGTGTATCATCGGGAGCAGGAAGTGATCACCGAGCGGGCATACAGCCGGGAAGAGCTGACCCAATGGCTCAGTGAAGCGGGCTTTTCTCTGTTGGCGGTGTTTGGCGAGGACAGCATGGTCGAGCCGGCAGAAGACTGTCAGCGTTGGATCTTTGCGGCAAGAAAGAAATAAGGAGTATATTTTTTCATGGCGACTTTAGTCAGAAGTATTTCTCAGTCGGGCGGCGTTCTGTGCGCTGCCATTGATTCTACCGATATTGCGGCGAAAGCGGAACAGATCCACGAAACTTCCGCCACCGTAACGGCGGCCCTTGGCCGTCTGCTCACCGCCGCATCGCTGATGGGCGTTATGCTCAAAAGCGAAGAAAACTCCATTACTGTCCGTTTGCAGGGCGGAGGTCCCGCCGGTCTTTTGATCGCGGTGACCGACGGTCTGGGCAATGTGCGCGGCGATGTGGAGAATCCCATCGTGGAGATCCCCCTCAACGGTCTGGGCAAACTGGATGTGGCCGGTGCCGTCGGCAGAGAAGGTACCCTTTCTGTGGTAAAAGACCTGGGTATGCGCGACCCTTATGTGGGACAGGTCCCTATCGTTTCCGGTGAGATCGCCGAGGACATCACCCATTACTACGCGGTCAGCGAGCAGACACCCACCGTCTGCGCTTTGGGCGTGCTGGTCAACCCCGATCTGACGGTGAAAGCCGCCGGTGGTTTCCTGATCCAGCTGCTGCCCGGTGCGTCCGATGCGGATATCGATCTGCTGGAGCAGAATGTGCAGAAGCTTCCGTCGGTGACCCAGATGATTTCTCAGGGTGCGACTGCCGAAGATATCTGCCGCCGCTGCCTGGATGGCTTTGAACCTCAGATTCTGGATACGACCCATCCCGAATACCGCTGCAATTGCTCGCGTGAGCGGGTAGAGCGGGCGCTCATCAGCATTGGCAAGCAGGATCTGCAGCAGCTGATGGAGGAAGAAGAACAGATCGAAGTGGACTGTCACTTCTGTAAAAAGAAGTATCGGTTTGAGAAAGAGGACATCCGTCGTCTGCTGGAAAAAGCAAAATAAAAGCAGATTATTTCTCAAAATCTGTTGACAAAACAGGGCCAATTCGCTATAATAATACCTGTCGCTGAAAAGCGGCAGGACATGTGGGAGCATAGCTCAGCTGGGAGAGCATCTGCCTTACAAGCAGAGGGTCACAGGTTCGAGCCCTGTTGTTCCCACCATGTGGCCTGGTAGTTCAGTTGGTTAGAACGCTAGCCTGTCACGCTAGAGGTCGTGGGTTCGAG
>JAFQTW010000040.1 GCA_017408855.1 Oscillospiraceae bacterium | reverse complement strand
GATAGGCAAAAGGAGCGATTTTCAGTTCTCTTCCCTCTTCGGCGTTCAGAATGATCTCATCGGCGGATTCGCCCGAAAAAGAATGTTCGAAAACAATGAGGAACGCCTCTTGTCTTTGTTCATGTCTGGTCATTTTTTCCTCTACCTCCGGTTATTGCTATTCTGTCCATATGAAAGAAAGCCCTCCTTTTGGGAGGGCTTTTTTAGCTTACTGAGCTGCTGCCTCGTCAAAGGAAATCCCAACCACGAATACATTCACCTTTGCAACAACGATACCCGTCATGCTCTGAACTGCGTTTTTCACGCTCTTCTGAATGTTTTCCGATACGACCGGGATCTTTGCGCCGTATTTCAGATTCACATATACGTCGATGATGGCAACATCATCATTCATTTCAATATTGATCGATTTATTGGTGGCTTTTACCTGCTGATTTCTGCCCAGAAACTTTTTCAGATTTACAGTGGCAGGACAGCTGGCCATAGAAGCAACGCCGTCAATTTCTTTTGCGGAGAAATTGGCAACGGTTGCAACAACATCCTGAGAAATTTTCAGGTTGCCGATGGTCTCATGTTTCTCTCGTTCCATTTTATTCCCTCCTGATATCGGAAAATCCGACTTTACATATGGCGAAAACGATCATCATTTCAAGCTTCTTTGGTTTGTTTTCGAAAAATGAGCAAACCAATATGGATACATTATACCACAAAAATCAACTTGCACAACCATCTCAAATGAATATTTCCGGTGTAAAATATGAATTTTTTCCTTTTTATGCAGCTTTTTGTCCTCCATTTATGCAGAAAAACCCTCGCAGACTTAGTCTGCGAGGGTGCGGTCACTGCGCTTCGGTAATAGAGATGTTTTCTTCTGTGGCGCCGGTTTCGGCGACCAGAATATCTTTGATCTGTGCCACTTCTTCTTCCAAAAGCCCGTTTGTTTTTACGATCGCATCCACCCGCTCGCCATCGATGTAAACCATGCAGTCGGAAAAGCCTTTGGCTTTGATCATGTTTTCGATCTTTCCCTCTGTTTCGATGGCATCGGCTACTGCTGCCGCCTGCAAAGCAAGCTGCGCTTTCTCCGTATCGGATAAAGAAGCATCCTGGAACATCCCGGTCAGAGCATCGATGGCGCTGTCCCGGCTTTTCTGCCGGTTCAGTCTCGCTTCGCTGAAAAAGCTGCCTGATGCCGCAACCGCTTCCACATCTTCACTCAGCTGCGGCGTGTTGGCATCGACCAGCTGCGCATCGCCATAATTTTTCGCAGTCTGCATCTGCTCGGTCAGGGTCAGATCTTCGCCGCCATAGACCCAATTGAGATAGACTGCGATCCCCAGCACCAGCACCAGTGCCGCCAAAATAATATGCCGTTTGTTCAAGATCATGTTCATCTGAATCCTCCGTTCATCTTATTGTTAGGGTGTTTCCATTAATGCCACATATACCCGATTCGAGCCGATCCCCAAAGCACAGGAAACGGCATTGACCACCTGTTCGCTTACCTGCGGCGTTGCCCCGCCTTCGCAGACTACCACAACGCCCTGCACCGTCGGCTCGATCTGTTTTTGCAATAAAGGCTGCTGTATCCCGTTTTGCTCGATCAAAAGGTAGCTTGCTGTGCTGTCGTTTTTTTCCCGCACCGTTGACCCTCCCTGGGCATCCATGTCGTGGGAAGTATCCGTGCTGTGTGTTTTTTCCTGCAGGTAAACGTATTCTGTTCCGTTTTCCAGTGTGACCCAGACCTTTGCTTTACCGACTCCGTGGATACTGCCGATCAGCTGCAGGATCTTATCTTCTGTTTGTCGGCAAAAGCTCTCATTGTCCACCGAATTTACAGCCACGGCATTCTGCGGAACCTGGGAGCTTTTTTCCTTTCCGGTTCCCGAGAGAAAGATCAGCAGCATCCCCAACAGACCCACCAGCAGGATCAGACGGATCTTCTTTTCGTCCGACAGCAGCTGATCCCACTTTTCTTTTATAACAGTGATCGTTCCTTTTTCCATTACGGTATCTCCTCATTGATCGTCAAATGCACCGGAATACGAAACGCTTCCCGGATCAGATCCTGTGCAAAATCCGCTTTATCCTTTTGTGCCAAAGGCAAAATGATCTCGGCACTGTTAATAGATATGCCGCCGTCCTGGGTAAAATGTCCATGCATCAGAATCTTTTCTGCGTTGATCCCCTTTTCGTTCAGCATCTCTTCTGCTTTTTTTTCGAGATTATCCAATCCAAGTGCAAGGATCTGCTCATCCACTTTTTCCGATAATTCCTGCCCGGACGATAACGTTTCTTCCCATTTATCATTAAAATCCAAGCTGTCTTTTGTTGTTTTTCCTGTCCGGAGCGGGCTGATCAGACAGACTAAAAAGAACAGCGAGGTCAAACAGCGAAATGCCTTGGCGGTCTTTCCTTCCGGTGCCGCAAGCTGTACGACCGATATCGTCACTGCCGCCGTACACAAAACCATTGCCCACTGACGTATTTTTTCCATTTTAACCTCCCATTCCGATAAACAGCATCACAGCCGTTGAAATAATAAACAAAAGCCCGAACAGCAGCGTGATCGACAGCAATAACCCCAGCGCATCCGAAAGAGCGCCCATCAGTTTTGCCTGTCCGTCACTTCCTGCCAGCGATGCGATCAAGGCTGCTGCCTGCATGGACAGATACCAGCACAAAATCTCCAGCAGAAGGGGCAGATATGTGATCACCGCAGCCAAAATTCCGTAAACTCCGACCGAAGTCCTGAGCATCTTAAGGCACGCCTGCGCGGTCAGCATCGCATCGGAAAGGGCGCTGCCGATGACCGGAACAAAACTGCTGGTCACAAACTTGGCTGTTTTGACCGTTAAGGTGTCCGCACCGGTCGCCACCATACTCTGCAAGCTTAAAAGCCCCACATATACGGTCAGCATCAGTCCCAAAGACCAGTTGACCGCTTTTTTCATCGTTGCAGCGATTTTGTCCAGAGAAAGCTGCGGAACAGCAGCCGATGTAAAGGAGATGGCCAAAAAGACACCGATCAGCGGAAGAAGCAGCTGCGAAACCGTTTGACTGATCATCTGCGAAGCGCCGAACAGCAAAAGATGGTAGGTCCCCGCTGTGACCGGCTGCCCCGAAGCGGTGATGATCCCGCAAAAAACCGGGATAAATCCGTTTAAAAAAGCGGCGCTGTCACGGATGATCTGTGCTGCCCGCTCGATGCATCCGCAGACAGGCTTTAATACGGCGGAGGCGATGCACATGGACGAGACCGCACCGAATACCCGGGAGAGCCCGTCAGCATGAAATCCGCTTTTCAGCGCTTCTGCCGCAGCGCACAGCAGGATCACTGCAGTCATTACCCCCAGCAGGGCAACCGGTGCTTTGACCGCCCTGAGCACCAGCTCTTTCCCATATTCCCAAAGCTGTTTCGGAGTCAGTGACAGGATCTTTTGGGGGTCCGGCTGTTCCAGGTCCCATTTTATAAGCTGCTCTTTTGTTTCCTGCGGCAAAGTTTCTGCCAGATCTTCCGCCCCAGAAAGTTCTGTCTGCTCCTGCAAAAGACCCCACCGGTCCTCATCCGATTCGGTCTGCCCCCATGCGGGAATGCAGAGAAAAAACAGAAGAACGATCGGTAAAAACAGCTGAAATCGTTTCTTTTTCTTCATACTTCCCCCTACATCCGGATCAGTTCTCCCACCGTTTGCAGCATTCCGGTAAAATACGGGACCGCCAAAGTCAGCACCGTGATTTTTCCCGCCAGCTCCATTTTGGAAGCGATGGCACTTTCCCCCGCGTCACGGCAGGTATCGGCTGCCAGCTGCGTGATATAACAGATCCCCAGACTTTTGAGTAAAACAGTGATGTATTCGGTCCCGATCCCTGCCTGCCGCAATATTTCTTCCATCTGAGAAAAGATCGGCTCCAACTGTCCAAGCAGCAGAAAAACGACCGCCAACCCCGCCGCTAAAGAGATCAGCGGCGCATATTCCGGCTTATGCTGTCGAAACAAAACCGCCAGTATCATTCCGATCAGTCCGATGCCGATAAACTGAATCCACTGCATCCTTTCACCCCAGCCCGAAAATATTTTTGACCGTTTCAAACAGCGTATGGATCTCCTGAACGATCATCATCAAAACCACGATCAGCCCCGCCAGCGTTGTCATCATCGCCTGCTCTTCCCGTCCTGACCGGATCAGCACCTGGTTGAGCACCGCGACAATGATGCCTATGGCAGCGATTTTAAAGATCAGATCCACTTCCATCTTTTTCGTCTCCTTTTGCAACTTGTCCTTTGTCCCATCCTATGCCTGTCCGGTCTGTTTCAGAACAAAAAAAGGCATCCGCAAAAGCGGATGCCGTAACAGAGTTTTTATTGATGCTGCGAAAAGGTATGCGCTGCGATCCCAAATGCAATGGAAAGATTCAGCGAATCGATCTCTCCGGAATGTTTGATCAGCACGCTTTCACCGTAATCGAGAAAGCGGTCCGGAAGACCGGTGGCTTCGTTGCCGAACACCAGCGAAAAGGGTCCGTTGGGCTTTTCATGGATGTCATGCAGATAATGCTTGCCTTTGAGCATAAAAGTATAGATCTGATGCTGCGGAAACTGTTCCATATATTCTTCAAAGCTGTCGAAATGGGAAAAACGGATATGAAACAGCGCGCCCATAGAGGAGCGGATGGATTTGGGATCGTAAAGATCCACACCGGGGCGGATGATCACCAGATCCTTAAATCCAAAGCCCACCGCCGTGCGGATAATGGTTCCCAGATTGCCCGAATCGCTGGGATTGACCAGAACGATATGGGGGTGTTTATCGGAAACAGGATTTTCGTATTTATAAAACGCGCCGAGAACAAAGACGTTTCCTTTCATCGAAAGGCGGTCAAAGACTTTTTTGTTGACTTCGCAGCGAAGGCCGGCTTTCTGGCACACCTCAAAAATATTATACTTTTCGTCTTTCGGCGTATAGTTGGGATGCACATAAACCGTATCAATGCACTGCGGCTGATTTTGTATCAGTTCCAGAGTCGGAGCCATCCCCAACGTATAGGAATACTCCGCCTCGTGCTTGTATTTTCTAAGATCCATAAAGGAACCCTCCGAATGAGATGATAGTCTCATTTTACTATATTTTCTCCGGTTTCTCAACTGTTTTCCTACCAGAGCAAAACAGCCACAGCCAAAGATCCAAACAGGCACAGATCCCGATAAAGAGGGATGTTTTTTGCGTTTTCTTTCTCGGTTTCACGCAGTTGCTCCTGCAGTTGTTCGATCAAAAGATCGATCTGGTCTGTCTGACCCTGCAGATCAAACGCCCCTAAAATCTCTCCTAAGCGCAATAAGAGTCTTTGCGTCTCTTTCCCGGGCAGGCGGCAATCTTTTTCAACACTCATCTGCCATGCTTTCGGAAAAGGGATCTTTTGCTCGCAATGATGCAGGCATGTCCGAACAGTCTCCTCGGTCAGATCCTTCTGAACCGTCCGGCGCAGAAGGTCCTGCGGCTGCGCCATCGTATAGCGAAGTTCCGCCTGTACCCGATGAAAAAAGCGGATCCAGTCCCGCAAAAGGATTTCGTGTCTATTCATCTGTACAGAAGAAACCCTTCCCAGCAGGATACCGCAGATCAGGATCAAGCCGATACCTGTCCATTTCATTTTTGATCTCCTCTTTTTCCATCCACCGGTCGACTGAACCGATGGGATCATTGGTCAAAAATACGGTGTGATCGATCAATTCTTCGGCAAAAAGGCGGGAAAACCCCGGACGGCAAAGCAAATCACGAAAGCTTTCTCCGTGAACCGAAAAAGCAAAGCGCACGCCGGCAGTCATGGCATACCGTACCGCACGGATCTCTTCTTCCCCGCCCAGTTCATCGCATAAAATCAGCTGCGGCGCTAAAGTACGCACTGCCATTTCTATCGCGATTTTTTTTGGGATCAAGGACAGCACATCGGTACAAAATCCTACATCGTTTTGCGGAACCCCATCGCAGCAGGCGGCGATCTCACCCCGCTCATCGATCAGTGTGATTTTTCGAACTGTTCCGCAGCTTCCGTTTCCCAGCTGCCGCGAAACATCCCGCAGAACGGTCGTTTTGCCGCAGCCCGGCGGTCCCGCCAGCAGGAGATTGCTTTGCGCGTTCCAGCGGGGCAGGATTTCATCAGCGGCACCTTTGATCTGTCGGGCAAGACGGATACTGATCCCGCTGATCTGCCGAAGTGAAGTCAGTTCGCCGCTGTGGAAAACGCCTGTCCCGCTCAGCCCTGCCCGATGCCCGCCCGGCAAGGTAACAAATCCACGGCGGATCTCTTCCTGATGGGAGTGGACACCGTATTCGCAGACAGCCGGCAAAACCGCCTCCAGAAGGTTTTTCTCCAATATCGGACAATTTCCCGGCCTTGCACATACCGTCCCGTCTGCGCCCAGAAAACACAGGTTTCCGCCTGTTTGAAGGCAGATCGGGCGGTTGGCGTACAGTCGGATCTCCTGCGTTTGTTTCTGGATCTCCTCTGGCACCCGTTCCAGCTGCTCTTTAAGTGCCGAAGGCAGGATAGCGGCAACTTGTCGGAAAGACTTCATTCCCCTTCACCTCCCCTGACAGATTATGCAAACCTGTCCGCGGATATGATGAAGATATCTGATCCAGAAAAACTGCTGAAAAACAAAAAAGGACGTCTTTTCAGACGTCCTTGGAACGGGGCACACAGCTCGAACTCGCCCGGGCAGTGCCCGGTCCCTTTTCGCAACGATACCGCTTAAAACCTTTGACCCGATTGCCCGATGCCTTAACAATACTAAAAAGGACGTCTTTCCAGACGTCCTTGGAGCGGGGCACACAGCTCGAACTCGCTAACGCACCCCTTCGATTCTGCGAATCGTTGGGGACCCCGCACCTCGGATTTAAAATCGCCCTTCGGCGATGAACGGTGGAGGCAGCGAGTTCCCTCTTCAAATACTTTATTGCAACAAAAAAGGACGTCTTTTCAGACGTCCTTGGAGCGGGTTACGAGGCTCGAACTCGCTACCTCCACCTTGGCAAGGTGGCGCTCTACCAGATGAGCTAAACCCGCAAACTGCTTTATCATTATAGGAAATCTCTTTTTTAATGTCAAGTCTTTACAAAAATTTTTTCTCTGTCTTTTTCCGTTGCTTTCTGCTATAATGAAGTTTACCGATACAAAAAACGATTCATGGACTTCTGTGGAATCTTTCATCATCACACAACGGAGGAAACGATATGGCATATTACATCTGTAATGAAAAATGGGATCGATCTTTCTCCGTCCCCCATTGTGTGGTACAGGATCATCTTGATGACTGTGATGCGGTAAAGCTGAAAGTACTGCTGCTCGTTCTGCACGAGCCTTCTTCTGCCATTGAAGCAGACAAACTCGCAGAAAAGCTGGGTCAGACCGCAGCTGATATTCGGGATGCTTTGAACTTTTGGGTCAGGAAAGGGTTGTTGTCGACCGAAATGCCAAATGTCCCCCAAACCAAAGCGGCGATTCCTGTTGCGGAAAACAAAGCAAAACCTCTTTCGAAACCGACTCCTGCCCGTATGACCGCAAACGAGATCCACGAGATGACACAGCGTCAGCCGCTGATCCGCTCTCTGCTGCACGAAACCGAAGCGATCCTTGGAAAAACGCTGACTTCCACCGATATCTCTACTGTCATTTCCTTATACGACTGGGCAGGCATCCCTGCCGATGTGATCCTGATGGTGGTAGCACACTGCGCATCGTTGGACAAGCGTAATCTTCGGTACATTGAAAAGACCGCGATGAACTGGCAGGAGCTTGGTTTGGATACTGCGGACAAGGTGGAAAACTATCTGAACGAACAAACTTTGGTCCGACAGCGGGAAAAAGAGGTCCAATCCGCTTTTGGCGTCTACGACCGCAAGCTGACCGGAAAAGAAAAAGAATCCATTGCAAAATGGTATGAAGAGTTTGGCTTTGGCATCGATATGATCCGGCTGGCTTATGAAAAAACCGTTGATAACACAGGAAAGGTCTCCTTCCCATACATTGCAAAGATCCTGTCTAACTGGAACGAAAAAGGTATCCGGACGCCGGCACAGGCTTTGGCTGAGACAAATCCCGTGATTAAGGCGCAAGATGCGGAAAAGAAAGAATATTCTTTTGATCTGGAATCCTTCGAGCAGCAGCACCGATGGAACGTTCCGGATGCAGAATAGGAGGTGTGAACATGGCTTATTCCAACGAGATCTATCAGTATGCCCGCGATGTGTTGGCACAGCGCCGGCAAAAAGCGGTCCAGACTTTGCTGGAGCGCCGGCAGGAGCTTTATCTGCGTTTTCCCCGCTTTGAGGAGATCGAAGCGCAGCTTCGTCTGACCGGCATGGCCGCTGTTCGCGCCGCCATGTCACCCAACGGAAAAGAAAAACTGGATGAGATCCGTCAGGTCAATCTGGACCTGCAGGAAGAGCGCCGGCAGATGCTTTCCTCTCTGGGGCTGCCGCAGGACTATCTGAGTGAACCTTACGTCTGTCCCCTGTGTAAAGACGAAGGCTTTGTGGACGGGAAACGCTGCGCCTGCTTCGAAAAACTGGTGCGGGAAGAATCCTTCCGCCGTCTCAACCGGCTGTCCCCTCTTTCCCTGAGCGATTTTGACAATTTCGATCTGTCTTATTATTCCTCCGTATCGGACGGAACCGCCCCTTCTGCCTTTGAGCAGATGAAAAAGATCTATCAATACTGTAAGCGATATGCCGAAAACTTTTCCTCTCACAGTGCCAATCTTTTGATGAGCGGACGCACCGGTCTCGGTAAGACCCATCTGTCTTTGGCGATCGCGAAAGCGGCGATTCAAAAGGGATTTGGCGTGATCTACGGATCGGCTCCCGATCTTTTGGCGCAGATCGAAAAAGAGCGGTTCTCCCGTGGAGACAGCGCCAATCAGACATTGGATCTGATGCTGGACTGTGATCTTTTGATCCTGGATGATCTGGGTGCGGAATTTGCCACCAACTTTACGGCGGCTACCATCTACCAGATCATGAACAGCCGCCTCAACAAAGGGCTGCCCACCATCATCAGCACCAATCTGAGCTATCAGGAAATGCTCAAAAACTACGGAGAGCGGGTCTCCTCCCGGGTGATCGTAAGTTATGTTCCCCTGTTTTTCACCGGGCAGGATGTTCGTCAGCAGAAAATGACCCGAAATATGAAGTAAAGGGTTTCCCCTTAACAGAAAAAGCCGCATCCAAGGATGCGGCTTTTTGTTATTTTGCGGCCAGATAGGCCAGTACCAGTTTGATGGTGTTTTCCATGCCCTTGTAGTGGGTACGCTCCATGCCGTGAGAAGCATGAACGCCCGGTCCGATCAGACCGCCTTTTACGTCGTTGCCGGCAGACCAGGCAGCGCCTACGTCAGAGCCGTAGCGAGGATAGATGTCCACCGCATAATCAAGCTCGTTTTCCTGTGCCAGATGGACCAGACGGGTGGTCATCTCGTAGTCGTAAGGACCGTGAGAGTCTTTGGCACAGATGGATACATCGTATTCGGTGCAGGACAGATCATCGCCAATGCAGCCCATATCCACAGCCAAAAGCTCGGAAAGGCCCTCCGGCAGATAGGAAGCACCGTGACCGGTCTCCTCGTAAACCGAGAAGAAGAATACGGTATTGTACTGCGGGCGGATGTTCTCGTCGTGCATAATCTTCAGGATGGTCAGAAGGCAAGCAGCGCTGCCTTTGTCATCAATAAAGCGGGATTTCAAAAATCCGCTGGGGGTAACGGTGGTTTTGGGATCGAAGAAAATATAGTCGCCGGGAGCGATGCCCAGATTCTTTACATCCTCTTTGTTCTTGACACATTCGTCGATGCGCACCGCCATGTTATCGCTGTCGCGGCTGCGGGTGGAAGCATCGGGGAAAACATGGACCGCCGGGCTCAGGCTCAGGATGGTTCCGGTATAGTCCACGCCGTCGCGGGTATGGATCTTGACATACTCGCCGTCAAGTGTCGGAAGGATCGGACCGCCGACCGAAGTGAATTTCAGCATACCGTCTCCGGTGATGGAGCGGACCATAGCGCCGAGGGTATCCACATGAGCGGAAACCATGACTTTTTTACTGTTGTCCCGTCCGGGAACATAGATCATTCCGCAGCCTTTGGTGGTCTTTTCAAAGCTGAAACCAAGGCTGTCAGCCACCTGTCCGATGGCATCAATAGCGTTGGCGGTAAATCCGGTGGGGCTGTCGATCCCCAGGATCAGTTTGGCGTAGGTAAAGAGGTCGTGCTCATAGTTTTTCACATTGGTTGTTACTTTCATGGTTCCATCCTCCTTTTCTTTCTTCCAGTATACACCAGAAAAAAAGGCTTTTCAACCGCATAAAAAAAGAAACGGTCCAAAGACCGTTTCTTCCATCGTTTTTAGTGAGGCAGATCTGCCATAAATGCGTCGTGGATGGCAGCCACAGCACGGGTGGATTCCTCTTTATTGATCAAAACAGTGATCTTGATCTCACTGGTAAAGATCATCTGGATGTTGATCCCTGCATCGCCCAGCGCCTCGAACATCTTGGCAGCCACGCCGGGATTGGATTTCATGCCCGCTCCGACGATAGAGACTTTCGAAATATTCTCAGTGCTTTCGTAATATTTATAGTTGAGCGAATCTTTCAGACTTTCTACCACTTTTACCGCTTCGGGCAGATTGTCTTTGGCGATGGTAAAGCTGATATCCTTCAACTCCTCACGGCCAATGGACTGCAGGATGTTGTCAACGTCGATTTTTTTCGCAGCAAGCGCAGCAAACAGACGAAATGCCACGCCGGGACTGTCCGGAACCTCTACAACCGAAATTCTTGCGATATTATTGTCTCTCGCAACACCTTTGATCAGCATTTTTTCCACTTTTGCTACCTCCTTCACCTTGGTGCCGGGCTTTTTCTCCAGACTGGAGACGACCTCAAGATTCACATTATATTTCTTAGCCATTTCTACCGAACGGTTATGCAGAACATTGGCACCCAAGCTGGCCAGCTCAAGCATCTCGTCGTAGGTGATCTCTTCCAGTTTTTGCGCATTGGGAACGATACGGGGATCGGCAGTGTAGATGCCGTCCACATCGGTATAGATCTGGCAAAGATCGGCATGGAAGGCAGCTGCCAGCGCAACTGCACTGGTATCGGAACCGCCGCGGCCCAAGGTGGTGATGTTTCCGTAACGGTTCATTCCCTGGAAACCTGCAACGATCACGATATTATGTTTTCCCAGCTCGTTTTCCATCCGCTCCTTTTCGATCCGGCGGATACGGGCTTTACTATGGCTGGAATCGGTCAGAAAGCCTGCCTGCGGTCCGGTGAGAGACACGACGGGATATCCCAGCTTTTCGATCGCCATCGCCAGAAGCGCAATGGAGATCTGCTCTCCGGTGGCAAGCAGCATATCCATCTCTCTTTTGGACGGATTGGGGTTGATCTCCGCTGCTTTTTCGATCAGCTCATCGGTGGTATCGCCCTGCGCGGAGACGACCACGATGACATCGTTGCCCTTATCGTAGGTCTCGGTAACGATTCTTGCAACGTTAAAGACCCGCTCGGCGTTGGCAACAGAAGATCCGCCGAACTTTTGAACGATCAAACTCATCTTGCTACCTCCTAATTCTCTAAAACACGAGCGCCCACATTGGTAATGGACAAATCATGTACTTGCCATTTGGTCAGACCAAGGGCATCCAGCTCGGCACGCATCTGCGGAACAAATGTCTCCTTCTCGCTGTTGACGATGGCCATCAAAGTAGATCCGGCGCCGCTGATATAAATGGCGTAGGCACCGTTTTGATACGCGGCATCAAATACCTCGTGAGCGCCGTTGATCAGGCTCAGACGGTAAGGCTGATGGAGCCGGTCATCGCAGGCGACCTTAAGGTTATGGTAGTTGCCGGAGTAAAGAGAAACCGACATCAATGCCGCGCGGGAAAGATTAAAGACTGCATCTCCATGAGCGATGTCACGGGGCAGTGCGGCACGGGCGAAAGAGGTTTTCAGCTCAAAGTCCGGCACGATGGCAACGAAGCGCAGATCGTGAGCGATGGCCTGTTTGACATAATGGACCTTTCCCTTTTCCAGCACCGCAGTCACCAGTCCGCCCAAAAGCGCCGGTGTCGAGTTGTCGGGATGTCCTTCCATCGTTGCGGCAATATTGACCAGATCTTTCTGTGCCAGCGGGCTGCCCAGCAGATAGTTTGCACCTACGATCCCGCCGACGATACAGGCGGAAGAGCTGCCCAGTCCCCTTGCCATGGGGATATTGTTGATCTGGCGGATGGTCATGCCGTGAAGGGGTTTTCCGCACAGATCATAGATATATTTTGCGCTTTGATAAACCAGATTGTTCTGATCGGTCGGAATAATGATCCCATCCATCGACTGAATGTCGATGTGGTCCGACTCTTCCATTTCGATATAGTTATACATACTGACCGCGAGACCCAGCGAGTCAAAGCCGGAGCCGATATTCGCGCTGGTTGCGGGGATCTGCACTTTTATCATATGTTTCTTCCTCTTTTCGGGAACTAATCCAGATAGCGGATCTTGCTGAGGATAACTGCATCCTGCAGCTGTTTTTCGGCTTTGACCGCCTCGCCTTCTTTCATGCAGGCAGTCATAAACGCCACTTCGTTGGCGGGCTGATCTTTTCGGGTCAGCCATACCACTTCGCCCCACAGCTGCTCGACAGTCTCCGGTTTTACCGATCCCTGCAGACGGTAGTAAAAGCTGTTTTCGCAGGATGTAAGCGGAAGCGCCACAGATGCCGTGCTGTCCTCCCAGGTCAGAGAGAGGCTTGTCCCGGGCATTTTTGCCGCATGGACCACATCGGCTACCACGGCGGATGCGGTGGGCATTTTTCCGGCGCCTTTTCCATAGAACATCACGTCGCCGGTACAGTCGCCTTCGATCAGAACCGCGTTGAACACGTCATCCACGCCGGAAAGCTGATGGTCCACCGGAACCAGAGCGGGAGTGACCATCACCTGATGCTGCTCTTTGCCCAGTTTTGCCTGACCGATGAGTTTTACCACATAGCCGGCTGCTGAAGCATATGCCACATCCTCTGCGGTGATCTTTGTGATGCCTTCGGCGTAAACATCTTTGGGGTAGATATGTTTTTTGCAGGCAATAGAAGCCAGAATACAGATCTTGCGGCAGGCATCGATCCCCTCCACATCCGCAGTGGGATCTTTTTCCGCGTAGCCCAGCTCCTGTGCGATGGACAAAGCCTTTTCAAAGGACATTTGCTCCCTGATCATCTTGGTGAGAATAAAATTGGTCGTTCCGTTTAAAATACCATAGACTGTTTTCAGTTCGTTTGCCGCCAGACAAAGGTGCATCGGACGGATCACCGGGATGCCTCCGCCGACAGAAGCTTCGAAAAAGAAGTTGACATTCTTTTCTTTCGCAACAGCCAGCAGCTCCGCGCCTTTTTCCGCGACCAATTCTTTGTTGGAGGTAACGACACTCTTTCCTTTTTCCAGGCAGCTTTTCACATACTCATAGGCAGGATGCAGTCCGCCCATCGCCTCCACCACGATAGAAATGGAATCGTCCGATTCGATCTCGGAAAAATCTTTGGTGAACAGTTCCTGATAGGAAAGCTGCGGAAAATCCCGCAGATCCAGAATTTTAACAAGCTCCAGCAGCGAGCCGGCTTTTTCTGCCAGGCTTTCTTTCTTTTCCAGCAGGATCTCTGCAACGCCGGATCCGACAACGCCATGGCCCATCAATGCTACTTTCATTTCTTTTGCTCCTCTCCCTGTCGGTTAATGACCGGATACGAATTTGGCATCCAGAACGCCGGGCAGCTCTCTCAGGCGGACCAGCATCTCTTCTTCGGTGCAGTTAAGCTGGTTGGTGCGCATGGAAATGGATACGGGAGCTACCGAATCGGTGGGGATATTCTGATGCACCGTAAGAATATTGGCACCGCTTCCGGAAACCGCCGAAAGAACCGATGCCAGCATGCCCGGTTCATCCATCAGCGAGACCGATACGGTCATGATGCTGTCAGAAAGACGGGTATTATACTCATGTACGAAATCTTTGTATTTATAAAATGCACTGCGGGAGATGCCGGCCGCTTTCGCCGCATCGGAAGCGCTTTTCGCTTTGCCCTGTGCCAACAGTTTTTTTGCCAGGATCACTTTCAGATAAACCTCCGGCAGGATCTGGGAATCAACCAGCAAATATTTAGAATGTTCTTTCATAACTTGTCCTCTCCTAAAATACGATTGTATGCGAACAAGCTACAATATAACAAAACTATGTCTTAATCTCAATAATGAAATCCATCAATTTTCGGGGATTACGGCAGAAAATCCCCGATTTTATGAAAAAATCTTCTGTTTTTGCATGATTTCGCCGTTTTATGCGTATTTTTATCGTTTTATTGCAGTTTTTCGTCACATTCGACAGATTTTTGTGGATCATTACCGAAAAGTTCTGTCCTATTTTTTTGAAATATCCGCCCCGGGTGGAAAAACAGCGTAAAAAGTTTCCTTTTTCCCCTTCTTTCCACCGCTCAAAAACAAACGGAGGTCGTTTATGGAATTTCGGGCAAAAGACCGGATCCTGTCTGTGCTGTTGTGGGCAATGCTTCTTTTTCTGCTGTATCGCACAGCCGGACTCCTCTTCAAACTGTTCCTGCCCTTTCTGTACGGATTCTCGCTGTCTTGGCTGCTCCGTCCGCTGATCAACGGGATCAGCCGTTTTTCCTGCGCCAAAAAGAGCTTCTGGTCGGTCAGCGTACTGCTTTTTCTTTATCTGCTGCTCGCGCTTGGGATCTGGTGGACCGTTTCCTTTATCCTGCAGGAACTGCAGCAGTTTTTCGATTCGCTGCCGCAGCTGACGGAACAGTATCTTCAGCCTATGGCAAAAACCGTCAGGGACCATCTTCCCGCTTCGCTTTCCCGAACGATCGGCGCTCAAGATGCTCTTTACCGGATCGGCGAGATCCTGATGCAGCTTTCTGCAAAGGCGCTTTCTGTTTTCAGCGGATGGATCGCCAAAGCTCCTTCTTTTTTTACCGCCTTTTTATTTACGATCCTTTCTTCTTTTTTCATTTCCCTGGATTATGAGAGTATCACCCGACAGATCGTAAAGCTGCTGCCGAAAAAAACGGCTGAACTGCTCTTTGACCTCAGGCATTTTACAGGTCAAACCCTTCTGCGAATGGGAAAAGCATATCTGATCCTGCTGCTGTTGACCTTTTTGCAGGCGTCGGCAGGATTATATCTGCTTAATGCGGAAAAACCGCTGTCCATGGCCTTGGTCATCTCTCTGATGGACCTTCTGCCGGTTTTGGGTCCCGGGATCATTTTGCTCCCCTGGGCGCTTTTTTCTCTGGCCCAAGGGCAGATCTTTTTTGGCGTTGGACTGCTGTCTCTTTACGGGATCATCAGCACGGTAAGAACCGTGGTTGAACCAAAGGTTTTGGGAAAGGAATTCGGGCTGCATCCACTGGCGACCATCATGGCCATGTACGCCGGCGCAAAGCTGATGGGATTCGGCGGGATCCTGCTGGCACCGGTTCTTTTGATGTATCTTTTGCATTTGTACCGACGGTACCGTCCCAAGCTTTCGGTACAGCAGCTTAAAGACCTGCTTTTTTCTTGATAATCCCCTGTTTTTCTTCTATAATGAAGAAAAGGAGTGATCTTGATGGACGAAAAAAGAATTGTTGAACGCTTTTTGGAGTATATTCAGATCGACAGCGAGAGCCGAAGCGAAAAGAAATTCGCTGATCGCCTTGTAAAAGATCTGACGGAACTGGGACTGCGGGTCGTTCGGGATGATTCCGGTGCGAAAGCCGGTTCCGATACCGACAACATCATCGCTTATCTGGACGGCGATCCCGCGTTGGAGCCTCTTTTGCTCAGCGCGCATCTGGACACCGTTCCGCCCGGCAAAGACATCGTTCCGGTTATTAAAAACGGAGTGATCCGCTCTGCGGGCAACACCATCCTCGGTTCGGACGACAAATCCGGCGTTGTCGCTATCGTAGAAGCGGTCAAAACGGTCATTGAGGAAAACCTCCCTCACCGTCCGGTAGAGATGGTCTTTACCGTATGTGAAGAAGTAGGTCTTCTCGGCGCGAAATATCTGGATTACAGCCTGGTCAAATCCAAAAACGCCATCGCATTTGACAGCGGCGGCGATGTTGGTACCATCGTTAATCTGGCGCCCGGACATATCGAGATCGAAGCGACCATCACCGGTAAGGCGGCTCATGCGGGTGTCGCGCCCGAGACCGGTATCAGCGCTATTGAAGCGGCGGCCCATGCGGTCAGCGCCATGAAATTGCTGCGGGTGGATCCGGAAACCACTGCAAATGTCGGTACCTTTACAGCGGTAGGACCCAACAACATCGTTCCCGAAAAAGCACTTCTCAAAATGGAAGTGCGCAGCCGCAACGCACAGAAGCTGCAGGAACACAGCCAGCATCTGATCGACTGCATGCAGTCTGCCTGTGACAAGTTCGGCGCGCAGCTTCATTACACGGCTGAAACGTCCTATGTGACCTATCATATTCCTCAGGACGATCCGCTGATCAAGCTGATTTCCGAAAGCTGTGAAAAGATCGGCGCGAAAGTCCTTATTAAACCTACCGGCGGCGGCAGCGATGCCAACTTCTTTAACGCCAACGGTCTGCACGCGGTGGTCATCGGTACCGGCATGACTGATGTTCACGGTGTCAACGAGTCCATCACGGTGAAAAATCTGGTGGATTGCGCCAGACTGACTTTGGAAATGATCAAAGCATAGCCTGTAAAGGAAAAAGCCCTCCATCTGCGTATGGAGGGCTTTTTTGACGGATTTACAGTTTTTTCGCAAATTCCGGCAAGATCGTTCATTTTGCCGCAACAATCCCGGGAT
>JAFQTW010000039.1 GCA_017408855.1 Oscillospiraceae bacterium | reverse complement strand
GGATGGATGGCAGCGCTTCGTGGGGGGCGAGCTTTCCCGATGCGATCTGCTGTTTGATCTGGGTGGCGATCTGCTCATAGATCGGCTTATCGCTTTGACTGGACAGGGCAAGAAACACCGGAAAACCTCCTTTGGCGAGCATACTGTATATATACATTATATACAGTATCGGCAGATTGTCAACCGCAATCTTTCCTGCGGATTTATTGCATTTTTCTCACTGACCCGCTATAATAAAGGATAGCCCGAAAACATGGGCAATGAGAAGCGGAGGACTAAGCCGGAACATGGCTGAAATTCCGCAGAAGGAGGAAAAAATGAGAAAAGAACTGGAAAAGGTCTACGACCCCAAACAGGTCGAGGACAAGACCTATGCCAATTGGGTAGAGAAAAACTACTTCCATGCGGCACCCAACCCCGAGAAAAAACCCTACACCATCGTGATGCCGCCCCCCAACATCACCGGTCAGCTGCATCTGGGTCATGCGTTGGACTGCACTTTGCAGGACAGCATCATCCGCTTTAAAAGAATGCAGGGCTTTGAGGCTCTTTGGCTGCCCGGCACCGACCATGCATCCATCGCTACCGAAGCGAAGATCGTAGAAGCCATGCGCGCCGAAGGCGTGACCAAGGACGATCTGGGCCGCGAAGGCTTTCTCGAAAGAGCGTGGAAATGGAAAGAGACCTACGGCGGAAGAATCGTTTCCCAGCTGAAAAAGATGGGCTCCTCCTGCGATTGGGAGAGAGAACGCTTTACCATGGACGAGGGCTGCAGCGAGGCTGTAAAAGAAGTATTTGTTCGCCTTTACGAAAAAGGTCTGATTTATCGCGGTGAGCGCATCATCAACTGGTGCCCCCACTGCAAAACCTCCATCTCCGACGCGGAGGTAGAGTTCGAAGAGCACGACGGTCATTTCTGGCACATCCGGTACCCCCTGTCCGACGGCAGCGGCTACATGGAGATCGCCACCACCCGTCCGGAGACTTTGCTGGGTGATACCGCACTGGCGGTCCATCCCGATGACGAGCGCTACAAAGCGCTGGTAGGCAAAACGGTTATTCTGCCTCTGGTCGGCAGAGAGATCCCGATCGTTGCGGACGCCTATGTTGAGATGGATTTCGGTACCGGCGTTGTTAAGATCACCCCCGCACACGACCCCAACGACTTTGAGGTCGGTCTGCGCCACGATCTGCCCATCATCAATGTGATGAACGACGATGCCACCATCAACGAGCTGGGCGGCAAATACGCCGGTATGGAGCGCTACGAGTGCCGCAAACAGATCGTTGCCGATCTGGAGGCCGAGGGCTTTTTGGTTCGGGTAGAGGACCACAAACATAACGTTGGCGCCTGCTACCGCTGCGACACCACCATCGAGCCGAGAATCTCCAAACAGTGGTTCGTAAAAATGGAGCCGCTGGCAAAACCCGCCATCGAGGCAGTCCGTTCCGGTCAGACCAAATTCGTTCCTGACCGCTTCAGCAAGATCTACTACAACTGGATGGAGAACATCAAAGACTGGTGCATCTCCCGTCAGCTGTGGTGGGGTCACAGAATTCCCGCTTACTACTGTCAGGACTGCGGTGAGGTCATCGTAGCAAAAGACGCACCGCACACCTGCCCCAAGTGCGGCAGCGCAAATCTGGTACAGGATCCCGATACCCTGGATACCTGGTTCTCTTCCGCTCTCTGGCCCTTCTCTACGCTGGGTTGGCCCGAGAACACCGAAGAGCTTAAATATTTCTATCCCACCAACACCCTGGTCACCGGCTACGACATCATCTTCTTCTGGGTTGCCAGAATGATGTTCTCCGGCGTGGAAAACATGGGTGAGCCGCCCTTCGACACGGTATTCATCCACGGTATCGTTCGTGACGCACAGGGCAGAAAGATGTCCAAATCTCTGGGCAACGGCATCGACCCCCTGAAAGTGATCGAGGAGTACGGCGCCGACGCACTGCGCTTTACTCTGGCTACCAACAATAGCCCCGGCAACGACATGCGTTTCGTTGAGGAGAAGGTAAAAGCCAGCCGAAACTTTGCCAACAAGATCTGGAACGCCACCCGTTTCATCCTGATGAACCTGTCTGACGAGATCGAGCGCCCCGAGCTGCCCGAGACTCTGCTGACCGAGGATAAATGGGTACTGAGCAAGATGAACACCCTCATCAAAGAGGTCACTGAGAATCTGGAGAAATTTGAGCTGGGTATCGCTGTTCAGAAGCTGTACGATTTCATCTGGGACATCCTCTGCGACTGGTACATCGAGCTGACCAAATCCCGGATCCAGGCCGGCGGCGAGTCTGCCAAGAGCGCACAGCAGGTGCTGATCTATGTATGGAACAACTGCCTGAAGCTGCTGCATCCCATCATGCCCTTCATCACCGAAGAGATCTGGCAGGCCATCCCCAACGACTGTGAGTCCATCATGATCGCAAAATGGCCCGAGTACAAAGAGGAGCTGTCCTTTGCGAAAGAGGAAGAGGACTTTGAGAAGGTAATGAGCGCCATCAAAGCCATCCGCAACCGCCGTGCCGAGATGAACGTTCCCCCTTCCAAGAAGGCTTCTGTCACCATCAAGACCGCAAACATCGACGTGTTTGAAGCCGGCGCTATGTACATCGAGCGTCTGGCCTCCGCTTCGGAAGTGACCGTTTCCGGCGCTGCCGACATGGACGGCGAGGACTTCTCCGGTGCGGTCCAGGTCATCACCGATGCCGCCCGCATCTTCATCCCCATGGAAGAGCTGGTGGACAAGGAGAAAGAGCTGGCAAGACTGGAAAAAGAGCGTAAAGCCTGCGAAAAGGACATCAACATGGTTTCCCAGAAGCTGTCCAGCCAGGGCTTCCTCGACAAAGCGCCTGCACAGGTCGTTGAGGCAGAGCGGGTCAAACTGGAAAAACACAAAGAGCGTATGGAAAAAATTCTGGAAAGCATCGCCGCTTTCTCCAAATAATCACACGCACAAGCAGGCGAGCCTTTCGGCTCGCCTGTCCTTTTTCAGAAAGAAGGTGCTGCATTTGACTTATCAAGAGAGCGAAAAATTCATCCACAGCTTTCGCCGCTTTACCAAAGTGCCGGGACTGGCGGGCATCCGCCTGCTGCTGGAAAAACTGGGCGATCCGCAGAAAAAGCTGAAATTTCTGCACATTGCCGGGACCAACGGCAAAGGTTCCACCACCGCCATGAGCGCCGCCATCTTAAAAGAAGCGGGCTATCGGGTGGGAATGTTCGTGTCCCCCTATGTGCTGTGTTTTCGGGAACGGGTGCAGATCAACGGAGAGATGATCCCCGAAGCGGACATGATCCGTCTGTGCCAAACCATCAAAACCGCTGTGGAGGAGATGGAAAAAGAGGGGATCGCTCCCGCGGAATTTGAGGTGGTCACCGCGTTGGGTATGCTCTGGTTCGCCGAGCAAAAATGCGACATCGTCTGCCTCGAGGTCGGTCTGGGCGGACGGTTCGATGCCACCAACGTGATCGAAAAGAGCCTTGCCTCGGTCATCTGTGCCATTGGTTTTGACCACACCCAGATCCTGGGTGACACCCTGTCGCAGATCGCCTTCGAAAAATGCGGCATCCTGAAGGAGGGAGGCATCTGTGTTTGCTATCCCCGTCAGGAACCGGAGGCGCTGGGTCGCATCATGGAGGAATGTGCCGGAAAAAACAACCGTCTGATGATACCAAATGCAGAATCTGTCGAAGTTTATACGAATAGTATACTTGGATCTCACTTCCGCTATGGGGATCTGGAGATCCGCCTGCCGCTGGCGGGAGACCATCAAATCTGCAACTGCCTGACGGTTTTGACCGCCATGGAAGCGCTGAAAGCCCAAGGTTTTGCAATATCTGATAAAGATATTACAAATGGTATAGAAAAAGTGACCTTTCCCGCCCGTCTGGAACGGATCAGCGCAGAGCCGCTGGTGGTGCTGGACGGTGCGCACAATCCCCACGGGTGCCGGGCATTGGCGGCAGTGATGCAGGGGATGCCCCAGCGCAAGATCGTGATCATGGGAATGCTGCAGGACAAGGACTGGCAGGAAGCGGTATCGCTCATCTTAAAAGAAGCGGACCTGTTTTTGGCCGTTTCGCCCAACTACCCGGGAAGGGCCCTTCCGGCCGGGGAACTGGCGGATTTCGCATCGCAGCAGGGGATCGAGGCTGAGTGCTTTGACGGTCTTTCTGCCGCTGTGGAAAAAGCCGCGTCGCTGCTGGATCGGGATACCGCACTCATTTGCTGCGGCTCTTTGTATCTGGCAGGGGATCTTCGTCCGCTGCTGCAGGAGCGGTTTTTAAAATAAATCCCGCTGCCGACCGGCTGCGACAAATTTTACACGGACAAGCCTTTATTCTGGTAACAGACCGGAATAAAGGCTTTTTCTTTTGCCAAAGGAGGATCATTATGCCGCTTACCATATATGCCGACCAACAGCAGGTCACTGCCTGTCTGTCCGGCGAGATCGACCATCACGGCGCCGGTGATCTGCGCCGGCAGATCGACGAAGCGCTTGGGCGCTGGATGCCGAAACAGCTTTTGCTGGATTTTCGGGACGTGACTTTTATGGACAGCTCCGGCATCGGGCTTGTCATGGGGCGGTACCGCCTCATCCGTCAGTGGGAGGGGCAGGTCATCATTTGTGACCCGGCGCCGTCCATCCGGAAAGTGATGCGTTTGGCAGGGCTGGACCGCATTGCCAAGATCGAAAACACCCCGCCGGGAACGGTCCGTTTTGCTGCGGGAAAGGAGGAAGAAAAATGAAAGTGTTAAACGAGATCAAACTGTCCTTTCCCAGCCGTTCATCCAACGAAGGTTTTGCGCGGGCGGCCCTTTCCGCCTTCGTCACCCCGCTGGATCCCACCATCGAAGAGCTGGCGGACATCAAAACCGCCGTCAGCGAGGCGGTGACCAACGCCATCGTTCATGGCTACCCCGACGGCATCGGGACGGTATACATACACGCAAAGCTTTTGGAAAAAGGAAAGCTTCTGATCCGTGTTCGGGATACGGGCTGCGGGATCGAAAACGTCGAGCAGGCCATGGAACCGATGTTCACCACCTGTCAAAGCGGCGAGCGTTCCGGACTGGGCTTTGCGGTGATGCAGGCCTTTATGGATCGGGTAAAGGTCCGTTCCCATCCGGGAAAGGGGACCACCGTTACCCTCGAAAAGACCATCCTTTCCAAAGGAGGCTAAGCGATGCCCACTGCCACCGACCGGGATGCGGTCATCCAACAGAATATGGGGCTGGTCCATGCCTGCGCCCACCGCTTTAAGGGCAGAGGCATCGAATACGAGGATCTGTTTCAGGCCGGCTGCATGGGGCTGGTCAAAGCCACCGACGCCTTTGACTATGACCGTGGGGTGCGCTTTTCCACCTATGCCGTTCCGGTGATCCTGGGGGAGATGCGGCGGCTTTTCCGGGACGGGGGAACGGTAAAAGTGTCCCGTACCTTAAAAGAGCTGTCGCTGAAGGCGGTCCGCACCAAAGAGAGGATGGCCGTTTCGCTGGGGAGAGAGCCGACGGTCGGCGAACTGTCGCAGGAGATGGGATGCGATCCGTCGGACGTGGTGCAGGCGCTGAGCGCAGCGGCTCCGGCGCTGTCACTCACCGCGGCGGGGGAAGATGGTACCGGGCAGATCGACCTGCCGGTCCCTTCGCCGGAAGAGGAACTGTCCGACAGCATATCGCTGCGACAGGTGCTGCAGCTTTTGGAGGAAAAGGACCAACAGCTGATCCGGATGCGCTACTTTGCGGGCAAGACCCAGACCGTTACCGCACAGGCGCTGGGCATGACACAGGTGCAGGTCTCCCGGCGGGAAAAAAAGATCCTTCTGCAGCTGCGGCAGCTGCTGGGATAGTACAAAAATTCGTTCTTGACAAACCTTTCTCTCGGTTGCTATGCTTGAATCAAACAAGCAGGAGGTCAGATCATGGACGAATTGCTGGAACAGATCTTAAGAGAATGTGCGCCCTACACCAAAGAAGGGGCGCTTGCCAATTATATCCCTGAGCTTGCCAAAGCCGATCCCAATGACTTTGGTATCTTCATTATGTCCAGCGACGGGCGGACCAACCGTACCGGCGACTGTCATAAGCCCTTTACCATCCAGAGTATCGTAAAACCGATCCTTCTTTTGCAGGCGCTGATGGACAACGGTATCGAAGAAGTGCGCCGTCATGTGGGAGTAGAGGCTACCGGAAAGCCCTTCGATGCCATCAACTACTCCGATCAGAGCCTGTTGAGCGACCATTTGAACCCGATGGTCAACATGGGTGCGATCTGTATGTGTACCCTGATCAAGGGAGATACCTATCAGGAAAAATTCGAACGTCTTTTACAGCTGACCCGCCGTCTGGCCGGGAACGACAGCATCTGCTTAAACGAAACGGTCTACCGTTCCGAAAAAGCGACCGGAAGCAAAAACCGCGCCCTCGCCTATCTGCTCAAGACCTACGGTATGATCCGCGATGACGTGGAGGAGGTGCTGGACTGCTATTTCCGCGCCTGCTCCATTCAGGTCTGCTGCGCCGATCTGGCACGGATCGGTTTCGTTCTGGCCAACCACGGCAGACTCCCCATCAGCGGCGAGCGGGTGTTCCCTTCGGAGTACGCCAGCTATGTCAATGCCATTTTGATGACCTGCGGGATGTATGACGGATCCGGTGAGTTTGCGGTCAAAGTCGGCGTACCCGCCAAAAGCGGCGTGGGCGGCGGCATCATGGCGGTGGTCCCCACCCGGATGGGCATCGGTATCTATTCGCCTGCGCTGGACGGAAAAGGCAACAGCGTTGCCGGCATCAAAGCCCTCGAGACCTTGAGCCAGCGGCTCTATCTGAGCATCTTTTAGGGGCGGCGGTATGAACAATAAAGTTTTGACTCTGCTGTGGAGCATCAGCCTGATGGTCATCGGTATCGCTTCGGTCCTGCTGGTCGCCGCCAACGGATTCGGTCTGCCGCTGTCTGATTCTGCGATTGGTCTGCTGGGGATTCTGGAGCTGATCGCCCTGCCGGTCCTTAGTTTTACCACGGTGAAAAAGCTAAAGAAATAAGAAAAAGCAGGAAACTTTCGTTTCCTGCTTTTTTTAAAGGATCCGGCTGAGCAAATACAGTCCCCACGCATGCAGGGGATAAAACAGATAGAACAGATATTTCATGGAACGGCGACCCTTTTGTCCGTTGTAGCACCACAAAAAGGGCAGGGCGGCGATCATCATCCATTGATACTCGCCGGAAAAGAAGGCGTATCCCTCCGACTGTCCCATGTGCAAAGCGGAAAAGCTGTTGAGCAGCCACACCGCTGAGAAGGCGGCGTAAGCCGCGGTCATCCGGTTTTTGTCGCAGCGGAAGTAGTAAAACAGCGGTCCCAGCATAACAAACCAGATGCCGCCTTCGGCAGTCATCGGGTTGGGCAGCAGGATCTGCACCGCTTGGGTCCAGCCATCCATGCCGGATGCCAAAAGCCGGTCGGTCAAAAAGACCGAGACCAGCTCGACCCCGACAAAGTACATCCAGAAGGTCTGTCCTGCCGCCTTGTTTTGCACCAGCTCTTCCATGCAGAGGATGATGGCGGCGCCGAGAAACAGGGTGGCGAAGATGTTGTTGGGGATGTGGTCCATCCTTGGATGGGGCAGCAGACGGGTCAATAGAAGATTGCAGCCTCCCATTCCGACCGAGAACAGGTACATTCGCAGCAGGTAGGCTTTACGGTTTCGGGTGTGATACATCCCCTCGGACATGCAAAAGAAAAACAGCGGCGCCGAGATCCGTCCTAGCCAGGTGAACCACTGGGGGATGGGCAGCATCCCGCCCAGATAGTAGTGGATGTGGTCCGCCAGCATGGTGACGAGGGCGATCAGTTTCAGGGTAAACGAACTCATTGTGGACTCCTTAAACAAAAAAGCCCGCCTTGGCGGGCTTTTCGGATGCTATTTCGCAGCTTCCAGCGCTTCCAGCAGTTTTTCTTTGGGAACGAGACCCACGATGCGGGAAACGGGCTGACCGTCTTTAAAGATGTAAACAGTGGGGATGCTCATTACGCGGAACTGACGGGCCAGCTCGCCCTCTTCATCCACGTTGACTTTGCCGACCAGAACAGAGCCTTCCAGCTCGGTTGCCAGCTCGTCGATGGTGGGGGCCAGCATACGGCAGGGACCGCACCAGGGTGCCCAGAAATCGACCAGGGTCAAACCTTTGCCGCCGAGAACGTCTTTATCGAAAGATTCTTTGGTGAAATGAACTGCCATAACAGATCCTCCTTTGTAATAATAGGATGTCCTTATTATACACCAAAATGCTCCAAAAGCCAATAGGAGATTTTTTTGAAAAATCGCCGAAAACATATTGACAAAGAGCAGGGGAGAAAGTATAATAATAAAGCTGACATTGCCCGATTGTGTAAAGGTAGCACGACAGACTCTGACTCTGTTTGTCTGGGTTCGAATCCTAGTCGGGCAGCCATAATGAAGATATCCGGCTTTTCAAGCTGGATATTTTCATATTCCGGGGTGTAGCGCAGTTTGGTAGCGCGCTTGGTTCGGGACCAAGAAGTCGTGGGTTCAAGTCCCGTCACTCCGACCAAAATCGACAAGCTTCTTTGAGGCTTGTCGATTTTTTGTTTCACGAGGCTTGAACCCTAAGAGGGGATTCGCCGTAAAGAAAAGGCCCCTGTGGGGCGTTTTTAGGCGAATGTGCGCAGTGCGACAGCACAAGCGGAGTAGCCTGCAAAGCAGGCGTGTCCGGTCACTCCGACCAAAAAAAAGAGAGCCTTTATGGCTCTCTTTTTTTTGGTCGGAGCGGACGGCTTTAAAAGAAAGCCGTCCGCGGCGGCGGGGGTATCCGTTCGCTTTGCTCACTCAACGCGAAAGTGGGGGCTTGGCGCCCCCTTTCACACTATTCCCCTCTTGCGATCTTTTCGCTTGTTCATATTGTTGTGAGTGCAAAAGAACTTGCGGTTCTTTTTGTTATACGGGACTTGAATCCTAAGAAAGATTCCCCACACACAAAAAAAGCGATGGCGTACGCCATCGCTTTTCTTTTTATTCTGCGGCAAAGTCCATTGCGCCGCGCAGCTTTTGGAAGAACAGCTCCTCCATCTCCGGCAGGGCGGCAAACCGTGTGATGTTGATGCAGATATTTTCGCCGCTGGAGATGACCGCGCAGTTGTAGGGCGAGCGCCGCCGCGGGGTCAGCATGACCTCGATGCCGCGGACATATTGACGCATCTCTTCGGAAAAAGGCACCGAGCCAAGATTGGTCAGGGTGATGCTGGAATTCGATTCCCCCACGAACCGGTAGCCGATCTGCAGGATCCACTGCTTGAGAAAACGGGGGATCATCCGATACAGCCGACTCGACTGCATCCGAACATTGCGCGCCACCTGCGGCAGAAGATACGGCACCGTGATCTGTTCCTTCAGCTGATGGGCAAACAGCCGCATCCGCTCGCCGACGGGAAGGTCCGCCTGCTCGGTCTCGAGGGTCGGCAGCGCATACAGAATATAGTTGCGCAGCGTTTTGCAGGGGAACAGCTTGCGCAGATCCACCGGGACCATGATCCGCACCGGTCGAAGCCGGCGGGACTGCTTTTGCTGCCGCTGGATCTCCATGATGCTTTCCGCCATGATGCAGCAGAGGAACGCCGTCAGCGATACCCCTTGCCGACGGGCCGCCGCCAGCACCTTTTTGATGTCAAACTGCCGGGACTCCGTTTTGACCGACCAATCCCGATCCTTTCCCCGCAGCTGGTACGAAAAACGTCCGGGCACCGAGCCGGGACGGTCGTGCCGGTGGGCGAGATAAGCATCGTGCAGCTCTTCCTGCCAGTTGGGTTCGCCCCCCTCCAGCATCTCGGTCTGCTCGGGCGACTGCAGCCCGTAGCGGATGCGCAGATACTCCGCCACAAGGGTGCGGAAGGACAGGATCGCGCCGTATCCGTCGGTCAGGGCGTGAAAGGCTTCGATGTGGATCTCGCTTCCCGAATAGAAGATGCGGTAGGCACAACGGCGAATCTCTTCCATTCGCATGGTGCGCAAAAGCCCCGGGTCCCTCTGCACCGTGGGCGCTTTTTCCGCCGGGACCACGGTGTAGGAGAAAAAGTCCGGGCGAAAGCCGGCGATGATGGTGGGGAAACGGGGACAGACCCGGTCGGCAGCCTGCTGCAAAGTCTGCGGGCAGACCGGTTCGGAAAGGGCGATGGTGAACCGGTAGGTGTTGGAATGATTGTTCCGCAGCTGCGCCAGATATAAGATGGCAGAGTTGTCGATAGGGAAGGTTTTGTGCGGGAAAGACATGGGGAACCTCCAAAGGCTTGTCCG
>JAFQTW010000002.1 GCA_017408855.1 Oscillospiraceae bacterium | reverse complement strand
GCTGTGAAGAAAAAACCATTGCCCAAAACTGCAAAGCACCCGAAAGCGATAGATTTTTTTATAAGACAAGAAAAAGAGCCGTGGTAAGGCTGACGCCTACCACGGCTCTTTGACGCAGTATTAAGGAAAAAGATGCGTTTTCGGGCGTATAAAGCCCTAAGTGAGGCCGCCCTTCGCCGTCCTTTTTTCTGTTCCGTTTCGCTATTTCAAAGGCGGTGCGATGGAATCGGTGTCGATCTCGCCTTTGGCATGCTGCTTGGTCTGCCGTCCCCGATGCTGCAGATAGATGAGCAGCGCGGTGGAAAGAAGGAAAACGCCGCCGCTGATCCACGCAACGTAGTCGAAGTTGATGAACCACAGCCGGTTAAAGTCGATGCCGTCGAGAGAAATATCCATACAAAGCACCGTCAGAACCTGATTGTTCTCCATGATGGGTGCCGCCGCAATGATGTGGCTGCCGTCCTCATCCTCGATGGCACGGGTCAGAAAGCCGCCGCCGCGGGTGCCGTCGCAGATGTCGTCGAGCAGCTTTTGGGTCTCGGAATTATACTGGGAAAAATCCACCGCCGAACCGATGGCACGGTACTCGCTGCCTTCCTGCACAAAGCGGGAATCCAGCACATAAAAGTAGCCCATATTGTTGCGGGTGATGGTGTAAACGTCCAAAAAACCGTAATGCTCCCGCATCCGTTCCAAAAGACCGCACAGGCTGCGGTAGGCTGCCGACTCACTGGGATATTCCTGCAAAAGCCGCAGGCTGGTGGCGGAATAATGTCCCATGGCAATGGCGATGGCGTCGGAGGCCATCATACTTTCGGAGCCGGCCGCTTCGATCTTTTCCGATTTTCGGTTGATCGGCAGGGTGATGCCGACGATGGTAAGCAAAAGGCTGATCAGCATGATCCCCACAAGGATCAGGGTGAGATTTTTCGTTTTGTGCATAAAACCCCTCTTTTCCGCTCGGGTGCAAAGATGTCTTTCTGAGATTATACCACGTCCGCCGGCAAAAGACAACGAAAGTCGCTTGTCCTGTAAAGGAAACTGTGATAAAGTAATAGCAGTCAGAAAAAAGGAGCGATATGCCATGCGTATGCGCAAAAAGAAATGGGCTGTGCCGGAGCTGATGGCAAGTCCCTTGTATATCAAAGAACCGGAATCCTTCCGTGGAAAATGGCAGCAGGCTTTCGAAAAAGAGCAGCCTTTGTATGTGGAACTGGGCTGCGGAAAAGGCGGCTATGCCTCGCAGTTTGCTCTTCTCCATCCCGATGTGAACCTGCTGGCGGTGGATATCAGCAGCAATATGCTGGGGGTGGGCAGAAGAAAGATCGATGCCCTCTTTGCCGAAAACGGGCGTGCCCCGGATAATATCCGTCTGACCGAATACAATATTGAGCATATCAACGATGTCATCGCCCCCGAGGACGATGTGCAGCGGATCTTTATCAATTTCTGCAACCCCTGGCCCAAACCCCGTCATTACAAAAAACGCCTGACCCATCCGCGGCAGCTGGCTTTGTATAAGACCTTCCTTCGCCCCGGGTGCGAGGTCCGCTTTAAGACCGACGACGATCAGCTTTTTGAACATTCCCGGGAATACTTTGCCGAAAACGGCTTTGAGATCCTGTGGGAGACCTTTGATCTTGCAAACAGCGGCTTTGAAGGGAATATCAAAACCGAGCACGAAGCCATGTTCGAGGCAGAGGGCATCAAAATCAAGATGCTCATCGCCCGCTGGCCCGGTGAAAAGGATGGAGAATAACCGCATTGCCGTTGCCCGCGCCATGAAAGAAGCGGGGATCACCCAATGGGGCGTTGCCCGCTATGCGGATGTCCTGCCCCTTTTGCCGGTACGGGCCGCATCCCGTCTGCCGAAAAACCCCCGCTCGGTGATCGTGGCGCTTTTGGGGTACTACACCGGCGAAAAAGAGCATAATATATCCCGATACGCCTGGCCGAGAGACTATCATCTTCTGGCGCAGCAGCTGATGGAGCCGGTGGCCGAACAGTTGCGAACGGCATTTCCCGAACAGACCTTTGCGGTGTTCACCGACAATTCCCCCATCCGTGAAGTGACCGCCGCCCGTTTGGCGGGTCTTGGCTTTGTGGGCAAAAACGGACTTTTGATCAACAGGCGGTACGGCAGCTACCATTTTATCACCGAGATCGTTACCGACCTTGCGCTGATACCGGACATCCCCGAAGAAAAAAGCTGCGGCGACTGCCGCCGCTGTCTGGATGCCTGCCCGCTGGGCGCCCTGAGCCCCGAAGGAGTGGCCCTTTCCCGCTGTCGTTCCCACATCACCCAGAAAAAAGGGGAGCTGCAGCCTTGGGAAAGAAAAGAGATCGAAAAGGGCGCTCTCGCGTGGGGCTGCGACATCTGCAGCGATGTTTGCCCCTATAATCAAAAGGCTGCCCTGACCGACATCCCCGCTTTTTTGCAGGCGGTGGAAAGTCAGATCACCCGGGAGAACCTGCCCGGACTGTTAAAAGAAAAAGCGTTTGGATGGCGCGGCATCGCTGTGATGCGGCGCAATTTGGATATTATCGACCCTCCCTGTTCCAACGGGGAAGAGACTGGAGAGTGAGACCGTGACCGAGATTTTGCGTCCCGAACAGTATGAAGAATATGAAGCCTTTTGCCAATCCCACCCCCGGGGCGGATTTACCCAGTCTACCCGCTGGTTTCAGGTAAAGAACAACTGGCAGGGCGAAGTGGTGGTGGTCCGCGGTGACGACGGTGCCATCCGTGCCGGCTGTGCCGTTCTGGTGCAGAAGCTGCCGGTCATCGGTGCCGCGCTTTTGTACGCGCCCCGCGGTCCCGTGTGCGATCTTTCGGACAAAGCGCTGCTGGGAGAATTAAAGTCCGGGCTGGACCTGCTGGCCAAAAAGTATAAGGCGTACCAGCTCAAATGGGATCCGGAGGTCCTGGCAGAGGACAGCGAAGTGGCAAAGACCATGCAGGAGATGGGCTTTACCCTGTTTGCCGGTCCCGAAGGCTTTGAGACCATTCAGGCGAGATTCAACTATCATCTGTTCTTAAACGGCAGAACCGAAGAGGAACTGTTTAAAAATCTGACCCAAAAGACCCGCTACAACTGCCGTGTCGCCATGAAGCACGGGGTAGAGATCCGGGTGGTGGGCGAGGAATATCTGGACGATTTTGTCCGCATCATGCAGACCACCGGCGAGCGGGACGGTTTCAACACCCGCCCCAAAAGCTACTTTGCCCGGATGCTGAAAGCCCTGGGTCCCCACGTCCGCCTGTACATGGGCTTTTACGAAGGAAACCCCGTCTGCGGCGCCATCACCACCAACTATGCGGGCAAGACCTGCTATGTTTACGGTGCTTCGGATAATCTGTACCGCAATGTGATGCCCAACTACCTTATGCAGTGGGAAATGATCAAATGGGCGGTGGAGACCGGCTGCACCCTCTACGATTTTCAGGGCGTCTCCGGCAATCTGGACGAAAACGGGCATATGTACGGTCTGTACCGCTTTAAAAAAGGCTTTAACGGGCAGCTGGATGAATACGCCGGCGAGTGGAATTACACCTACCGTCCGCTGGTCGGAAAGCTGGTCGAGCTGGCCATGGCGGTGCGGGAAAAGCTGAAAAAGCACTGATTTTACCGAATATTTACCATTTTATACAAATTTGTCGTAAGAAACTGAAAAAACCTATGGTATTTTTCAAAAGAATGTGCTATAATCTAGCCAAAGGCAAGGTTTTGCCGCAAAAGGAGGGTTCAAGTATGAAATTAATTCTTGCTATTGTTTCCAGTGATGACAGCTCTATGGTATCTTCCGCTCTGACCAAAAACAACTTCTCGGTTACGAAACTGGCCACCACCGGTGGTTTCCTGATGAGCGGCAATACTACTTTCCTCATCGGTACGGAAGATGAGAAGGTTGACGCTTGTATCGGCATCATCGGTGAGCACAGCAAAAAGAGAAAACAGATGGTACCTTCCTCCGCATCCTACGGCGTTGGAATGTACACCTCTTTCCCGGTGGAAGTAACCGTTGGCGGTGCTACCATCTTTGTGCTGGATGTTGAGCAGTTCAAGAAACTGTAATCCCGGAGAGCGGAAACAATGTCTCTGTTAAGCCGGTTTTATGGAAATAACAAAGTCAATGAGGCGCTCGTCTTTTATCAAAGAGACGGGCGCTTTCCGCATGGAATTTTGCTGGAGGGCGAAGCCGGACTCGGGAAGAAAACCTTCGCAAAACGCATCGCCGCTGCTGCGGTCTGCACCGGAGCGGGAGAAAAACCCTGCGGTCAGTGCGCCCATTGCCGAAAGATCGAAAAGGGCATCCACCCCGATGTGGTGACCGTTGCGCCGGAAGAGGGCAAACGGTCCTTTAAAAAAGAGCAGGTGGAATCGCTGCGTTCCGATGCCTACATCCGACCCAACGAGGCGGCGAGAAAGGTCTACATCCTCTGCGAAGCCCAGTATATGACGGTGCAGGCCCAGAACGCCCTGCTGAAGATATTGGAAGAGCCGCCGGCCGGGGTCATGTTCATCCTGACCTGCGACAACCGCTTTAAAATGCTGGAGACCGTTCGCTCCCGTGTGGTCACCCTTGCGCTGGAAAAGGTGTCGACCGAAGATGCTGTGTCCGCCCTGATGGAGCGCGATCCCTCTCTCGATGCGGAAAAAGCGGAACGGGCAGCGGTTTCGGCAAGCGGAAACATCGGACAGGCCCTGCGGTTTTTGGCGGACGAAAAATACGCTGCCGTAATGGAAAAAGCGGATGCTTTGTGTGTGAAAATGGAAAAGTCCGACCGGTTCGGCATTTTACAGGAACTCAGCTTTTTCGAAAACGATCGGGAAGGGCTGATCCGCTGTCTCATGCAGATGCGTCAGCTGCTGGCGCAGAATACCAAAGATACCTTTGGCAAAAAAAAGGAGCGAAGATACCGCATCCTTCCGTTGCAGGCGGCCAAGGTACTTGCTATAATAGAACAGGGCGAGGAATACGCCCGTCAGAATATGAGTATGCCGCTGCTGACCACCTGGCTGGGCGCCGGGATCGGCAGCGCTTTTGAAGAATAGATTGGAGGAACCATGGCGGAAGTAATCGGTGTAAGATTCAAACAGGTGGGCAAGGTCTACTACTTTGACCCCGATGGCATCACCGCGCAGAAAGGCGACTATGTGATCGTGGAAACGGCCCGCGGCATCGAGTGCGGCGAGGTGGCAATGGAAAATCGCCAGGTCAGCGACGAAAATATCGTAAAACCGCTGAAAAAAGTCATCCGCAGCGCCACGCCGGAAGATCTGGCGCAGGTGAAAAAGAATCAGGAAAAACAGCACAGCGCTTTTAAGATCTGCTCGGAAAAGATCGCGCAGCACAAGCTGGACATGAAGCTGGTGGACGTGGAATACACCTTTGACAACAACAAGATCCTCTTTTATTTTACCGCCGACGGAAGAGTGGACTTCCGTGAGCTGGTCAAGGATCTGGCGTCGGTGTTCCGCACCCGCATCGAGCTGCGGCAGATCGGCGTAAGAGACGAAGCGAAAATGCTGGGCGGTCTGGGCATCTGCGGCAGACCCTTCTGCTGCTCGACCTTTTTGGGCGAGTTTCAGCCTGTTTCCATTAAGATGGCGAAGGAGCAGAGCCTGTCTCTGAACCCGGTCAAGATCTCCGGTACCTGCGGCAGACTGATGTGCTGCCTCAAATATGAGCAGGAAGCTTACGAGGACCTGCTGCGCACCACGCCGAAAGTCGGCGCGCTGGTGGGCACTGCCGACGGAAAGGGCAAGGTCGTTGAGGTGAACCTGCTGTCGGGACTGTTGAAGGTCCGCCTGGATACCAACCCCGATGCGCCGCCCCGGATCTACCCGAAGGAAGAGGTCCATCTGCTGCGTGACGGACGGATCAAGGTAGACAAAAAAGAAATGGAAGCGCTCAAAGAAATCATGGAATAAACCCCTTTGGGGAAAAATCTGCGAAAAGAGTTGATTTTTTTTCCTAAAGTGGTACAATGAAATCACCAAACTTGGAGGAGGATTTTCACTATGGCATACAAAATTACTGCTGACTGCATCTCTTGTGGCGCTTGCGAGGCTGAGTGCCCCGTATCCGCTATCTCTGCTGGCGATGGCAAATACGTAATCGATGCTGATACCTGCATCGGCTGCGGCGCTTGCGCTGGTGTTTGCCCCGTTGGTGCTCCCGTAGAGGAATAATCAAGTGGGCTGGTTTTTTTCGAAAAAAGAGAAAAAAACCAAAGGAGCTGCTCCCCAAGGGCTATCGGATCTCGGATTCCTGTGTAGCCTGCGGTCTCTGCGTTGACAGATGCCCGATGGAGGCCATCGTTCCCGGAGATCCTTATGTGATCAAAGAGAACCTGTGCATTTCCTGTGGCAGATGTGCCGAGATCTGTCCGGTCGAAGCTCCTGTTGAGGCATGATCTCAAGAACAAAAGAAAAGGCTTCTGCAATGGCAGAAGCCTTTTTCTTTTTCCTTTTACTGGTCCGAACCGGTGAGTCCCAGATTGCGCAGCATATTGGTGGCGGAATTTTCGATATGCTCAAAGGTCGCCTTTTCCGCGGCCTCCGGGTCGTGACTGCGAATGGCATCTACGATCTTTTGATGCTCGCCCAGCACTTTCTGACTGCGCCCGGCGGTGGCAAAGCTCATCTTGCGGTAGCGCTGTACCAGATGATGCAGCGAGCTTAAGGTCTGCCGCAGGGTCCGGCTGCCGCTGAGCTGATAGATCATTTCGTGAAAGCGGGAATCCAGATTTCGAAGCTGCTCGAAATCGCCCTTGCTGGTGTAAAACTCCTGCAGCTCCAAAAGATCCTGCAGATCCCGGCACTCCTCTTCGGTGACCCGCTGCGCCGCCCATTTGGAGGCAAGCCCCTCCAGCTGCATACGGATGTCGTAGATGTCCCGCAGGTCCTGTTCGCTGACCCCTACGACGGTAGCGCCTTTGTTGGGGATGAGCCGAACAAGACCGTCCTGCTCAAGGCGATGGATGGCCTCGCGCACCGGCGTTCTGCTGACCCCCAGCCGCTGGGAAATGCGCACTTCGGTCAGCTGCTCGCCGGCTTTCAAGGCGCCGTTTAGGATCTCCTCTTCCAGCTGACGGAATACTTTGTCGGCCAGAGAATAGCCGGTCATGGGTTCGTTTTTCATATCGGTAACCTCCCTGAAGATGGGATTGGGAAAATCTGTTCTTATTATAAACCTGTGGGGGAGAGGTTGCAACAAAAATTGTATGGCTGTGTCGAACATCAATGCAGAAGAGGATGAAAAAATACGAACACTTGTTCGATTTTTTCGCCAAATCTGTTGCATATTACCTCGGGATAAGGTATAATAAATCTAAGAAAAACGGCGTTTTTCCGCTTTTCTGCTGACTTTGCACCGAAAAATTCACCATAGAAATGGAGCTAATGACATGGTAGATAAACAAAAGGCCATAGAAACCGCCATCAGCCAGATCGAAAAACAGTTCGGCAAAGGTGCCATCATGAAACTGGGTGCCACCGCCAGCCTCAATGTAGAGGCTATTTCCACCGGCTCCGTTTCTCTGGACCTGGCGCTGGGTATCGGCGGTGTTCCCCGCGGAAGGATCGTGGAGATCTACGGACCGGAGTCCTCCGGTAAGACTACCGTTGCGCTGCACATCATCGCACAGGCACAGAAAGCCGGCGGCGAGGCGGCGTTTATCGACGTTGAGCACGCACTGGATCCCGTATACGCAAAAGCGCTGGGCGTAGACATCGACAGCCTTTTGGTTTCTCAGCCGGACACCGGCGAGCAGGCTTTGGAGATCGCCGAAGCACTGGTCCGCTCCGGCGCCATCGACGTGATCGTGCTCGACTCGGTTGCGGCTATGGTCCCCAAAGCGGAGATCGAAGGCGAGATGGGCGACGCTCATGTGGGTCTGCAGGCAAGACTGATGAGCCAGGCTTTGAGAAAGCTCACCGGTATCGTTTCCAAATCCAACACCGTAGCGGTGTTCATCAACCAGCTGCGTGAAAAGGTCGGCATCGTTTACGGCAACCCCGAGGTCACCCCCGGCGGACGCGCGCTGAAGTTCTATTCCTCCGTCCGTATGGAAGTGCGCCGCATCGAGCAGCTTAAGAGCGGCACCGAGATGATCGGTAACCGCACCCGTGTCAAGATCGTGAAAAACAAAGTGGCTCCGCCCTTTAAAGAGGCTGAGTTCGATATTATGTACGGCACCGGCATCTCCCGGGTCGGCGAGATCCTGGATCTGGCTGTGAAGCTGGAGATTATCCAGAAGTCCGGCGCATGGTTCAGCTACAACGGCGAGCGTTTGGGCCAGGGCAGAGACAACGTGAAGATCTATCTGCAGGAGCATCCGGAATTTGCCGATGACATCGACCGTCAGATCCGCGAGAACGCCGAGCGTTTGAGCTTTGCAAGAAACGGCAAGACTCTGCCGAAGAAAGAGGCTCCTGCTGCGGCACCCGCAGCGGCGGCAGAAGCACCCGCCAAGCCGAAGGCTGCCTCCCGCGCGAAGATCGATGTGGAAGTGGATGAATAATGCTTCACATAACCGCTATTGAAAAGGCGAAGAAAAAGGGGTATCATCTATTTGTAGAGGATGAATACGCCCTTACGGTCAGCGCCGAAATATTAGCTGAGACCGGCCTGCGAACCGGGCAGGAGATCACACCGCAGCGGCTGGATGAGATCCGGCTGCTGTGCGATCGCCGCCGTGCCCGAGAGCGGGCCTTATACCTGTTGGAAAGCCGCAGCCACAGCGAGAAAGAGCTGTTCGACAAACTCTGCCGCAATGTGGACGAGGCTGTCGCCGCCGAGATCACCGCCAAAATGGTGGATCTCGGTCTGGTGGACGACGAAAGCTACGCCCGAAGATGGGCGAGCATGCTGTTTCGGGAAAAGAAATACGGTCCGCGGCGCATCCGCCAAAGCCTGATGCAAAAGGGGTTCGACCGCCTTTTGATCGATACGGTGCTGGAGGAGATGCGGGAGGAGTATTCCCCCGAAGATACGGATGAGCAGCTGCAGGCGATCATCGCCCGCAAATACGCCCGCTATCTGGAGGATGACGACCCCAAAAACCGCAGCCGCGTGATCAACGGTCTTTTGCGTTTGGGCTACGACTATGAACAGATCCGCACCGCGCTGCGGAATTATTGCGAAGAATAAGGAGAAAACTATGGCAATCAAAGTGGGAATGGTATCCCTTGGCTGTTCGAAAAATCAGGTGGATGCCGAGATCATTTTAGCAAAACTGCGGGAACGCGGTTATCAGATCCACACCGATTCCGGTACCTGTGATGTGGTCATCGTGAACACCTGCGGCTTTATCGAAAGCGCCAAGCAGGAGTCCATTGAGAATATTCTGGAGTTCTGCACCCTGAAAAAAGAGGGACGCATCAAGGTGATCGTGGTCACCGGCTGTCTGGCAGAGCGCTATCAGCAGGAAATGGCAAAAGAGATCCCCGAGGCGGACGTGATTTTGGGTATCGGCTCCAACGATGAGATCTGCGATGCCATCGAAAAAGCGCTGAACGGCGAAAAGGTCTACTCCTTTGGTCCCAAAGAGAACCTCCCGCTGGAGGGCGAGCGGATCATTTCCAACCTGCCCTTCTTCGCTTACCTGAAGATCGCCGAGGGCTGCGACAACCGCTGCACCTACTGCGCCATCCCCATGATCCGCGGACGGTACCGCAGCCGTGAGATGGACAACATCGTAGCCGAAGCGCAGCATCTGGCGGACCATGGCGTCACCGAGATCAACGTGATCGCGCAGGATACCACCCGCTACGGTATGGATCTGTACGGCAAACCCATGCTGGCGGAGCTTTTGCGCCGTCTTGCCAAGATCGAGAATCTGCATTGGATCCGTGTTCTGTACACCTATCCTGACTATATCAACGACGAGCTTTTGGAATTGATCGCTTCTGAAGAGAAGATCGTCAAATATCTGGACATCCCGCTGCAGCACTGCAACGGCAAGGTCCTGCGTGAGATGAACCGCCGCGGCGACCGCGCTTCGCTGACCGCTCTGATCGGCCGAATCCGGGAAAAAGTGCCGGGCATCATCATCCGCACCACCATGATCGCCGGCTTCCCCGGCGAGACCGAAGAAGAATTTACCGAGCTGTGCGAATTCGTGCAGGAAATGAAGTTTGAGCGTCTGGGGTGCTTCCCTTACTCGGCGGAGGAGAATACCCCTGCCGGCGAGCGGGAGGATCAGGTGGATCCGGAGGTGCGTTACCGCCGTGCCGAGCTGATCATGGAGATCCAGATGGAGATCATGGCGCAGCAGAACGAGCAGCTGGTCGACACCGATGTGGAAGTGGTGGTCGAAGGCTACGACCGCTACGCATCCAGCTATTTCGGACGTACCGCGGCGGATGCGCCGGACATCGACGGCAAGATCTTCTTTATGTGCGGACACAAACTGGCTATCGGTCAGTATCTGCCGGTCCATGTGGACGATGTGCTGGATTATGACCTGATCGGCTCCGCAGAATGATCGGAGGCATCAGAATGAATCTCCCCAATAAACTGACCTGCCTGCGCATGGTCATGGTACCCTTTTTCGTGGCGGCGATGGTGATCCCCTTTCCGCATCACCATTTTGTCGCGCTGGTGCTGTTCACGGCCGCTTCGATCACCGACCTGCTGGACGGCAAGATCGCCCGCAAACAGGGCCTGATAACCGATTTCGGCAAGTTCATGGATCCGCTGGCAGACAAGATCCTGGTCACCTCGGCGCTGATCTGCTTCGTGGATCTGTGGGATCTTCCGGCGGCGATTTTGATCGTGATCATCGCCCGGGAATTTATCGTGACCTCGCTGCGGCTGATCGCGGCGCCCAAAGGCATCGTCATTGCGGCAGACAAATACGGCAAGGCAAAGACGGTGTTCCAGATGATCTGGGTCATCGCAACGCTGGTGCAGATGTGGGTCGAGACCCAGTTTGCCGAGCTGCTGGGCGTTTTGATCCTGCCCCTGTCGGTGCTCAATGCCATCCTGATGTGGGTGACGGTGGCGCTGACCGTGCTGAGCGGCTTTAACTATGTTTGGAAGAACCGCTCGGTCCTTTCCGATATGTAAAAAGAAAAAGGACCGCTTGGGCGGACTCACTCAGGGATTTACACGGTTTTGGACAAATCTTTTCCACCACAACGATTC
>JAFQTW010000038.1 GCA_017408855.1 Oscillospiraceae bacterium | reverse complement strand
TTCTGTGGATGGATTTCACCGACTTTGGCATGACCGCCGAAGAGATCAACCAGAAGATCGCCGGTGAAGCGCACATCGGGCTGTCCGACGGCGCCGGCATGTTCCCGCCCGAAGGCACCATCTTCAGACGAATGTGCGTAACCTCTCCCAAGTGCGTTATGAAAGAAGCTGTCGACCGTCTGGTCAAAGCCTTTAACTAGGCGCGAAGGTCGCGCAGCCGAACGCACGATCATCCCTTCTTACCGAAAGTGCGATGCCCGATACCCTTACTGCTATCAGATTTTGCATCTGCCGCAGGGGCGGCATAAACCGGCACCTCTCTAAAGCACAATGAAAAAAGCCCATCCGTTCGGATGGGCTTTTTGTTTTAGAATTTTTTACAGCAGCTGCGTTATTGGGCATTGCACGGTGCGAACGGAAGCGGAGATCGTGCGTATGCCTGCCCGGGCTCCGGGCGCTTACCGCTTTTTAAAGATCCACAGCTTGGAAAACAGATAGTTGAGCACGATGACCAGAACGTTGGACAAAATCTTGATAATCCCGTCGGGCAGCCCGATCAGCGACACGCAGACGAACATAATCCCCATGTCCAGACCGCCGGAAAACAGCCGTGCCCCGAAAAAGGCCGCCATCTCACCCAGCACCGCTTTCGTCCCCTTGGTCTGGCTCTGGAACACCCAGACCCGGTTGGTCCCGTAGGCAAACAGCACCGACAGTACCCACGCAATAACGTTGGACAGCAGGTAGTTGACCCCCGCAATGTCGGTCAAAAGAAAATAGCTGACGATATTCACAAGGGTGGTCAGCACCCCGAAAATCAAATAGAGGATGACCTCCCGATATTTTTTCATCCGTTCCAGCGCCCATTGGATCATTGTTCTCGCTCCTTTTGCTTTCTGAAAAGAAAACCTCGGTTTCTTCGATATTGTTTCCAGAATACCACAAAAACCGCCGTCTGTCACCGCTTTTTCTTGCGGGGACTTTGTTCATCCTCTATAATAAAAGAGAAAGGGGTGAGCCGATGGAACAGAAAAAGATCCGGGATCTTCTGCATCGCTGCGCTCTTGCGGCGGGCATCGCCCTTGTTTGCTTTGTGCTGTTCGGTCTTGTGGGCATGGACTGCCGCATCAAGTCCCTGACCGGTCTGCCCTGCCCTACCTGCGGCATGAGCCGTGCCTGGCTGTGCGCGCTTCGGTTGGACCTTTCCGCCGCGTTTTTCTGGCATCCTCTGTTCTGGACGGTGCCGCTTGTTGCGCTGGCGCTTTTGTTCGGCGACCTGAAAAAGCCGTGGCTGCAGCGGATGCTGTGGCTGCTTCTTGGACTGTTTTTGCTGGTCTATCTTGGGCGGATGGTGCTTTTCTTCCCCGACTTTCCGCCGATGGACTTTTACAAAGAGGCGGTCCTGCCCCGATTTTTCGGTCGATTTTAATACAATTTGTAATACCCGCTAAAGATTATACTCTTTAGCGGGTATTTTTACGAGGTCAGCTCCCAGATCTCCTGCTGACTCAGCTGCGGCTGCAGGGCACGGTTCAGCGCCATCGCCAACACCCGGGAAGCCCGGTCGATCATCAAATCGATCTCCTTCGGGGTCACCAGCATCCCCTGTCCGGAGGAAGAAAACAGCCCCCGGGCGTTTTCGCTGTCCTCGATGCCGTCCACCGACAAAAGCTCTGCCCCCACCGTCACCCCGTCCACCACCGTTGGCACCCCCATGGAAAGAACCGGGATGCCCAGCGTGTTCCGGCTGATCTCAGCCCGTCGGTTCATGGCGCCGGAGCCGGGGGATATCCCCACGTTGGCCAGCTGCACCGTATTGCCCAGACGGGAGATGCTCCTTGCCGCCAGCGCGTCTAAAATAATTGCGCAGGAGGGCTTTATTTTTTCGCAAAGACATGTTATAATCTCACTTGTCTCAATTCCTGTCTGCCCCAGAACGCCGGGGGCGATGGCCGCTACCGGTCGAAACCGGTCCTTTTTTGCGGCTTTCTTCCATTCTCCGGCAAGATGGCGGGTCGCCAAGACCCGATCCACGATTTTGGGGCCTAACGCATCCGGCGTGATCGACAGATTGCCCAGCCCGGCCACCAGGACCAACCCATCCTGATCGGGCAAAAGCCTTCGGATCAGCCGTGCGATCACTTCGGCTTGTTTTGCCGAATGGGTGACAGAGTCGGAAAACGGAACAACCTCTACGGTGAAGTAATCGCCGGCGGGCTTGCCCAGCAGCTTTTCCCCCTCGGGCGAAGAGATGTTTGTGTGCCAGACCACCGCGCCGTCCTCTTTTGTTCGGACGGTCTGATGCCCCTGCAGGACCGTATCCTGCAGACCAAGCGCCAGTTCGATTGCCAAGTCGGTTCTGTGATTCATCTCGCACCTTCTTAAAAGGAATATTTTCGCAGGTTTTCGAATTTTTTCTTTCGAAAGCCTTGCAAAGCTGTGTAAAAAATGATATACTGACCAAGTATCGTGTGGTCAAGGAGGTGTCAATCGTGGCAAACATTAAATCTGCAAAGAAAAGAGTTCTGGTCAACGAGGCAAAAACCGCTCAGAACAGAATGCTGAAAACCGGTCTGAAAACCGTTCTGAAAAAAGCTGAGGTCGCAATCGAGACCAATGCAGCTGACAAAGACGAGGCTGTTAGACTGGCAGTTAAGAAAATCGACCAGGCTTGCGCAAAAGGTATCCTGAAAAAGAATACCGCTTCCAGAAAAAAATCCAAACTGGTTCTGAAAGCAAACAAAGCCAACGCTTAATTTCGATCGTATGATCTCGGCCGGATGCATCCGCATCCGGTCTTTTATTTTGCCCGCCGGTCAGGACTTATCTTTGGGGCGGAACAAAATCGCCACCAAGAGCGCCGCGGTCATGGCGGCGGTGACCCCTGCTGCCGATGCGGTAAAGCCGCCGGTCAGCGCCCCCAAAAGACCCTTTTGGGCCACCGCTTCCTTTACGCCGGTCGCAAGAAGATGCCCAAATCCGGTCAGCGGCACCGAAGCGCCCGCTCCCGCAAAATCAAAGATCGGACCGTACAGTCCCACCGCCGACAGAATGACCCCCGCCACCACGTATCCCACCAGGATGCGGGCGGGGGTCAGTTTTGTTTTATCGATCAGGATCTGCCCTATCAGGCAGAACAGCCCTCCTACCGCAAAGGCCTTGCCCAGAGAAAACAGGAGCTCCATCAATCCACCCCCTTGCGCCGGCGGGAAGCGGAAAGATGCACCAGATGGGCGATGCCCGGGATGGACTCTCCCTGCATCGACGAGGTGGGGCTCATCAGCGCACCGGTGGCGACAAACAGCACGTCCTGCAAAACGCCCTGCCGGATCTTGGGCAGGATGAAGGAACACAGCACCGATGCGGCGCAGCCGCAGCCCGAGCCGCCGGCGTGAACGTCCTGGGTCGCCCGGTCGTAGATCAACAGCCCGCAGTCCTGGTGCCTTCCCGCCAGATCGATCTTTTCCTTTTCCAAAAGCTGCGCCAAAAGCGCCGACCCCACCTGCCCCAGATCGCCGGTGAGGATCATGTCATAATCCTCGGGACGGGTGCCGGTGTCCGTCAGAAACCGTCCGATGGTCGCCGCCGCTGCCGGCGCCATGGCAGCGCCCATGTTGTTGGCATCGCAGATGCCCAGATCCTCGATGGTCCCCACCGTCACCGCCCGGACAAAGGGCGCTGTTTCCGACCGTCCCACCAGGCAGGCGCCGGAGCCGGTCACCGTCCACTGCGATGTGGGCGGACGCTGCCCGCCATATTCCAGCGGAAAGCGAAACTGCCGTTCCGCCGTGCAGAAATGGGATCCGGTGCAGGCGAGGGCGGTTTGGGTGATCTGCGTGTCCACAAAGAGCGATGCCATCATCAGCGACTCGGCCATGGTGGAGCAGGCGCCGTACAGCCCCAGAAAGGGGATCCCTAGCTGCCGAAAGCCAAAGGTGGTGGCGATGCACTGATTGAGCAGATCCCCCGCAAAGGCGACCTCCACCTCCTCCGGCTGCAGACCGGCTTTTTCCATCGCCTTCTGCGCCGTCATCTGCACCATGCGGCTCTCCGCCTTTTCCCAGCTGGACTGCCCGAAAAAAGAATCCCGCTCGATTTGGTCGAAATACTGACCCAAGGGACCCTGCCCTTCTTTTTTGGAGCCGATGGCGGCAAAGGACAGGACCGACGGCGTGTTTTCCAATAGATAGGTGTGCTTTCCGGTTTTTACTGCCATTTTAATCCTCCCCCAGAAAAAACAGGATGAGCCCATAGAGCACCGCCGCGGCATTTCCGTACAGCAGCACCGGTCCGGCGATGGAAAACATCTTGGCGCCCACCCCTAAAATAAAGCCCTCGTTCTGAAATTCCAGCGCCGGGCTGACCATGGCGTTGGCAAAACCGGTGATGGGGACCAGCGTTCCCGCGCCGGCGTGTTTGGCGATCTTGTCAAAGCAGCCGATGCCGGTCAAAAGCGCCGCCAGAAAGATGAGGCTCACCGAGGTGACCGCGCCGGCGGACTTTTGATCCAGTCCCATCTTCCCTGCCCACAAAAGGATCCCCTGCCCCAAAGCGCAAACCGTTCCGCCGATGAGGAACGCCTTGGCGCAGTTGCGGGCGGTTTTGGAAGGGGGCGCCGCCTTTTGGCTGAGTTTTTCATATTGTTTCGGTGTCAATGGCATAACACCATCCTTTCTCGATTGATCCTTCCTATTTTTTCGCGGACCGCCTTTTTTATGTATCTGCTGCCGGATGTATAATCCATCGGTCGATCAGCCATACTTTTTGCAACAGAAATTTTGCAAGAATCGAGGGAAACCTATGAAAAAATCTTTTTCCGAACGTCCGTTGGGCAAATTTTTGCTGGGACGGGGCTTTTACGCCGCTCTGGCAGTCTGTGTCATCGGGGCAGGTGCCGCCGCATGGGTCATCGTGGACCGCACCATCGACTCTTTTACCGCGCCGCCCGCCGAGAGCCGTGCCGACACGCTGCAGGCGCCCTCTTCCCTTTCTCCGGCGGACAAGCCTTCCTCCTCCGCTGTGACCCGCCCGGTGGAGCAAAAAGTGTCCGGGCAGCCGATCTCGCCCTCCTCTTCCTCCAAAGCCTCTGTTTCTTCCAAAGCGGATGCGCCCTCGCAGGCGCCTTCTGCCGAGCCCGCGGTGGATGCCGCATCGCCCGTATCCGACGTCTCTTCCTATCTTTTGCCGGTGAACGGGGTGGTGTTCGGTCATTTTTCCGGTGATACGCTGGTGCTGGACGAGACTTTGCAGAAATGGCACACCCACAACGGCATCGACATCCGTGCCGAAGCGGGAACGCCTGTTCTGGCGGCGGCAAACGGCACCGTTTCGGCGGTAAAGCAAGATCCCATGTGGGGCACGGTGGTGGAGCTGACCCATCCCAACGGACTGCTCAGCCGCTACTGCGGTCTGGAGCCTGATCTTTCGGTCGCCGAAGGACAAAATGTTCTGGT
>JAFQTW010000037.1 GCA_017408855.1 Oscillospiraceae bacterium | reverse complement strand
GGCGGACAACGTGCAGGCGAACAGCCAGTTCCTCCTGGGTCAGACCTTTCGCCTGCCGCAGGTTTTTGATGTTTTCACAAAGCATAACGATTCTCCTTTCGTCGATGCTTTTATCCTACCCGCTATACCGTAAAAGGGCAAGCAACGGGGATTAACATGGGGCGCAAAGCCGCCAAAGCCCGCCTCTGTTTCGGCTTTGTTCTCGCAAACGGAGAAAGCCCTCCTGCGACAGTGGGACCTTCGCGCAAAGAGCCGCCAGAAAGGCGGCTCTTTTGGGTTGGGATTATTTCTTCAGATATTTGTCGAACCACTCGGTGATCTCCCGCAGACGGCGCACCCGGTGGACCGGCTTGCCGGAGCGGCTCAGCTCGTGGTTTTCACCCTTGAAGATGCAGATCCTGGCATCCACGCCGAAATATTTGAGGGCATAGTACATCTGCAGACCCTCTGCCAGCCAGCAGCGATAGTCCTGATCGCTGTGGATGAACAAGGTGGGAGTCACGCACTTGTCGGCGTACTTGAGGGGCGAATGCCACCAGATCTTGTCGTGATCGGTCCAGGCATCGGTGCCGATCTGATCTTTGTTAAAGTAGTAGCCGATGTCGGTGGTGTTGGACTTGGAGACCCAGTTGGCGATGGAGCGCTGGGATGCGGCGCATTTGAAGCGGTCGGTATGACCGATGATCCAGTTGGTCATAAAACCGCCGTAGCTGCCGCCGGTCACGCCCATGCGGTCAGCATCCATCCAGGGATTCTGCTCGAGGCAAACATCCACGAAGGTCATGATGTCGTTGTAGTCGATTGTTCCGTATTTGCCGCGGATATCCGAGAAGGCGGTGCCTTTGCCGTCGGATCCGGTGGGATTACAGAAGATCACGCCGTAGCCGAGATTTGCCCAGTACTGCATCTCGTGGAAGAAGTTGGGTCCGTAAGCGGTTTTGGGTCCGCCGTGGATGTCGAGGATAACGGGGTATTTTTTGCTGTCGTCAAAGCCGATGGGTTTGATGACCCAGCCTTTGATGGTGTCGCCCACCTCGTTTTTAAAGGTCAGTTCCTCGGGGGTGGAGATGCTGTAATCGGTGGTCAGATGGGTGTTGAAGTGGGAAAGCTGCTCCTCGGTGCCGTCGAGGTTCAGTTTGAACAGCTCGATGCCGTCGTCGCCGCGGATGTTGAGGGTCAAGAAGCCGCCGTCGTAGGGAACGAACTCCACGACCATGCCCTTTTTGTCGGTGATGTAACGGATGGCGCCGGTCGAAAGATCCATCGCCGCCAGCTGACAGCTGTCGTCAACAGTCTCGGTAAAGAAGATCTCCTTGCCGTCGTAATGCCAGGGAGAAGAAAGGTTGGACATTTTTACATCCGAGCCGACCGAGTTGCCGGTGGAATGCATATGGCTCTCGTCCAGAACGGTTTTTTCGCCGGTGACGAAGTTGTAGCGGTAGAAGTTGGGGTCCTGATTGAGGCCATGCAGTTTGCAGTCGCAGCCCAGGACCAGCGCTTCGTCGCCCTCCAGCCACTGGACCGAGCTGTGGGAGAACTCCTGCTCGAGGGAAACATCGGTGATGGTTCCGGCGGCACGGTCGTACAGCTTGATCTGGTTGGGGGTCTCGCGTTTTTTCTCAAAGCGGTTGGAAACAAACAGCACCTTTTCGCCGCCGTTTACCAAGGTCCAGCTGCGAACATTGGTGAAGTTGTCGGTGATGACGGTGTCCTCGCCGTTTTTGTAATAGTGCAGCTGGTCGCGGTGACCGTTGGTCACGCCCACGCCGTTGGACCAGAAGGGCAGCTGATCGAATACCATGTAGTCGGACTCATCCTTCAGCAGTTTTGCCGCTTTGTCCGCATCGCCTTCGCCTTTTTCCAGCGCCCAATCGATCATGGGATTGTAGTTGCCGATGAAATAAAACTCGTCGGGGCTGATAAATTTTATGCCTTTGACCTGCAGTTTCAGGCGGAAGGCTTCCACCGCTTCGCCGCCGTCAGCAGGCAGACGGTAGAACACGGTGAGGGGCAGACCTTTTTTCACATATTCCTGGTCTGCTTTTTTGCGGATGGCCGGGAAGTAGATCTCTTCCCCAACCCAGTAAAAGTCGTTCACCTTTCCGGTGTCGGTCATTTTTACGGCTTTTCCGTCCCGCCACAGATACAGGTCGGACTCGTAGCCGTTTTCTTCCATGTTGGCCCGTTTGATCAAAAAGGCCACCTTGCCGCCTTCGCTGACCTTGAGGTGGTTCAGAAAGGCAAAGTTCGCGAAATGGTCGATGCCGATGGGTTTCATAGGGTGACAGCCTCCTTTAAAAATGTCTTACGCGGCCGGCTCCTCAAGGGATTCCAGACGCTCTTTATGATGCCAACTGCGCCACACCAGCCAGAGCATGGGAGCCGCCGCCAAAGCGACTGCCAGCACAGCCAGTCCCAGCTGGATGAGGTACACTTCCAGATTGGTGGGGTCTTTGAGAAATTCCGGGATGAACAGCATCACGCCCAGGAAGGTGATCTGCTGGGTCTGACCGATGACCGCTGCCAGCTCGAGGCAGACACAGATGTTGTGGCAGAGAAAAACGGTCAGAAGCAGCAAAAGCAGCATCACGGTGATGGAGCCGCCTTTCATCCGTCCGGCAAAATGCTCGTAAACATAAAAGCAGGTAACGGTCATGGCAACGCCAACCAGGGTAGCGGACAGTCCGGATACGTAAACGCCCACCCAGACCGTCATGGCGATGAGCAGAATGACTGCCACCAAGAGCCAGCCTTTGATTTTATTGTGCTGGGGGAATTTCTTTTTGACCCAGGAATTGGTCTTTTCCGCTTCGGCTTTGGCACGGCAGGCAGGGCACATGGCTCTGGCATCACCGTCCAGCAAATAGCGGTGGACGTCGCGGGTCTTGCCGCAGCCGGCACAGCAGGGAATGTAGTTTTCCTTTTTCGCATAGGCGATGATGGAGCCCAGCAGCTGTTCGATCAGCTCGAACAGGTCCGCGTCGCCGTAGGTACGGATGCGCAGCGAGGCGGTAAAGTTTTCGTAGACCGCCGCAGTCACATCCTCGTGCTCTGCCTTCAGGCTCTGCAGATGGGCGAGCATGCCCTCGTCCTCGGCACGGGGGGATTTGGCGGTGACATGCAGCATCATCATTTTTTTGCCCGGCTGCTCGCGCAGGGCACATTCATAGCCGCTCACGATGCCGAACAGCAGGTTTTCTTCTTCGTAATAGCGCATCCCCAGCTTTTTTGCCAGGGGGGTAAGATCTCTTGCCATGGTGTTTTCCTTTCGCTTTTGACAGATTGGCGTTTTCGCCCGGCATCCGCAAAATCACAGACCGGATACCTATTTATAAAGCATAGTGATATTGTAGCATATTTTCCTTTTCCTGTACAGAAAAAGCCGAGGTTTCCAAAAGATTCCCAATTTTGGGGATGTTGTTCATAAAATGTTTACCACTATCGTGAAAAATGCCACTTGTCAAAGCCTTTATGGTTGTTGTAAAATTGGTTCATGCGGCTTTCTGCACACAGGTCAGAAAGCATTTGTTTGAAAATGGAAAACTATTATGGAGGTTGCAAACAATGAACTTTAAAATGCGTGTATTCTTCTTCAAAAACGAAGGCATCGCTGAGCAGCTGATCGAGGTACTGTCCCGTGAGTACCGTGTAAAAGGCGATCAGATCCCCCCTGCTTACCCCGTAGAGAACGAGAAACTGATCCTGGTCTGCATCGATGACAGCGCTGCGAAACCCAAGAAAGCTCTGGTAGACTTCTGCCGCAATCTGGACGCTGTAAGATGCCAGAACGTTGCTTTCTCTTACACCGCAAAAGGCGGCGCTGCTTGCTGCGCAGCTCTGGCTGAGATCATCAAAGGCAACGGCATCAACGTTGTTGCTGAGCCCCGTCAGATCCCCGTTAAATCCGGTCTGTTCGGTGCCAAAGCTACCGACGAGTCTGTTGCTGCTATCAAAACCTGGGCAAAAGACATCATCGAGATCGTTCATCAGTAATCGATTTCCCCGCGATCAGGCGCCTGACCTTGTGTCAGGCGCTTTTTTTGCCCTTTTTCCAGTTTTTGCGATTGAAAAACGGTTCGGTTTTTTCTATACTGAAAGCAGGATCCGCTATGTTGGGAGGCGTTTTTGTGAAAGAAAAACTCAAGCAGTTTGCCATTATCACGCTGGGAGCGGTTTTGTGCGGTCTGGGACTGTATTATTTCAAGATCCCCAACCACTTTTCCACCGGCGGCGTTTCCAGTATCTCCATCATTTTAGGCGGTGTGATCCCGGGGATCTCTACCGGAACCATCAACTTTGCTTTGAATATGGCCCTTTTGCTGGTGGGATTTCTCTTCTTCGGCAAAAGTTTTGGCGTAAAGACCGCCTATGCCAGCACCCTGATGTCCTCGGTGGTCTCGGCGCTTGAGATCCTGCATCCGCTGGACGGACCCTTTACCGATCAGCCGCTGCTGGAACTGATCTTTGCGGTGGGTATCCCCTCTGTCGGATCGGCAATGCTGTTTAATGCAGGCGCTTCTACCGGCGGCACCGACGTGATCGCCATGATCGTGAAAAAATACTCCAGCATCGATATCGGCAAGGCGCTTTTGATCAGCGACGTTGCCATCGTTATCGTGGCCTGCTTTGTATTCGGCATCGAGACCGGTATGTTCTCCATCCTCGGTCTTGTGATGAAAACCCTTGTGGTTGATATGGTCATCGAGTCCATCAACCTCAACAAGTTCTTTACCATCGTTACCACCAAGCCGGATGAGATCATCCACTACATCCACGAAGAGCTGCACCGCGGCGCAACGGTCGAGGAAGCACAAGGCTCCTTTACCCACGAGAAAAAGTATGTCATCCTCACCGCGACCAAACGGCAGCAGGCGGTGGCGCTGCGGACCTTTGCCCGTCAGCAGGACCCCCACGCCTTTATCATGATCACCAACTCTTCGGAGATCGTGGGCAAGGGCTTTATGCGCATCTGACCGGAACCTTCAAAAAGCTTCGCTTCGGCGAAGCTTTTTTGTTGTATCGCAGCGATTCTATGATATACTAAAGGTACCATCTTTTTCAGGAGGAACTTCTGCTATGGATGGTACCTTTTCTTTGTTTTTGCAGTTTTTTACCGCAGGAGGGCTTGATATGAGCAAGAAAAATCCCGAATCGATGCCGTTGTACCAACAACTGGCACAGATCCTGAAGGAAGAGATCCATTCCGGCAAGTACAAGCAGGGCGAAAAAATGCCCACCGAGCTGGAGATGTGCGAGATCTATCAGGTGAGCCGCAACACGGTCCGGGGCGCTTTGCAGCAGCTGGAAAAGGAAAATCTTCTGGTCCGGCAGCAAGGCAAGGGGACCTTTGTGAGCAAAAAGAAATACACCCACCACATCGTTCCCGCCCGCAGCTTTACCGATATGTGTCTGGAAAACGGCAGTGTGCCCGGCGCGAAGGTGATCAAGTCGGTGATCAAAGACGCCACCGAAGAGGACATCGCTTTTCTGCAGCTGGCGCCCGGCGCCAAGATCATCGCCATCGAGCGTATCCGCTACACCGACGGGGTGCCGGTAGAGCTGGAGATCAGTCATTTCCCCGAGCAGTTCGCCTTTCTGCTGGAGGAAGATCTGAACCACTGCTCCATGCTGGCGCTGCTACGGGAGAAATACGGGGTCTGGTTCACCAAAAGCCGCATCTCGCTGGAGTTGACCTTCGCTTCTTACGAGATCTCCCATTATCTTTCGGTGCAGAAAGACTACCCGCTCATCCTCATCAGCAGCGAGATGAGCGATCAGAACGGAAAGCCCGGATGCCGCTGCGTGCAGTATGTTGTAGGCGATAAGTTCAAGATGGTTTTATAGCTGCTTGGGCGGCATAATCCTTTTTTGACGGGAAAAACTGGATTTAGAAGGGTTTCTTTTAAAATTGTTTTATTTTTAACAGTTTTAGCCTGTTTATTCTTTCACAATTTGTCTTTTTCCACAAAAAAACAGGGTCTAATCCCATAGATTCTCCGAAAATTTGGATTTTACCATCAAAATCCCTTTTCGCCGTTGTCTTTTGTTTTTAAACCCTGTAAAATTATTGTGGAGATTCTCGGGACTCTCGTCGGAAGGCGGTGGTCTTTCGAAAGAAAGAGGGTCTCTGATCACATAATTTTTACCCTGAAACGGTGGTGATAAAATGGGACAGGATACGATCCGGGCCATCCGCGATGCTGAGAAAAAAGCCGAGCAGATGGAGAAGGAAGCAGCCGCGGCTTCGGCAGCTGTGATCGCCGAAGCGAAAGCCCGTGCCAAAGAGGAAGGCGACGCGGCGCTTGCCAAGGTCAAAGAAGAAAACGGGCAGCTGCTCGCCAATGCGAAAAAGGCGGCCGAACAGGCGCTTGCCGATGCACAGGCGAAAGCGGAAAGCGATTTGAGCGAACTGAAAGCTGCCGCTGCCGCAAAAAAAGATCAGGCCATCGAAATGATCCTATCCGAGCTGTTTTGAATCGACGAAATGATCCAGAAAGGAGGCCTGTGATACCATGGCGATACTGCAGATGAAGCGCATCAGTATCTATGCGCTCAGAAAGGACCGCAAGGCGGTGCTGGAGCTTTTGCAGAAGCGCGGTGTGGTAGAAGTTGACACGGCGGTAAAAGCCGACAGCGTGTTCTCCCGCTCCGATACCAGCCAAAGCCGTTTTACGTTCCAGAAAAATATCGCCCAGGCAGCATCTGCGCTGGAAATCCTCAGCCAGTATGCGCCGGAGAAAAAATCCCTCTTCGCCTCGCTGGAAGGGCGCGCCGTACGGTCGGATAAGGATTACGACGCGTTTGCGGCCCGTCACAGCGAAGTGATGGAAAAAGCCTACCGCATCACAAGTTTGTCCCGCGAGATCGCCGAGAACAAAGCGGAGATCATCAAACTCGAAGGACAGCTGCAGGCGCTGCAGCCCTGGCTGGGGCTGGAGATGTCCATGCGATTTAAAGGGACCGGCAGGACCCGTGCTTTCATCGGCACGCTGCCCGGCGGCATGGACTTAGCCATGATCCTTGCGGAACTGGCGCGCTTTGACGAAAAGCTTCCTCCCGTTCATGTGGAAGTGGTCAGTCAGAGCCAGAATCAGACCTGCATCGTGGCATTCGCCCACAAAAACGATGCGACCCGTGTGGAGGAGGCACTGCGAAGCTGCGGCTTCGCCCTGGCGGCCAATCCCACGAAAGAGACTCCCGCCGAGAAAAAGGCTGCGCTGCTTGAACAGATTGACAGCGCGAAAAAAGCCGTTGTCGATGCGGAAAAAGAGATCATCTCTTACGAAAACGACCGTGGAGACTTACAGTTCGCGGTGGACTACTACACCATGCGGTCGGAAAAATACGAAGTGCTGGATACCCTGGCACAGTCGAAGCACACCTTTGTGCTGACCGGCTACATCTTAGCCAAAAAAGCGGATGAGCTAAAAAAGGATCTGGAGAGCCGCTTTGATCTGGTCGCGGAGATCTCCGAGTGCGATCCCAAAATGCATCCGCCCATCATGCTGGAGAACAACGCGCTGGCCCGTCCGGTCGAAGGCGTTCTGGAATCCTTCGGTCTGCCCGGTCGGGGCGAAGTGGACCCCTGCTCGGTAATGAGCATCTTCTACTATGTTCTGTTCGGTCTGATGCTGTCCGATGCCGCTTACGGTCTTTTGATCGTTCTCGGCTGCGGATTTGCGCTTCTCAAATTCAAAAACATGGAGAGCGGTCTGAGAAAGAGCCTGCAGATGTTCTTCTTCAGCGGACTTTCCACCGCCTTCTGGGGCGTGATGTTCGGCAGCTTCTTCGGTGATCTGGTCAACGTGGTTGCCACCACCTTCTTCGGCAGACCCGACATCGCCTTCCGCCCCCTGTGGTTCGAGCCGGTAAAAGAGCCCATGCGGATGCTGGTCTTTTCCATGCTGATGGGTATCATCCATCTGTTTGCCGGTCTTGCCATGAACGCATGGCAGTGCCTGAAGAAAAAAGACTATATGGCCATCGTTTACGATGTAGTCTCCTGGTATCTGCTTTTGGTCGGCGTCATCCTCATCGGTCTTTCCAATGAGATGTTCGTCGGCATCCTGCAGCTTGACTTCATCCTTTCTTCTGTCTGGATGACCGTTGGCTGCGTAATGGCGCTCATCGGTGCGGTGATCATTCTGCTGTTCGCCGGCAGAACTTCCAAAAGTCCCTTTAAGCGCATCCTCAAAGGCGCTTACGGACTGTACGGCATCACCGGTTATCTGTCCGACGTTCTTTCTTACTCCCGTCTGCTGGCATTGGGTCTTGCGACCGGCGTTATCGCAACGGTCATCAACTCCATGGGCAGCATGCTGGGCGGCGGATTCGTCGGCGCCATCGGATTTACGCTGGTGTTCCTGGTGGGACACACTCTGAACCTGGCCATCAACCTGCTGGGTTCCTACGTTCATACAAACCGTCTGCAGTTTGTCGAGTTCTTCGGCAAATTCTACGAGGGCGGCGGAAGAGCCTTTGCGCCTTTCGCGGCTCATACCAAGTATTACAACATCAAGGAGGAAATTTATCATGATTAATCTGGGTATTGTTCTGGCGCTGGCTGGCGCTGTTATTTGTGCTCTGGTAGCAGGTCTGGGTTCTGCGAAAGCAGTTGGTATGTGCGGTGAGGCTGCCGCAGGTGTCTGCACCGAAGATCCTTCGATGTTCGGTAAAGTTCTGATCCTGCAGCTGCTGCCCGGCACCCAGGGCATCTACGGCCTGCTGATCGCCTTCATCACCCTGTCTCAGATCGGTATTCTGGGCGGCTCCGCTGACATGAGCTGGCAGAAAGGCGCTCTGTACCTCCTGGGTTGTATGCCTATGGCAATCGTTGGCTACGTTTCCGCGATCAAACAGGCAAAGGCTGCTATCTCCGGTATCCACCTGACCGCAAAACGCCCCGATCAGTCCGGTAAAGCGATCATCTTCGCCGCAATGGTAGAGACCTACGCGATCCTGGCTCTGCTGGTTTCCATTCTGGCTGTTTCCGGTATCGGCGGTCTGGCTATCTAATTCGGTTTTCCTTTGAAACGATAATAAGAAAAGGAGAGCCGGCTATGACAGGATTAGAAAAGATCACGACCCAAATCATTGACGAAGCCGCAGCCGCTGCCAAAGAAACGAAAAGCGCAGCACAGGCTGAGGCCGACAAGATCCTGGCGTCGGCAAAAGAAGAATACGAGGCTGCAGCCGCTCAGCTGAAAGCCGAGGCCGAAGCGCAGAAGGCCGCCATCGAAGCACAGGCTTCTTCCGGCGCCGCGCTGAAGGTCCGTCAGGCTGCGCTGGCTGCCAAACAGCAGATCATCGCTGCGGTGATCCGCGACGCAAAAGAGAGTCTTTTTGCGCTGGACGACAAAGCATATTTTGCTCTGCTGGGCAAAATGGTGGAGAAATACGCGCCCGAAAAATCCGGAAAGCTGCTGCTTTCGGCAAAAGATCTGGCCCGTATGCCCGCCGACTTTGCCGAGGCCGCGAAAAAACGCGGTCTGACCGTATCCGACGAGACCCGTGCCATCGACGGCGGTTTCGTTCTGGATTACGACGGCATCGAAGAAAACTGTTCCTTTGAAGCACTTTTTTATGCCAGCCAGGAGGCTCTGCAGGATAAAGTTCAGGAATTTTTATTCCGGTAAGGAGGGTGGATGATGGCAAATACCGATTACATCTATGCGGCAGCCCGCATCCGCTCCAAAGAGCTGCAGTGCTTTTCGGGCGCTATGCTGGAACAGCTGATGGCCTGCAAAAGCTACGAATCGGTCCTTCGCCTGCTGGGCGAAAAGGGCTGGGGCACAGGCTCTGCCAACCAGACCCCCGAAAGCCTTTTAGAAGGCGAAAGAAACCGCACCTGGTCCGAGCTGCGTGAGCTGGTAGAGGATATGAGCGTGTTCGACGTATTTTTGTACGCCAACGACTATCATAACCTGAAAGCCGCCATCAAAGACAATTTCGATCCTTCTTCCGGTGCGGATATCTATAACCCCAACGGGACCATCGATCCCGAGCTGTTTCGAAAAGCTGTGGCGGACAACGACTTTTCCGCTCTGCCCGAAAAGATGGCCGAGACCGCAAAAGAGGCACTGAATGTTCTGCGGGAGACCGGCGACGGTCAGCTGTGCGACATCACCATCGACAAAGCGGCGCTCATCGCCATCGGCGAGGCGGGCAAAAAATCCCAAAACGAGCTTTTGGCATTTTACGCCGAGCACACCGTTGCCACCGCCAACATCAAAGCTGCCGTCCGCTGCCAGAAAACCGGCAAGAGCCTCGATTTTATCGGTCGGGTGCTTGCCCCCTGCGACAGTCTGGACGTTGCCTTGCTGGGCAAAGCCGCGGTGGACAGCTTTGACGCCATCTGCCAGTATCTGCGCAAAAACGGATACGAGGGCGCTGCCGACGCGCTGGAACAGTCCTCTTCAGCCTTTGAGCGCTGGTGCGACAACCGGCTGATGGAAAAGATCCGTCCGCAGAAATATGTCACTTCTTCTGTTTCGCCTTTGGCCGCATGGCTTTTGGCAAGAGAAAACGAGATCAAAACGGTCCGCGTCATCCTTTCCGGCAAACGCAACGGATTGGCGGACGAGGCGATCCGGGAAAGGTTAAGGGAAATGTATGTATAAGATCGCAGTAATGGGCGACCGCGACAGCATCTACGGTTTTGCCGCGCTGGGTCTGGATACCTACCCCGTATACGACCCGACCGAAGCTGTCCGTACCCTGCGCCGTTTGGCGGAGGGAAACTACGCGGTCATTTATATCACGGAGGCAACCGCTGCCGACATCGAAGAAGAGCTGGACCGTTACCGCTCTCAGCGGCTGCCTGCCATCATTCTGATCCCCGGTGTATCCGGCAATACCGGACGAGGGATCGCCGGCGTAAAACGCTCGGTGGAGCAGGCAGTAGGCTCCGACATCATCTTTGGCAACGATAATTAGTAGTAAAGCAGGTGAAAATACATGAGCAAAGGTACCATTAAAAAAGTTGCCGGACCTCTGGTCATCGCCGAAGGCATGCGTGACGCCAATATGTTCGACGTATGCCGCGTCAGCGATCAGCGCCTCATCGGCGAGATCATCGAGATCCATGGCGACCAGGCTTCGGTACAGGTTTATGAAGAAACCTCCGGTCTGGGACCGGGCGAGCCCGTAGAATCCACCGGTGCGCCTTTGAGCGTTGAGCTGGGCCCGGGCCTCATCGGTAGCATCTTCGACGGCATCCAGCGTCCGCTGGAGACCATCATGGCTGTTTCCGGAAACAATCTGCAGCGCGGCGTAGAGGTTCCCTCTCTGGACCGCGAAAAAGTATGGCATTTCGTCCCCTCTGTGGCTGTGGGCGATGCTGTACAGGGCGGCGACATCATCGGCACCGTGCAGGAGACCAAAATCGTTTCCCATAAGATCATGGTCCCCAACGGCGTGATGGGCACCGTCAAATCCATCGAGGAAGGCGACTATACCGTTTCGGCAAAGGTCGCTGTCATCGAAAACGAAAACGGCGGCGAATCCGAGCTGACTCTCATGCAGTCCTGGCCGGTTCGTAAAGGCCGTCCCTACAAAGAGAAACTGGCGCCGGATATGCCTCTGGTCACCGGTCAGCGTGTTATCGATACCCTCTTCCCCATCGCGAAAGGCGGTGTCGCGGCAGTTCCCGGACCCTTCGGTTCCGGCAAGACCGTTGTACAGCACCAGCTGGCAAAATGGGCCGAGGCGGACATCGTGGTCTACATCGGCTGCGGCGAGCGCGGCAACGAGATGACCGACGTTCTTAACGAGTTCCCCGAGCTGAAAGACCCCAAGACCGGCTACTCTCTGATGGAGCGTACCGTTCTGATCGCAAACACCTCCGATATGCCGGTAGCTGCCCGTGAGGCATCCATCTACACCGGTATTACCATCGCCGAGTACTTCCGTGATATGGGCTACTCTGTTGCGCTGATGGCAGACTCCACCTCCCGCTGGGCCGAGGCACTGCGTGAGATGTCCGGCCGTCTGGAAGAGATGCCCGGTGAGGAAGGCTACCCCGCTTACCTGGGTTCCCGTCTGGCACAGTTCTACGAGCGTGCCGGCCGTGTCATCACCCTGGGCAAAGACGGACGGGAAGGCGCCCTGAGCGTAATCGGCGCTGTATCGCCTCCCGGCGGTGACATTTCCGAGCCTGTCGCACAGGCGACCCTTCGTATCGTAAAAGTATTCTGGAGCCTCGACTCCTCTCTGGCATATGCCCGTCACTTCCCCGCCATCAACTGGCTGACCAGCTACTCGCTGTACGCCGATTCCACCGCAAAATGGTTCAACGGCAACGTTCACGAGGACTGGGCCGCCATGAAACAGCAGCTGATGCTGCTTTTGCAGGAAGAGGCTGAGCTGGATGAGATCGTAAAACTGGTCGGTATGGATGCTCTGTCCCCCGCTGACCGTTTGAAACTGGAAGCGGCAAGATCCATCCGTGAGGACTTCCTCCATCAGGATGCGTTCCACGAAGTGGACACCTATACTTCTCTGGAAAAACAGTACGCCATGATGAAACTGGTGCTGGAATTCTACGAGACCACCACCGCGGCGCTGTCCGGCGGCATTTCCATCGACGAGCTGGTGAAACTGCCTGTCCGCGAGCGCATCGGTCGTTTCAAATACATGGAGGAAGACAAGATCGCAGCTGAGCTGGATGGCATCATCGACCAGCTGGCTTACGAGATTGAGGAACTTTCCCAGAAGAAGGAGGACTTCTAATGCCGAAGGAATACAGAACCATTCAAGAGGTAGCAGGTCCTCTTATGCTGGTGCGTGACGTTGAAAACGTCACCTACAACGAACTGGGTGAGATCGAGCTGGCAAACGGCGAAAAACGCCGCTGTAAGGTGCTGGAGATCGACGGCGGCAACGCCCTCGTTCAGCTGTTCGAAAACTCTACCGGTATCAACCTGTCCAACAGTAAAGTCCGCTTCCTGGGCCGTCCCATGGAGCTGGGCGTTTCCGAGGATATGCTCAGCCGTGTATTCGACGGTCTGGGTCGTCCCATCGACGGCGGTCCCGACATCCTGCCCGAAAAGCACATGGACATCAACGGTCTGCCCATCAACCCCGCCGCCAGAAACTATCCGCAGGAGTTCATCCAGACCGGTGTTTCTGCCATCGACGGTCTGAACACTCTGGTCCGCGGACAGAAACTGCCCATCTTCTCCGCTTCCGGTCTGCCCCACGCCAATCTGGCTGCGCAGATCGCCCGTCAGGCGAAGGTTCGCGGCACCACCGAGCCCTTTGCGGTAGTCTTTGCCGCCATGGGTATCACCTTTGAGGAAGCCAACTTCTTTACCGAGAGCTTTAAAGAGACCGGCGCCATCGACCGTACCGTTCTGTTCATCAACCTGGCAAACGACCCGGCTGTTGAGCGAATCGCGACCCCCCGTATGGCTTTGACCGCTGCCGAGTATCTGGCATTCGAGAAGAACATGCACGTTCTGGTCATCCTCACCGACATCACCAACTACGCCGACTCTCTGCGTGAGGTTTCCGCCGCACGTAAAGAGGTTCCCGGACGCCGCGGCTATCCCGGCTACATGTACACCGACCTGGCAAGCCTTTACGAGCGTGCCGGACGTCAGAAGGGCAAGAACGGTTCCATCACCATGATCCCGATCCTGACCATGCCCGAGGACGACAAGACCCATCCTATCCCCGACCTGACCGGCTACATCACCGAGGGTCAGATCATCCTGAGCCGTGAGCTGTACCGCAAGGGCATCACCCCTCCTGTGGATGTTCTGCCCAGCCTGAGCCGTCTGAAGGATAAGGGCATCGGCGCCGGCAAGACCCGTGCCGACCACGCCAACACCATGAACCAGCTGTTCGCCGCCTATGCCCGCGGCAAGGACGCGAAAGAGCTGATGGTGGTTCTGGGCGAGGCCGCTCTGACCGACATCGACAAGCTGTACGCCCAGTTTGCCGATGCTTTTGAGAAAGAGTATGTTTCTCAGGGCTACGACGCAAACCGTGACATCGAAGAGACTCTGGCCATCGGCTGGAAGCTTCTGTCCATTCTGCCCCGTTCTGAGCTGAAACGTATCAAGGATGAATTCCTCGACGAATACTACGGCAAATAAGAGAGGAGGATCTTTGTGGCAACCACACAGGTAAATCCTACTCGTATGGAACTGACCCGCTTAAAGAAAAAGCTGGCTACCGCCATGCGCGGTCACAAGCTGCTGAAAGACAAGCGGGACGAGCTGATGCGTCAGTTTCTGGAGATGGTCCGTGAAAACAAGGCGCTGCGCGAAAAGGTAGAAAAGGGCATCCACGCCGCCAACCAGAACTTTCTGCTGGCCCGCTCTGCCACCGACTCGCAGGTGCTGGACGTGGCGCTGATGGCGCCGAAGCAGGAGGTCTTTCTCGAAGCCGGCGAGCGCAACGTGATGAGCGTTGAGATCCCGCGCTTTACCTACAAGACCCGTACCTCCGACGTCAACGACATCTTTTCCTACGGCTTTGCCTTTACCTCCGCCGACCTGGACGACGCGGTCCTTTCCCTGTCCCAGGTGCTGCCGGATATGCTCAAGCTGGCCGAGGTGGAAAAGTCCTGTCAGCTGATGGCGGCCGAGATCGAAAAGACCCGCCGCCGTGTAAACGCGCTGGAGCATGTGATGATCCCCGACCTGCAGACCAACATCAAGTACATTACCATGAAGCTGGACGAGAACGAGCGAAGCACTCAGATCCGTTTGATGAAGGTAAAAGACATGATGCTCGAGCAGGCGCACCGCTATTCCGAACGCCCCGTTCGGGAAGCGTAAGCCCCCTTCGATTTACCAAAAAGACCGTGCCGATGGCACGGTCTTTTTTTTTTTGCGATTTTTCATCCGACCCTCTTGACATTGGAACGGGTATGTTATATAGTTAATTACACAAGTAACTAACCCATTAACTAACGGAAAGGAACCGCCATGCAGATCAATTTTGAAAGCGAGACCCCTATCTATATGCAGATCGCCGAACAGATCGAAGATGCGATCCTCTCCGGCGCTTTCGAAGAGGAAACACAGGTGCCTTCTACCACCGAGATCTCGGTGACCTACCAGATCAATCCCGCTACCGTTTTAAAGGGCATGAATCTGCTGGTGGATGCCGGTATCCTCTACAAAAAGCGTGGGTTGGGAATGTTCGTCTGCACCGGCGCCGCAGAAAACATTCGTCAAAAAAGAAAGAAAACGTTTTTCGAAGGATTCGTCGCAAAGCTTTTGCAGGAGGCGGAGAAGCTGTCCATCTCCCGCGAAGAGCTGGTGCGGATGATCCGGGAGGGAGAAAATCATGAATCGCATTGAGACAAAGGGTCTGACCATGCGCTTTGGCGAGATGACCGCCCTTGACGGGGCAACGCTCACCCTCGAGCCGCAGAAGATCTACGGACTTTTGGGGCGCAACGGCGCAGGAAAGACCACCCTTTTGAACATCCTGTCCAACCGGCAGTACCCAACAGAAGGCACTGTCTGGGTAGACGGAGAAAAATCCATGGACAATGACCGGGCACAGGGCAAAATCTTCTATATGGGCGAAAAAAGCATCTATCCCGACGGCACCACCGTGAAAAAGATGTTCCGCTGGACAAAAATGTTCTACCCCGACTTTGACACGGACTACGCCTGCCGGCTGGCAGAAAAGTTTTCGCTGCCGCTCAAAAAGAACTACCGCAGCCTGTCCACCGGTTATCAGACCATCGCCAAACTGATCGTGGCGCTGGCATCCGGCGCACCCTACACCTTCTTCGACGAACCGGTGCTGGGTCTCGATGCCAACCATCGGGAGTTTTTCTATCGGGAGATGCTCACTTCGTACAGCGAAAATCCCCGCTGCTTTATCATCTCCACCCACCTGATCGAGGAGATCGCCGATCTGATCGAGCAGGTCATTATCATCAAAGAGGGCCGCATCCTGCTGGACCGCCCTGCCGACGAGGTGCGGCAGATGGGATACTCGGTTTCCGGCAAAAGTGCGGACGTGGATGCTTTTTGTGCTGACAAAGAGATAATCGGCGAAGAATCGCTGGGCAGCTTGAAAAGTGTCAGTGTACTGGGCAAGATCGGGAACGTTCCGCCTGCGCTGGAGGCTTCGCCTTTGGATCTGCAGCGGCTGTTCATCCGTCTGACCAACGATTAGGGAGGGGTTCTTATGAAAATCAAACCGATGCTGCGCTGGCTGTGCGAAACCAGCCTTACTTCCTTTTGCGGCTTTTATATCTCGATGTACGCCATTTTGCTGATCAGCTGGATCGTATCTCTGTTCTTCCCGGCGGCGAATGTCAAAATGCAGACCTTTTCCGTCTCCCCGCAGGTGATGCTGTTTATCTATGGCATCGTGCAGTTCTACGGCGCCACCCGATTCGGACTGGGACACGGCGTCAGCCGCAAGACCATCTGGCTGAGCTTTCTCCTGTTGTCGGCTGCCATGGCAGTGATGGTCCTGCCCATGAACCTGTTTGGCGAATGGCTGGGCAAGATCGCCGGTATGGACACCCGCCCCGTTGAGACCTACTTTTACCTTCTCACCTGCGATGTGGAAAGCCGCGGATTTGCCATCGGTCTGATGGCGGAGCGGATCTGCTCTGTCCTTTTCTGCGGATGTCTGGGCTACTTCATCGGCGGCGTGTATTACCGTCTCAACAACGTTGGAAAGTGGGTCGTCTCCATCGGCGTTCCGCTGGGACTTTTGGTCGTTCTGCCCCTCATCATCACCTACCTGTTCACCAGCGAAATGCGGGTCTGGCTCAAAACCGCGGTGCAGGAATTTGTGATGCTGTTCCTCTTAAAGACCCCGTGGAATCTGGCGCTGTTCTTCTTTGCGCTGGCGGTGATCCTTGCGGCGGTAAGCTTTCCGCTCATCCGCAAAGCCCCTTTAAAAACCGCCAAATAACCTTTGTCATAAATCTCCAAAAAATCCCCCATCCGCT
>JAFQTW010000036.1 GCA_017408855.1 Oscillospiraceae bacterium | reverse complement strand
TTCTGCCGGCGGTTGCGGTATTTATGCTGCTCAGCCGCAACATCGGAAAGAAAGAAAAACCCGAAGCCGAGGGAAAACGGCTGTACATCCTGACCGGGCTGATCGGTCTGGCCATCGGCGCATACGACGGATTTTTTGGACCGGGCACCGGCACCTTTCTGGTACTGGCGCTGACCGGACTGCTGGGATATCCCCTCATCAATGCCACCGCCAACGCCAAGCTGGTGAATCTGGCATCCAACGTGGGAGCGCTGTTCACCTACATCGTCCACGGCGAAGTGATCTTTCTGCTGGGCATCCCGGCGGCGCTGTGTTCCATCTGCGGCAACTACTTAGGCACCAAAATGGCGATGAAGCGGGGCGCTAAATTCATCCGTCCGCTGCTGTTTGTGGCAATGACTCTTTTGCTGGTAAAGCTGATCACCGATATGTTTTAACCGACTCAAAAATAAAAAGCTCCATCCGAAAGGATGGAGCTTTTTATTTTAATTTTCCTTTTTACGGGCAAGTTCACTGATCTCGGAAAACTTGGTGATGATGTAATCATACGCGCCGGGATTATGGGGTACCAGGCAGCCCGAACAGTCTTTGATGCCGTTTTCCAGATAGACAAAGTTTCCGCCGCAGTTTTCGCCCAACGCATAGAGGGGGCAGTAGCAGAACAGGCAGTTAAACTCCTCCCCCGCACCGGGATGACAGGGAAAATACTCGCAGTCACGGTTTTCGTAGTATTTGCAGTTGAATTTTTTCATATCGACACATCCTTCTGTCCGGAAAGCTTTTCCGTATCCATCATACCATATTTTTTCTTCAGCCGTCCGATTTTTTTAAGAAGCGGCGGCCCAAGCAGCATGACCGTTGCCGCGCAGGCGGCAGCATGCTGGAGATTATGCCACAGTCCCATGGACAAAACCGCCATCACATATTCCCATGTGATCGTGCTTGCGGTGGTAAAAATCGTGCAGGCATCCAGCAAGGGACCGACCAAAACCATAACCGTAACAAAACCAAACAGTCCCAGCCGAAGGGGATGGATCTTTTTGCAGCGGCGAAAAACGATCCCCGCCAGAAATCCGCCGATGCCGTAAGCCATCATCTGCCACGGGGTCCAGGGACCCTGCGAAAAGAAAAAATTGCTGGCAAAGGCGCTGATGGCGCCGGTCATGAAGCCTGCCTCCGGACCGAGGGCGATACCGGCGATCATCACGATCCCGATAATGGGTTTAAAGTTGGGCAGGACAAAAACAACACGGGAAGCCACCGCCAGCGCGCACAAAACCGCAAGGGTCACAAGCTCTCTCGCCTGGGGCTTGCGGGTCTCAAAGACCAGAAAAAACGGCAGCATCATCTCGATGATCATCAAAGTGCAGGTCAGATAGTACATCCGCCCGGTCAAGCGGGTACCGAGAAACAGCGTTGCCGGGATCAAAAGGAAAATGATCAGAACACTTGCCAGAACCGAGCGTTTCATCCTTTTTCCCCTCCGTTTTCCCGATACAGCCATGCCACATCCTCGGCGGTGACGGCGTTTTGGAACACGCACCGGCTCATCCGGTTGGCGGCGGTGGTGTAAAAGCTGTTCTGCCCGAAAAACCGGCGGGGCGTATCGGTAGTGATGATCTGTCCGTCAAAGAACATGCTGACCTGATGGGCGTTTTCCGCGCAGAATTCCACGTCGTGGGAGACCATCAAAACGGTGATCCCCTGTCGGCTCAGCTCGTTTAAGACAGCGGCAAACCGCACTTTAAAGAAATTGTCCAGACCTTTGGTCGGCTCATCCAAAAGCAAAAGCTGCGGCTCGGTCAAAAGGACTTTTGCCAGAGCAGCGCGCTGCATCTCACCGCCGGAAAGATCATGGGGATGGCTGTCCAGCAAACGTTCGATCCCGCAAAGCTGCGTGACCCTTTGGATCTTCTCTTCGTTCCGGCTCATTTCCCGAAGTTCCTCATGAACGGTGCTGTGGGCAAACAGGCTTTGCGGGTCCTGCGGCAGCATGGCAAGGCAGCCGCCGAACAGCTGGGATGACGTGTACTTCCGAAGGGGTCTGCCGAACACTTCCACCTTGCCGCGGTACAGCTTATGGATGCCGCAGCAGGCTTTGAGCAGGGTAGATTTTCCGGCGCCGTTTCCGCCGACAATGGCATGGATGCTGCCCTTCGGCACCGAAAATGTCAGCCCCTGCAGAACATCCGGCGCATCTTTTTCGTAGCGGAACCACCCATCTTTGACCTGAAGCGCCATCACCTTTGAAACAGAAACCGGTTTCTCCTTCGGGGTCACCACCGAAAGAGGCCGATCAGCAAAAGCCGCGGTCAGCCAGCTTCGTCCTTCGCGGACGGTAAGGGGCGGCTGCCCGGGGGCGGCACAGTCATAAAACACCCGAACCGGGGTGGGAAGCGCCGCAAACATGGGGCTGTTTTGCTCTTTCAAAAGCTGCCCCACCTGTCTTGGCGGCGCATCGGCAAGGATGCGCCCCTCTTCCATCACAACCACCCGGTCGGCGCTGTGATAGATATCCTCCAGCCGATGCTCGGTGATGATGACGGTGGTGCCCAGCTCGATATTAATCTTGCGGACGGTACCGAGAAAATCCGAAGCGGCAATGGGGTCCAGCTGACTGGTGGGCTCATCCAAAATCAGCACCTGCGGGTGCATCGCCATGATGGCAGCCAGGTTCAAAAGCTGTTTTTGTCCGCCGGAAAGCTCTGCCACATCCCGGTGAAACCATTTCTGGATCCCGAAATAGCTGGCCATTTCCGCCACCCGAAGGCGCATGGTCTTAGGGTCGGCGCCGATGCTCTCAAGCCCGAAGGCCAGCTCGTGCCAGACTTTATCGGTAACGATCTGATCGTCGGGATTCTGCATGACAAAGCCGATCTTTTCCGCCTGCTCGCCCAAAGAAACGTCCGACAGAGGACGTCCGTCAAAAAAGATCTGTCCGCTTTGTTTTCCGTAAGGGGTCAGCACCGATTTGAGATGGCGCAGCAGTGTCGTCTTACCGCTGCCGCTTTGTCCGCACAAAACGATGTATTCCCCTTTTTCCACGGTAAGATCCACATGATCCAGTGTAGGTTTCGTCTTTTCCGGGTAGGAAGAACTCAGATCTTTGAGATGAAAAAGCGCCATGCTAAAACCTCCTTTACGTGCAGGATCGAGGGAAGAAACAGCAGTATGCCGTAAAACGCCAGTCCCCATGTGGGGAAGGCGATGGAAAGTGCCGGTGTGTAAACCGCAGCCGTTCCGCCGGGCAGTACGGTCAGCACCGCCAGCAGGATCTGGAGGAGCAAAATCTGCCAATCCGCTTTTTGCATTTTCCACAGATGAAAGCTGGTCCGTCTGGCAGTTCCGTAGCCGCGCGAGCGCATGGAATCGGCGGTGACGATGCTGCCTTCCAGCGCCCAGTCGGTCAAGGCCGACAGCGCCAGCGCCGAATGATGTAGCTTTTCTTTGGCGGATGCGTTGTCGCCGGCTCCTTTGCCGATGCCGCGGCGCGCCCCCAGGATCTGGCGGGCCTTTTTGATCAGATTGGGGATCATCCGCAGCACCATCACCAGCAAAAGGGACAAGGACGGGATCAGTCCGCCGAAGAGACAGACGAATTTATCGCTGGTCAAAACGGCGCTGTAACAGCCGAACCAAAGAAACATCACCACAAAAACGGCGGCGACCGCCATTCCGTGATACAGCGCTTCCAGCGTGTAAGGACGGGAAAAATAGGTGAAAAGAACCTGTTGTCCCCTGGTGTTGAAGATCGGGTTGATCAGCGACATCACAAGAAAAAGCGGGATGAGCCCGAGGATCATTCTGATGCCTTTGCCGCGGTGCAAAAGAAGGTAATAGACGCCGGACGCGAGAAATCCCACCGCAAGATAGGCCGGATGCTGGATCACCACGCCAAACCCGATGGCAAGCACAAAAAACACAAAGTTCACCAGCGGATGAAATGCGGAAAACGCGTCTTTTTTCATCTTTTCCCTCCTTTCCGGACAAAAAGAAAAAGTCCCCGGACGGGGACTTTAAAACCGTAAGATCACCTTTGTTCACCGGAACAAAGGTCCTTTCGCCGCCAAACCATCCCCAAGAGTTTGCCGCGCGGCAGCGCTCTTTGTGTTCCGGCTCCGGACGCCCTGTTGCTTATCTCTTCTCAGCCATTGGCCAATGATCAAAGCGGCTTTTTCTGTCCGTCTACGGCGGCTTGGTACCGCTGGGATTCGGCTTTCGCCTGCCCATTCCAGTTTTTCGAGTGCTGCTTGTGAAAAATATTATACCACAGCCTTCGTTTTTCCGCAAGATTTCCCGGGAAATACGAAAAAAGGAGTCCAAAGGACTCCTTTTATTCGATTCAGTTATTTCTCTTCAGGCTTTTTCATGGGAGGAACTGCCTGCGGCGGCATTGCGACAGGGCGTGCGGCCCGTTTTTCTTTTCGGCTGCGCAGAACTTTTCTCAGCAGGATAACGGCAGCGGTGATGATCACAGCCCAGATGAGGATGTAGGGCAGGTTGACCACGAACCAGACAAAGAAGTCCACGATGCCGGTTTTCAGATCATACAGGGTATCGGACCAGCCGGCGGCGATCCGCTGACCAACGGTCTGTTCGGGAACGACGGTGACCCGTTTTACTTCCCGCAGGTCGATGTTAACGGTGGAAAAGTCCACAAGGCTGTCAAAGCGGTTGCGGGTGGAGGTGTAGTTCTCCAGCTGATAGCGGACCTCGGACAGTCTTGCCTCCAGCTGAATGACCGCATCAAGACCATCGGCCTCTTCCATCAGTTCGGTGAGTTTTTCCATCTCCACTTTGAGAGAGGAAATGCGGTTTTCCACATCCACATAATCCAACGTGATGTCTTCGGAGGTTTTTCCGGTGTGGGTAATGGTACCCATCTCCCCTACCTGGGTCAGGAATTCATCCAGTTTACCGGTAGGAACGCGGACGGTGAGATAACCGTCGCGATTGTGGGAATAATTGATGGAGGTACCGCTGACAGAGCTGCTTTCCAGATAGCCGCCAAAGTCGGCGATCGCCCGATCCAGCTGCGTGAGGAACTGATCGAACTCCAAAGTTTCCACACTCAGATCCACCGTCCAGATGATCTTACGGTTGATCTTGGCGGCATTGGCAGACTGGACGGTACTTTCCGTCTCTTCCAGCTGCGTATCCCCTTTTCCGTCGGCGCTCATGCTGTTTTCATAGCCAAAATCCATCAGCTCACTCTCGACATAATAGTCGTCTTTCGCCGCGGGAGCAGATTCTGCAGGCAACTCCAGATAACCGTCGGCGGACTTGGAAGCGCAGCCGGTCACAAGGGTGAGCAGCAGAACAAAGGTCATTGCAAGGATCCAAAATCTGTTTCGTTTCATAGTCGGACCTCCTTATTTTTCTGTTTCGGGTAATCCCCTTTGGTAAATAAGTGCTGCTTTTTCTTCATTTTATTGCATTTCTGCATTTTTTTCAAGAAAAAGCTCTTCTTTTCTATGGCACAATTCCTAAAAAACTGCGCAGAATCGATAAAAAATCAGCAAAACGGCAAACGGGTTTCCGTTGACTTTCCGATGGTTTTTTTCTATAATTTAAAATAATATATTAGTATCATTTTCAAGCAAAAAAGGAAGTAAACATTAGCTTTTAAGCGGATAGGAGAATGGAAAAATGGCGTATTTCTACGAAGAACCTTCCCGTACTTTCAGTGAGTACCTTTTGGTACCCGGATACTCTTCCGCAGAGTGTATCCCCAACAATGTAAGCCTTAAGACCCCTGTCGTCCGTTTCAAAAAAGGCGAAGAGCCCGCTCTGACCATGAACATCCCGCTGGTCTCTGCGATCATGCAGGCAGTTTCCGGTGAGAAGCTGGCTGTGGCTCTGGCCAAAGAGGGCGGCATTTCTTTTATCTACGGCTCTCAGACCATCGAGGACGAGGCCGCTATGGTAAGACGCGTTAAAAATCACAAAGCCGGTTTCGTGATCAGTGATTCCAACATCCGTCCCGACCAGACTCTGGCCGACGTGATCGCGCTGAAAGAGAAAAACGGTCATTCCACCATCGCTGTTACCGATGACGGTACTGCCAACGGCAAGCTGCTGGGCATCGTGACCGGCCGCGACTACCGTGTCACCCGCATGGAGAAGGACACCAAAGTCGAGACCTTTATGACCCCTTTCGAGAACCTGATCTACGCCAAAGAAGGCACCACTCTGAAAGAGGCCAACAACATCATCTGGGATCACAAACTCAACTCCCTGCCCATCATCGATGAGGAGCAGCATCTGCTGTATCTGGTATTCAGAAAAGACTACGAGAGCCACAAAGACAATCCCCTTGAGCTGCTCGACGGCAACAAACGTTATGTCGTTGGCGCCGGTATCAACACCCGCGACTACGAGCAGCGTATCCCCGCTCTGGTAGAAGCCGGCGC
>JAFQTW010000035.1 GCA_017408855.1 Oscillospiraceae bacterium | reverse complement strand
CGCTCATTTTAATGTCCTCCTAATGTGTTTTCTGTTTTAAGCTGGCAGGCTCATTAACAGTTTAGCACATTAGGAGTTTTTTCTTTTCATCGCTTAAGCTCTTTTGAACCACGCGACTATCGCGTGGTTTTCTTTATACAAAAAAACAGCGGGCAAAAGCCCGCTGTCTGCCTATTCTCTTTACTTTTTCTCCACGATCAAACGGATCGCAGTTCTCTCTTCCTCGTTGATCACGATGTTTCCAAAGGTCGGAACGCAAACCAGATCCACACCGGCGGGAGCAAGATGACCCCTTGCGATGGCAATTGCCTTGATCGCCTGATTCGTTGCACCTGCGCCTACTGCCTGTACCTCGACCGAACCGGACTCCCGTACAACGGCTGCAATGGCACCGGCTACCGAATTGGGAACCGATTTGGCAGAAACCTTTAATACTTCCATGTTGAAACCTCCTGATGGGTTTACGATTAGTCTGGGAATATTTTAATACAATACCGAAAAAAAATCAAGTAAATTGCAAAAGTTATGAGATTCTTCCTGTTAAGACAAATTATTCCACGAAAATCCGCTCAATAGAAATCGTTTTTCCGGTTTTCAGATCGATATCCGCCACGATCCCGCTCAGAGAACAGGGACCCGACGCATTTTCGAACCGGGTGGGCAAAAAGGTCCGCATCCGCCGGATGGCAAGTTCCGGTGCGACGCCCAGCACCGACTGGCTGGGTCCGCACATACCGATGTCGGTGATGTAACCGGTGCCGCCGGGCAGGATCTTTTCGTCCGCTGTCTGTACATGGGTGTGGGTGCCGAACAGCAAGGAAACCTTGCCGTCGAGAAAATATCCCATGCCCTGCTTTTCGCTGGTCGCCTCACCGTGCAGATCCACGATGATCACATCGGCATCGATGTCGGGCAAAAGCCGTTCCATGCAGCCAAAGGGATTTTCATAGGTGTCCATATACACATTGCCCTGCAGGTTGATGACACAGATCTTATAGGTAAAAGCATCGTAGAGATAGATCCCGCTGCCGTGGGCAGAGGGGTGATAGTTGGCAGGACGGATCAGCCCCACCTGTTCGTCCATCATCTCGTTGATCTCACGGCGGCGAAGGCCGTGATTTCCGGTGGTGATCACGTCGGCACCGCAGTCGAAGATCTGCTTGGCCGAGGACGGCAAAATGCCGTTGCCCTCTGCGGAGTTTTCGCCGTTGACCAGCACAAAGTCCGGTTTGTAGCGGCTTTTCAGCTGCGGCATCTTCTGCCGCAGAAAATCGCAGCCGGCCTGCCCGACCACGTCGCCGATGGCCATTACGCGCAATGCACACACCTCTTTTCAAAACAGACAAGGAAAGAGCCTGCTTTTGGCAGGCTCTGATGATCCTATCCGAATACTATTTTGCGTACTCGATGGCACGGCTCTCACGTACCACATGAACTTTTACCTGACCGGGATAATCCAGCTCCGCCTCGATCTTCTTGGCGATCTCTCTGGCTACCAGTACGGTCTGATCGTCGCGGATCACTTCGGGTTTGACCAGAATACGGATCTCGCGGCCTGCCTGAATGGCAAAGCTCTTCTCTACGCCGTCAAAGGAGCTCGCGATCTCCTCCAGTTTCTGCAGACGTTTGATGTAGTTTTCCACATTCTCACGTCTTGCGCCGGGTCTGGCTGCGGAAATGGCATCCGCTGCCTGGACCAGACATGCCACGATGGTACGGGGCTCCACGTCGCCGTGGTGTGCCTCGATGGCATGGAGGATGTTGCCGTGCTCTTTGTATTTTTTCGCTGCGTCAACACCGATGTTGACATGGCTGCCCTCGATCTCATGGGTCAGGGCTTTACCGATATCATGCAGCAGACCCGCACGCTTGGCGGCGGTCACATCTGCACCCAGCTCGGCGGCCATCATGCCGGCGATGTGGGCTACCTCCAGCGAATGGTTCAGAACGTTCTGACCGTAGCTGGTGCGGTAACGCAGCCGTCCCAGCAGCTTGACCAGCTCGGGATGGATGGAATGGATACCGACCTCCAGAACGGCACGCTCGCCATCCTGCTTGATCTTGGTCTCCACTTCTTTTCTGGATTTCTCCACCATCTCCTCGATGCGTGCCGGATGGATACGACCGTCCTGGATCAGGCGCTCCAGACTCAGGCGGGCGATCTCACGGCGAACGGGATCGTAGGAAGACAGGGTGATAGCTTCGGGGGTATCGTCGATGATCAGGTCAACGCCGGTCATGGTCTCGAGGGTGCGGATGTTGCGTCCCTCACGGCCGATGATGCGTCCTTTCATCTCATCGTTGGGCAGGGGAACGACCGATACGGTCGCCTCGGCCACATGGTCAGCGGCACAGCGCTGAATGGCGGTGGAGATGATCTCTCTCGCCTTGTTGTCCGACTCCTCGCGGGTCTGCTGCTCGAACTGCGCGATCAGCAGCGCTTTTTCGTGGGTCAGCTCTTCTTCCAGGTTTTTGAGCAGATATTCTTTTGCCTGCTCAATGGTCAGACCGGAGATTCTCTCGAGCATCTCGAACTGCCGCTTTTTGATTTCTTCCGCCTCGGCCAATTTGCCCTCGGCTTCTTTGATGCGGTTCTGCAAGGTCTCGTCTTTTTTCTCCAGCGCTTCCATCTTGCGATCCAGGGATTCTTCTTTCTGAACCAGCCGGCGCTCCTGACGGGTCACTTCACTGCGACGCTCTTTT
>JAFQTW010000034.1 GCA_017408855.1 Oscillospiraceae bacterium | reverse complement strand
GCTACTGCATCGGTTTCGACCGTCTGCTGCTTGCCGATCAGGATGATACCGGCAGAGGCTATTCTCTGAAGCTGAAAAAGGTCATCTACGACGATGCGGAAAAGACCGCTTTTTTTGACAGCTTTCTGCCCGAGTTGTATGAATGCTACTGCGCCGGTGATGCTGCCGACAGGGAAGAGGTGCTGAAAGTGGTGCAGACCATCCTCAGCGATTTTCAGTTCGTCTTTAAAAATGCCTCCTTCCGCCACGAAAACGAGGTGCGGGGTATTCTGCAGCTGCCAAAGGGCGGCGCGCGTCCGGGCTATGATCTGCCGGAAGTAAACTTCCGTAACTCCAACGGCTACATCGTGCCCTATGTGGAATATCCGGTGGACAAAACAGCGGTGCAGCAGGTGGTGGTCGGTCCGCTGCTGGACCAGGAGATCGCGGTGCGCAACCTCAATGAGATGCTGCTGTTTAACGGCTATCAGAACGTGACGGTCCTCGAATCAAAAGTACCCATTCGATTTTAAAAATGTTAACCCTCTTTTCAAAGAGGGTTTTCTTTTTGTTTAAAAAATATTTATACTTCAAAAAGATTAAGCATGATATAATGCAGGCAGAACAAAACCGAAATGCTTTCGGTAAAGGAGCGTATGTATGAAAAAGATCCTTTCTGTCTGTTTAACGTTGACCCTGCTGCTGACTCTCTTCACCGGATGCGGTGCCGCGGTTTCTTCCGCAGAGGAAGCGGCTTCCCAGTCCGGCAGCACCGCAGCAGAGCTGCCCGAGACGCCGCAGGACGACTCGGTCATGATCGTCCTTTCCGATGAGCAGATCACCGTGGACGGCGAGCCTGTTTCATCGGATGAGAGTGCGGCAGTCTATACTGCCAACGATATTGTGTTCTACCCCACCGGGCAGGACTTTACTTTCGGAGAGGGCGAAACCGCCGATGCCCACGAGCCGTCCGAGGCCGATGCCCATACGGTCATCCACATTACCCGGCCCGGGACCTATCGGCTCAGCGGCAAACTGAGCGCCGGACAGGTGGCAGTCGACCTTGGTGAGGAAGCGCAGGAGGATCCTGCCGCAACGGTCACCTTGATCCTCGACGGAGTGGATATCACCTGTACCGTCGCGCCCGGTGTGATCTTCTACAACGTTTACGAATGTGGCTCCTCCGATGCGGAGACCGCCAGCAAGGACGTGGATACTTCCAAAGCCGGCGCTAACGTGATCATTGCCGACGGCTCGGTCAACACCGTCAACGGCGCTTATGTCGCCAGGATCTACAAACCCGGCACCGTCGAGCTGAGCGAAGACGGGACCGAGGTCGCCGACGCCAAAAAGCTGCATAAATACGATGCAGCCTTCTATTCCAAAATGAGCATGAACATTTCCGGCGGCGAAAAGGGCGACGGCGTTCTCAACATCCATGCCAAAAACGAAGGACTCGACAGCGAGCTGCATCTGACCGTCAACGGCGGAAAGATCAATATCGTCTCCGGAAATGACGGCATCAACACCAACGAGGACGGCGTATCGGTCACCACCATCAATGGCGGCAGCCTCAACATCCTCTGCGACGGTTCCACCGGCGAGGGCGACGGAATTGACTCCAACGGCTGGCTGGTCATCAACGGCGGAACGGTCATCTCTGCCGCCTGTGCCACCAGCGGCGACGCCGGTATCGACTCGGATATGGGCATCCATCTCAACGGTGGAACCGTCGTTGCCAGCGGCAATATGATGGATCGCATCGGGGAAAGCGACAGCACCTATGCGGTGTTCAGCTTTTCTCAAAGACAGACCGGCGGCAGCGAGTACATCCTGAAAAACGAAAGCGGCGAAGAAGTGACCCGCTGGACTCCTGCCAACGATTTTACCTATCTGGTCGTTTCCGGCGAGAAAGTGGTCCCCGGTACCTTCAGTCTGTGGCAGGGCGAGACTAGACTCTCCGTTGCTTCGGGAGCGGGCGGTATGATGGGCGGCAGAGGACCGATGCCCGAAAACTTCGATCCGGAAAACATGGCCCCGCCGGAAGGGATGGAGCCTCCGGAGGGCTTTGATTTCAAAGAGCTGCCCGAAAACTTCGATCCGGAGAACATGACCCCGCCGGAAGGCTTCGATCCCGAGACGATGACACCTCCCGAGGGCTTCGATCCTGCCCAGATGCAGGGAAGACCCGGCGGATTCGGCGGCGGAAAAGGTTTCTTCACAGCCGGTGAAGCTTCTGACAGCTTTTCCATCGCAGAAGACGCAAATCAATTTACAGTCCTGTAAAAGAAATGGCTTTTCGGTCAAACGGAAAGCCATTTCTTGCGTTTTTGACAAAAAGAGGGTATAATAAATTTGTATGGGCAAAAAGAAAGAGAGGAAAAACAATGCAAAACTTTTTCTTTACCGAAGAAACGGCGCCTGCCGGAATCGGTTTTGACCTGTTCAGCCCGCTGCATCTGATGTGGTTGGCTCTGCTGATCGTTTTTGCTGTTTTTTGCGGAAAAATCTATAAAAAGGCAGGGGAGAAG
>JAFQTW010000033.1 GCA_017408855.1 Oscillospiraceae bacterium | reverse complement strand
TGGCCGGTGTGGCGGACCGCGCCTTCCGGGAGGTCTGCCGAAAAAGGGGCGCCTGCTATTCGGTTGGCGAGATGACCAGCTCCAAGGGTCTTGCCTATCAGAATAAAAAGACGGCGCAGCTTTTGTGTCTGGGCGAAACGGAACGCCCCGGCGGCATCCAGCTGTTCGGCGACGAGCCGCTGACCATGGCAAAGGCCGCCGAGCTGTCCATGGAATATGCACCGGACATCATCGATATCAACATGGGCTGTCCCGCACCGAAGGTGGCGGGAAACGGCGGCGGCAGCGCTTTGATGAGAAAGCCGCAGCTGGCTTATGAGATCATCCGCGAGGTGAAAAAAGCCGTTCCCGTACCGGTGACGGTGAAGTTCCGCAAGGGCTGGGACGAAAACTCCGTCAACGCGGTGGAATTTGCCAAGATGGCCGAGCAGGCCGGCGCCGACGCCATCGCCATCCACGGGCGCACCCGCAAGCAGCTGTACGCTCCTTCTGCCGACTGGGAGATCATCCGTCAGGTGAAAGAGGCGGTATCCATCCCGGTCATCGGCAACGGCGATGTGGATTCGGTGGAGTCCTGCGTGAAAATGTATCAGCAGACCGGCGTAGATCTTGTGATGATCGGACGGGGCGCGCTGGGACGTCCCTGGCTGTTTACCCAGATCGACCGCTATTTTACGGACGGCACCCTCCTGCCCGACCCGTCTTTGTCCGAGCGGCTTTCCTGTTTGCTGGAGCAGACCCGCCTTGCGGTGGAATACAAGTCCGAGTATGTGGCGATGAAAGAAGCGAGAAAACACGCCGCATGGTATTTAAAAGGCGTTCACGGCGCCGCAAAGCTGCGGGGACGCACCGGCGAGCTGAACACCCTTTCCGATCTGGAAAAGCTCATTGCCGATGCCATCGAAACCGACCGCATCATCCGTGAATCGTCGTATTAAGGAGAACGCTATGGCAACTGTCACTGTTTTGGCCCCGGGAAAAGTGAATCTGACTTTGGATATTTTAGGGGTCCTGCCCAACGGCTACCACGAAATGGAGATGCTGATGCATGCCGTCAGCCTGGAAAACACCCTGACTCTGACCGAGATCGAAGGGGACGAGATCCTTGTTTCCTGCTCCGATCCGGCGGTACCGCTGGGGGAAAAGAATCTGGTCTACAAGGCGGCGAAGGCCTTTTTTGCCCATTGCGGCAAATCCATCGGCGTATCCGTTCATATTGAGAAAAGAGTTCCCATGGAGGCGGGCATGGCTGGCGGAAGCGCCGATGCCGCCGGTATGCTGGTGGGGCTGGACCGGCTGATGGGCACCGGCTTCTCCCTCGAAGAGCTTTGCGGGATCGGTGTGAAGATCGGCGCGGATGTTCCCTTCTGTTTGGTGGGCGGCGCGGCGCTGGTCAAGGGCATTGGCGAAAAGATCACCCCCCTCTCTCCCCTTCGGGACGGATGGCTGGTGGCGGCAAAGCCTTCGGTCGGGGTGAAAACCGCCGGCTGCTTTGCCCGGTACGATGCGCTGACCGAGGTGGTCCATCCGGACACGGCGGCGGCGAAAAGCGCCATCGAACGGCAGGATCTTACGGCGCTGGGTTCTCTTTTGGAAAATGTGCTGGAAAAGGCGGCGGATCTTCCGTCCACCGAGGCTTTGCGCAAGGCGATGCTCTCTGCGGGCGCTTTGGGCGCGCGGATGACCGGCAGCGGATCGGTGGTCTTTTCCCTTTTCGAGGACAAAGCTTCTGCCGAAAAATGCATCGAAGCCCTTTCTTCCCTTAAAGCGGCGACCTATCTTCTGCGGTTCGTTCCCTACGGCGCGCATGTGATCGGATGATCATTTTTCAAAAAACCGAATAAAAAACCAAAACCCCGTTCATACTACGGTCAGAAATTGACATAAGTAAGGACGGGGTTTTACATATGCGCAAAAAAGAATGGATCTTATTTCTCGCCTGTCTGACGGCGGTTTTTCTTTCCGCTTCGGGGCTTTTTTCCCGGCAGTGCGCCTTCATCCGGGACAACACCCTGCGGCTGCATATTCTGGCAAATTCCGATTCACCGCAGGATCAGCATCTGAAGCTTTTGGTCCGTGATGCGGTGCTGGAAGGGACCAAGGAGGTCTTTTCCCGCTGCGAAAGCCGGCAAGAGGTCGCAGCTGAGGCGCAAAAGCATCTTTCGCAGATCGCTGCCATCGCCCGAAAGACCCTTTTGGAAAACGGGAGCGATCTTTCGGTGACGGCGCAGCTGACCGAGCAGTATTTCGACACCCGAAAATACGGGGACAAGATGCTTCCGGCAGGGGTGTACACCGCTTTGCAGATCCGTTTGGGCGAGGCTTCGGGAAAAAACTGGTGGTGCGTGCTTTACCCGCCGTTATGTCTGCAGTCCGCCTGCGAGATGAGCGACGACGCCCTTCTGGTCGAGGGGCAGCTGCTTTCCGCCGATGCTGCCGGACAGTATGAGATCCGCTTTGCCCTTGTCCGGTGGCTGCAAAGGCTGCTGGAACGGTCCGGGGCGGCAAAGACAAACTAAGGAGGCTTCTATGAACAGTCCGAAAAGCGGAAAGCTCCGCTATTTTATTCTCGCTTTTTCCGGCGCCTTTCTGGTGCTGGCGCTGATGGGGCTGGTGGCAGTCCATCTGCTGGCGCCGACGGAAAACACCGCTTCTTCGGCGGTGAACAGCGCCGACACCTTTTATCTGCCCGACGAAAAGGACGATCTGTCCCTGTTTCTGGTCTGTCTGGACGAAAAGGCCCAGTCGCCGCTTTTTTTCGCGCTGATCCGTCTGGACATGCTGGGCGGGCAGATCCCGGTATGCTTTTTTCCGGCGGAAACGGCGCTGAACGAAGAAAGCGGCTTTGCCACTTTGCAGCAGGCTTATTCCCAAAAGGGGGCGCCGTCGGCTGCAAAGGCGCTGGCCGACACCTACTCCATCGATGTTTCGCGCTGGGCAGAAGTGGACAGCGCGGATCTTGCCGAAGCCATCGATCGGATGGGCGCCATCGACTACACCCTCGGCGAGGACCTTTCCTATCAGGACGGGGAGCTGTTTCTCTCCCTTTCCGCGGGGCGGCAGATCCTGGACGGGCAAAAATTCTGCGATATCCTGCGCTATCCGGCGTGGCAGGGCGGTCCGACCCGGCGATGCGAAGAAGGGGCAAAGCTCATCTGTGCCCTTTTGGATCAGCGGCTGCCCACCCTTTTGTCCGACGAGACCCGTCAGCTGGCGGGGGCTCTGCTGGACCTTGCTGACACCGATCTTTCCTATCTGGACTATGAAGAGCGGCTGCCTGCCCTGTCTTTTCTCCTCTCGCTTCAGGGGGAGGCGGCTGTTCCCTGCCCGATCTTTGGCAGTTTCACCGCAGAGGGTGTGTTCCTCCTCGACGCTCTCTCCCTTCGTCTGCTGGTCCAGAATTTCGCATAAAAAAAGACCGCCTGCGGCGGTCTTTTTTTCTTACAGAACTTTTACGATATAGTCCTCTTTGCGGGGTTTGGGGTCGGGCAGGTCGCAGTCGGCATAGCCCAGCGCCAGCGAGCCTACGCCCACCAGTTCTTCTTCGATGCCCCATGCTTTCAGCAGGGCTTTGCCCTCGTCGCAGTCGAACATCTGCTTTTCCCGGTGGATCCAGCAGGTGGCAAGACCCAGCGAGTGGGCGGCCAGCATCATGTTCTGCAAAACGCAGCTGCCGTCCTCCACTGAAGTGCCGCAGGGTGCGGTCAGCACCAGCAGGATGGTCGGCGCGCCGTAGTAGGGATTATTCTGGGTGCCGAGGAATTTCGCGTTCAGCTCCACCACTTTCGCCACTTCTTCCGGCTTTTGCACCGCAATGATCTTGGGGGACTGCTTGCCCATGGCGGTCGGTGCCCAGGTTCCGGCTTCGAGAATGAGGTCCAGTTTATCCTGTTCCACCTGGCAGGGCTTGAATTTTCTTACCGAACGGCGGGTGCGGATGTTTTCCAGTACAAGATTCATAGTTGCGCCTCCTGACAGTCTTTTTTTCAGTATACCAAAAAAATGCAGGAAATGTAAAGGCGGCGGCGAGCCGGCGCGGGTTATCGGTTGGGTTTTAGCCAGACTTTGCCCGCGACCTGCCACCGGCGGCTCGCCGGCCCGTCAGTGCCCGTGGGGGCATCCCCACCAAAAAAAGCCCCATCCAAAGGGATGGGGCTTTTTCGATACGAAATCTTTCAGCCGGATTAGCTGTCCATGCTGCTCTGGAAGTTTACAGAGGTGTCACCCTGCAGATCTTCGCCAAAGTCATAGTCTTTGCCGGGCAGGATCGCGTTGAGAACGATACCCAGGATCGCAGCGATTGCCAGACCGGTGAGGGTGATGGACATGCTGCCGATGGTAAAGGTCAGACCGCCGATGCCGTTGAAGCCCAGACCGGAAACCAGGATCACTGCAGCGATCAGCATGTTTCTGGTGTTGGTAAAGTCAACTTTATTCTCTACTACGTTACGAACGCCTACTGCGGAGATCATACCGTACAGAACGAAGGAAACGCCGCCGATGAT
>JAFQTW010000032.1 GCA_017408855.1 Oscillospiraceae bacterium | reverse complement strand
CAGACTTTTCCGGCGGATATGCCGGCAGATCCGCCGTATTCGGTCCTGCTGTGCGGATGCAGAACGTTCCGGCAGGATATCGATTTTCCGCTGCGGACCCCATGGGGTACGGGGCGGCAAAAACCGCTGCGGTCGGCGGTGAAGCATCGGCGGCAGACCGCCTGCCCCTTGCCATGGGCTATCTGCCGCGGCAGGTCTGGTGCGACACCTACGATACCGGCACGGCACTGTGCCGGGGCAGCTTGTTCCCGGAATTGGATAAACCCTTTTTGGGCTGCAGAGGGGAGGGCGTTTAAATGAACGGCGAGAGAAATTCGGTGCTGAACCGGGTCCATCAGGCCGGTTTCGCGTTGGATGAAGCGGTGCTGTATCTGGACACCCATCCCTGCGACCAGGCGGCCCTTTCTTATTACCGTCAGGCGAGAGAAGAGCAGAAAAAAGCCATGGCAGAGCATCAGGCAAAGGTAGGTCCTTTGAGCAACGATCTGGTGGACTGCGCTGACAGCTGGGGCTGGGTCCGTGAGCCCTGGCCCTGGGAAAGAGAGGCGAATTACTGATGTGGAATTACGAAAAACGGCTGCAGTTCCCCGTTAAGATCGACTGTGTCTGCCCTGAGGCGGCGCAGGTGATCATCTCGCAGCTGGGCGGTCCCGACGGGGAGATCGCCGCATCGATGCGGTATCTCAATCAGCGCTATTCCATGCCGGATCGGCGCATTGCCGGTCTGCTGACCGACATCGGCACCGAAGAGCTGGCCCATATGGAGATGGTGGCTGCCATGATCCATCAGCTGACCAAAGGCATGAGCGACGAGGATGTGAAACGGGCGGGGCTGGACATCTACTTTGTGGATCACACCGCCGGTGTCTGGCCGCAGGCGGCTTCGGGCACGCCGTTTCAGGCAAGCTTCTTTCAGAGTAAGGGCGACGCCATCACCGATCTGTTCGAGGATCTGGCGGCGGAGCAGAAGGCGAGAACCACCTACGACAACATCCTGCGGCTGGTGGATATCCCCGATGTGAGAGAACCCATTAAGTTTCTGCGGCAGCGGGAGATCACCCACTTCCAGCGCTTCGGCGAGGCCTTGCGGCTTTTGCAGGAAGATCTGGACCACCGCAACTTCTACGCCATCAACCCCAGCTACGATCCGATCCCGCAGAAATAAACGAAACCCCCGGCATTGCCGGGGGTGTTTTGTTGTTAACTTGACGGAGAAAGCGGGGGAAGGTATAATGAAAATGTAAATAAATTCCTTTTCGTGGAGGTGGCAGTATGAAAAACGCTATCGCTGTTGCGGGTATGATCTTACTGGTGTTATTATCCGGATGTTCTGTACTTCCAATAAGCTCTCAGGCAGAAGAATCCTCCCTGCCCGAAAAGGTGGAGACAGAAAAAACAGAACAAGAGAGAAGTGAGTCAGCTTCTGCTGATGAATTGGATTTTTCCAAATGGGGAGCAGAGACAGATCGGGAACGGTATTTCTCTGAGGAGAGAGAAATCGAGTACGATTTCTTTACCCCGTCAAACAGAGGTGAAAGAATCTCTTTTGACCCATCAACAGGATGGTTCACTTTCGAAACCGATGATTTTTATCTGAATGTAGTGGGAGGAATATCGTACAAAACGGTAGACTTGTTTTGTGCGCCCCTTACCAGTCAGCAGCCGTTTTTATGGGACCGACAGTTGATTTATTATGTATTTGAGAATACATTGTATCAGCTTTTTTATCCAGACATGGAAAATGCCGTTGCACAAATTGTTTATGAGGGAAATGCAGATTTTATTTATCGTCCGATTTCCAATTATGTAACAATGATTGGATTGCCAAACGGCTCGCCCCCAGGACAGTCGGCACAATATGATTATTATTTATGCGACAGCAGAGAGAAAACGATGAAAGAGATCCATATTACGGATTTGGGTATCGATGGTCGAAATGATGATGCTCTGATGATCATTGACAGTAAAATGATCTATGAAATGATCCGACGATAAAGAGGATTCCTCATATGAAAAAGCCACCTGTCCTTTTTGACGGGTGGCTTTATTTTATGCGGTGGTTTTGGCGGGGAAGAGGCGGGCTTCGTCTTTGTATTTGCGGCGGATGGCGAAGAGGTAGTAAATAAAGACGAACAAGGCGGCACAGGCCCATCCGAGGGGGTAGCCGTAGTAGATGTTGTAAACGCTCCAGTTGATGTGCATGGTGATGGCCAAAAAGATCTGGCGGCAAACGATCATTCCGCCCACCGAACAGAACATGACCACACGGGATTTGCCGAATCCGCGGACCGCGTTGGCGATGATCTGGTTAAAGGCCTGACAGAAATAGAAGGGGATCATGGTGGTGATCATGGCAACGCCGTAGCTGATGGCATCGGGGTCGGAGGTAAAGATGCGGGCGAGGGTGTCGGCATTGAAATAGATGGCGGAGCCCACCACCGCAACATAGCTAAAACCGGCGATAAGGCAGACCCGGATGCCCTGGAAGGCACGGCGGACTTTGCCGGCGCCGATGTTCTGCCCGACGAAGGTGGAGGTGGCAAGACCGAGGCTTTGGGCGACCATGCCCGCAAAGCGGTCGATCTTTTTGCCGGCACCGATGCCTGCCATGGCAGCGGCACCAAAACTGTTGATGTATCGGGTGACGAACAGGTTGGAGATGGCGGTAAGGCTGACCTGAATGGCGGCGGGAAGTCCCAGATCCAGCACCTCGAGCAGCAGCTTTCTGTCGATGTGAAGGTCTTTGAGCACCAGCTTGTATACGTCATCGGTACGCAGCATTTTGCGGAACACGAGGAACACGCTGACAAACTGGGAACCGACGGTCGCCAAAGCGGCACCGGCTACGCCAAGGGGCAGCAGAACGACCAGTACCACGTCCAGAATGATGTTGCTCACTGAGGAGATGATCAGAAAGTAGAGGGGGTTTTTGGAGTCGCCCACGGCACGGAGAACGCCGGAGCCTACATTGTAAAGGGCGGTGAACAAAACGCCGACCAGATAGACCCGCAGGTATAAAAGCGCTTCGTCATACACATCGGCGGGGCAATCGACGATGCGCAGCAGCAAAGGGGAGATCAGGATGCCGATACCGGCCATCAGAACGCCCAGAATCAGCGAGAAGGTCAGCGCGGTATGGATGGCATCGTGGAGCTTTTTGTGGTCCCCCGCGCCGAAGCTGCGGGAAAACAGCACGCCGGCACCGGTGGAAAGTCCGGTAAAAAAGCCCACCAGCAGGTGGGAGATGTCGGCGCTGGCGGATACCGCTGCCAATGCGGTGGTTCCGACGGCGTTGCCGACGACGATGGCATCCACGCTGTTGTAAAGGGTCTGGAACAGCTGCCCGATAAAGATGGGCAGGGCAAAAATCAGGATCTGTTTGGTGATGTTTCCTGTGGTCAGGTTGATGCTGGATTTTCTCACGGTGTGGTCTCCACCTTTGCAATTTACTCTACCCAATAGGATACTGCAAATTTGCGGAAAATGCAAATTTCGACAGTTTCTCCGTGTTATGATGCAAAAAAAGCACGGAGGGCGGCCTCACTTAGGGCTTTATACGCCCGAAAACGCATCTTTTTCCTTAATACTGCGTCAAAGAGCCGTGGTAGGCGTCAGCCTTACCACGGCTCTTTTTCTTGTCTTATGAAAAAATCTATCGCTTTCGGGTGCTTT
>JAFQTW010000031.1 GCA_017408855.1 Oscillospiraceae bacterium | reverse complement strand
TAGGCGTCAGCCTTACCACGGCTCTTTTTCTTGTCTTATGAAAAAATCTATCGCTTTCGGGTGCTTTGCAGTTTTGGGCAATGGGTTTTTCTTCACAGCGGTTTTCGGCGGTTGCAGCAATACTGGCGTATTGCAAAACCGGCGAGAATCGTTGTGGTGGAAAAGATTTGTCCAAAACCGTGTAAATCCCTGAGTGAGTCCGCCCAAAGGCGGCTTTTCCTTGTAAACAGGGTGTTTTTCCATTGCCAATAGGGTCTTTGTATGATATAATCATAGGATAAAATAGAGAAACTGTCGGCAGGTGGGAATTGACTGACTCTTTGAAAAAAGGAGGAGCGCGGTATGGAGAAAAAATACTGGTGGCTGCGTCCGATCTTGGTGGCGCCCTTGGCTTTGTGCGCCCTTTTGACCTTACTGTCCGCTTTTGTCAATATCTATCTGTTTTACATCGAGGCGCTTTTGCTCATCTGCGTGACCTTGTATGTGCTTTACAAGCTGCGGGGATTTCAGCAGGATATGTTCGCCTTTCTCTCTTACCTCAGCGACAATCTTACCCTGAACCGCCGGGAAACACTGGAGACACTGCCTTTCCCCATGCTGGTGGCAGGGGCCGGCGGCGACATCATATGGTATAACCGCCGCTGCAAGGACGATGTGTTCATGGGTGAGGATCTGTTTGGCGTTCCGGTGCGGGACATCATCCCCAAAGCGGACCCCACCGACCCCAAAAAGGGGCAGGGCGCCAACATCCGCTACAAGGAAAAACTCTACACCGTACACACCGCGACCATTATCAACGATGGCGGTCAGCCGGAGGGCGTGTATTTCCTCATCGACGACACGGCGCTGAAAAAATATGTGTTCGAATACAAAGAGTCCCGCCCGTCGGTGGGCATCGTGGTCATCGACAACTATCAGGAGATCATGCAGGATGCCCGGGAAAGCGAAAAGGCCCAGACCATCGGGCAGCTGGAGACCATCATCGAAAATTATATGCTCAAAGGCAACTGTCTGCTGCGCCGCTTGAGCCAGGACCGGTTCCTGGTGGTGGCGGAAGAGCGGCAGCTGCGCAAAATGATCGAGCGGCGCTTTGACATTCTCGACCAGGTGCGGGAAGTTTCTTTGAGCGATAACGTGCCGTCCACTCTGTCCATCGGCATCGGACAGGGGGCTGCCAATCTGCAGGAAAGCGAAAAAATGGCCCGTCAGGCGCTGGAAATGGCGCTGGGACGCGGCGGCGATCAGGTCGCCATCAAGACCGCCGACGGATTTTCCTTCTACGGCGGCACCAGCAAAGGCGTGGAAAAACGCACCAAGGTCAAAAGCCGTATCATGGCTTCGGCTTTGTCCGAGCTGATCATGGTGGCGGAAAACGTGCTGATCATGGGTCACCGCTTTGGCGATCTGGACAGTCTCGGCTCTGCGGTGGGCATGTACCGGGTGATCCGGCAGATGGGCAAGCCCGCGGCCATCGTGGTGCAGCGGCAGACCAATCTGGCCTATCCGCTGTACAATCGCCTCACGGCAAACGGCTATCAGGATGCCTTTGTGGAACCGGGTCCCGCCAAGGATCTGGTGGGGGAAAAGACCCTTTTGATCGTAGTGGATACCCATATGCCCCATATGCTGGAATCCCGCGAGATCTATGAAAAATGCGAAAGCGTTGTGGTCATCGACCATCACCGCAAGATGGTGGGACACATCGACAACGCGGTGCTGTTTTATCACGAGCCCTACGCGTCTTCCGCTTCGGAGATGATCACCGAGCTGGCACAGTATTTCGGCGATCATGTGAAGCTGACCCGTCTGGACGCGGAGGCCCTTTTGTCCGGCATTATGCTGGATACCAAGAATTTTGTCATGAAGACCGGCGTGCGCACCTTCGAGGCGGCGGCCTACCTGCGCAAACAGGGCGCCGACACCATCGAGGTCAGAAAGCTGTTTTCCAACACCATGGACGACTATCAGAAAAAGACCCGTCTGGTCTCTTCTGCCGAGGTCTACCGCGGCTGTGCCATTGCCAGCGGTGAGTATACCGAGGACATCAAGCTGATCGCTCCGCAGGCGGCGGATGAGCTTTTGGGCATCGACGGCGTTTCCGCTTCGTTTGTCATGTACGAATACGGCGACGGCGTGTCCTTCTCGGCACGCAGCATGGGCGGCATGAACGTTCAGGTGATCATGGAAATGCTGGGCGGCGGCGGTCATATGACCATGGCCGGCGCGCAGCTGAGCGGCATCACCATGGACCCGGCCCGTCAGAAGCTTTTGGAGGCTATCGACAAATATTACGAAGAGCGCCCCAAAGAAAATCCCGACCGAAAAGAAAGCAATTCTTAACAGATAAAGGAGAAGCATCATGAAAGTTATTTTACAGCAGGACGTGAAAGGTTCCGGCAAAAAAGGTCAGCTGATCAACGTTTCCGACGGTTACGCCAGAAACTTTCTGCTGCCGAAGGGTCTGGCCATCGAGGCCAACGCACAGGCGATGAACGATCTGAAGAACCGTGAGGCTGCCAAACAGCACAAAGCGGATGTGGAAAAACAGTCCGCCGTTGAGCTGGGCAAAAAGATCGCCGGCAAAACCGTAAAACGCACCGCGAAAGCCGGCAGCAACGGACGCTTGTTCGGCGCTGTGACCACCAAGGAGATCGCCGAGGATCTGCAGAAGCAGTTCGGCTGCCCCATCGACAAAAAGAAGATCTCCCTCGACGCGGATATCAAAGCCTTTGGCACCTACAATGCCGAGGTCCGTCTGCACCCCGAGGTAAAGGTCAGCTTTTTCGTGACCATCGTAGAGGAATAATCCCAAAGACAGCCGGTACCGGCTGTCTTTTCCCGCTTTTACACTAACCGTCAGGAGGAATGAACTATGGCACAGACCCCGCAGATCCCTTATATGACCGAGACCGGACCGCTGCCCTTCAGTCTGGAAGCGGAGCAGTCGGTGCTGGGCGCGGTTTTGGTGGATCCTTCCTGCCTGACTACCGTAATGGAATTTGTCAAGACCGAGTGTTTTTACGATAAGCGCCATCAGGGCATCTTTTCGGTGATGCTGCGCTTTTTCTCTTCCGGCGAGCCCATCGACTTTGTGACCGTTCTGGACGGAGTCCTTTCCGATGAGGTGTTTGGTTCCGAGCAGGATGCCAAGGTCTATCTGACCCGTCTGGTCGAGGTGGTGCCCACCGTTTCCAATGTGGAGGCCTACGCCCGCATTATCCAGGAAAAGCACTATGTCCGCAGCTTGATCGGAACGGCCCAGAGCATCATCGAAAACGCCCGTGACCCGCAGAACGAGGCCAAAAATCTGCTGGATTCGGCGGAGCAGCAGATCTTTGAGATCCGGCAGGGCAGAGAAAGCCGCGGTCTGCAAAGGATCGATGAGATCATCATCGAAACCTACGACCGCCTGCAAAAGCTGTCCAGCTCGGACCGGGAGCAGTATCTGGGCATCCCCACCGGCTTTACCATGCTGGACCAGATCACCACCGGGCTTAATAAAACCGACCTTATTTTCATCGCGGCCCGTCCCGGTATGGGAAAGACCGCTTTTGCCCTCAATATCGCCACCAATGTAGCCAAAAAGGGAAAGAAAGTTGCCATCTTTAACCTGGAGATGAGCAAGGATCAGCTGGTCAGCCGTATCTTGTCCGGCGAAGCGAGGATCCCCGGCAACGCTTTGCGGACCGGCAATCTCTCCGGCGACGACTGGAACCGCTTGGCGGAGGCGGCGGGCTATCTTTCGCAGGCACAGATCTATATCGACGATGCCACCGGCATTTCTCCCGGCGAGATGAAAGCAAGACTGCGCCGGATGAAGGATCTGGATCTGGTGGTCATCGACTATCTGCAGCTGATGACCAGCGGAAAAAACATCGAAAACCGTGTGACCGAGGTTTCGGAAATGACCCGATCCCTCAAGGTCATGGCAAAAGAGCTGCAGATCCCCGTTGTGGTGCTGTCCCAGCTGTCCCGAGGTCCCGAAAGCCGAAACGAACACCGTCCGATGCTTTCCGACCTGCGTGAGTCCGGCTCCATCGAGCAGGATGCCGACGGCGTATGGTTTTTGTACCGCGACGCTTATTACAACAAAGAATCCAACGAGCAGAACATTGCCGAGTGCATCGTAGCGAAAAACCGTCACGGTGAGACCGACACGGTCAAGCTGGCGTGGGACGGCGCTTACACCCGCTTTGGCAATCTGGAGATGTATCGGGATGAAAACTAAAGCGAAAGAGACCGTCCTCCGTTATGGGATGCTCCCGGCGGGCGGTTCGGTCACCGTGGCTTTGTCCGGCGGCGCCGATTCGGTGGCGCTGCTGCATCTTTTGCGGCAGCTGCAAAAGGAGCTGGATTTTTCGCTGTCCGCCTGCCATGTGAACCATCTTTTGCGGGGGGAAGAGAGCGAGCGGGACGAAAGGTTCGTCCGGGCGCTGTGCGAAGAGTGGAAGATCCCTTTGACCGTGTTTCGGGAAAATGTGGCGGTCTTTGCCGAAGAGGAGGGGCTGTCCCTCGAAGAAGCGGGACGGACGGTCCGCTACCGCTGTCTGCGGCAGGCGGCAAAGGGCGGCATCATCGCCACCGCCCACACCCGGTCGGACGATGCGGAGACCTTTTTCATCAACCTTACCCGCGGAACGGGGCTCAAAGGGCTTTGCGGGATCACACCGAAGCAGAAGGATCTGATCCGTCCGCTGTTGTTCTGCACCCGTCAGGAGGTACAGGAGTATCTGGCGCAGGAGGGGCTTTCCTTTGTGGAGGACTCTTCCAATGAAAGCGACGATTTTGTGCGCAACCGAATCCGCCATCATCTGATGCCGCAGCTTTTGCGGCTGCAGCCGGCTTTTTACGAGCTGTTCGGGCGGACGAAGGAGCATCTGCGGCAGGATGAGGATTTTCTGCAGCAGTCGGCACAGCGGCTTTTGTCCGATGCCCGCTGCCAAAACGGACTTTCGGCGGAAAAACTGCGGGATGCCCATCCGGCTGTGCTGTTTCGGGCGCTGAAAGCTTTTTTGGGGGAGCAGGGGCTTTCCTGCGGCAGCGTGGTCTTTTCGCAGCTGCAAAATCTGCTGGAGAAAAAAAGCGGCAGACTGCAGATCGATCCGGTCTGGACGGTGCAGCTGCAGAAGGGCGTTTTGCAGGTAGTCCGGTCGCAGGAGCCGGTTTCATCTGAGCCGATGATCCTTTCGGCGGGGGAGGCTTTTACCCATCCGCTGGCAAAGGGGAGGATCCTGCCGGTCAATTATGAACAATTTAAAAATTTATGGGAACAGGATTGTAACATCTTAAAAAATGCAATTGACTGTGATAAAATATGCGGTAAGATTTTTCTGAGAGCAAAAATTGAGGGGGATGCGCTTCGCCCGGTCCACCGTGGGGTGACAAAGCCTTTGCGGAAATGGTGGAACGAGCTGGGGGTGCCGCCTCAAAAGCGGGAACGGCTTCCCGTTCTGGCCGATGAAAGGGGTCCGGTGTGGGCCGCGGGGCTGGGCGTGGACGAGCGTGCCGCTGCGGATAAAAGGAGCAAAACCATCTGGGTAATCGATATTGAGGAGGCAGAACAATGAAAAAAGATATTGAATCGATCCTTTACAGCGAAGAAGTGATCGCAGCCAAGGTAAAAGAGATCGGTGAAACCATTTCCAGAGACTATGCGGGCAAAAATCCCCTGCTGGTCAGTGTGCTCAAGGGCTCGGTGGTGTTTATGAGCGATCTGATGCGCGCCATCGATATTCCCTGCGAGATCGATTTTATGGTCGTCTCCAGCTACGGCGCGGGAGTAAAAACCTCCGGCGTGGTAAAAATCAATAAAGATCTGGATGTTCCGCTGGAAGGTCGCGAGGTCATTTTGGTCGAGGACATCCTCGACAGCGGCAAGACCCTGCACTATCTCAAGACCATGCTGTCCGACCGCCATCCCAAAGGCATCCGCATTGCTACTTTGCTGGATAAGCCCGAGCGCCGTGAAGCGCCCATCACCGCCGACTACGCCGGCTTTGTGGTGCCCGACGCGTTTTTGGTGGGCTACGGTCTGGACTACGCGGAAAAATATCGCAACCTGCCTTATATCGGTGTGCTGAAACCCGAGGTCTATGCCGAATAAGGTTTTGAAAAGTCTATTCAAGGAGTGAAGCATTTGAACAGAAAACCCTCCCGAGGGCTTGCCGTTTACATTGCCGTTCTGGCAGTGCTGATGGTGACCATCTACTTTGCGGTCTCCATGATGAGCGAAACGCAAACGCTGAAGTATTACGAAGTGATCGATTATTTTGAAAACGGGCAGGTCCGTGAGTTTACCATGGATATCGCATCGGGCGAAATGACCCTGAAGATCGAAAACGACGGCGGCAAATTTGCCTTTATCAACTATCGCTGTGCCTCGCCGAATATGTTCTACGAGGACACAAAACCTCTCATCGAGGCCTATGATCTGGAACATCCCGACGCGCCCATGAAGGTGGACTTTATCCGCCCGAAGGATGCGCCCTGGTGGGTCAGCATGATCCCCTATGTAGTGCTGTTCGGTGTGATGGCCCTGTTCTGGTTTATGATGATGCGGTCCGCAGGGGGCGGCAACGGCAAAGCCATGAATTTCGGCAAAGCCAAGGTCCGCACCGGTGAGGACGGCAAAAAGACCACCTTTGCCGATGTGGCAGGTGCCGACGAAGAAAAAGCGGAGCTGGAAGAGATCGTTCAGTTCCTGAAAGATCCCCGCAAGTTTAACCAGCTGGGCGCAAGGATCCCCAAAGGCGTTATGCTGATGGGACCTCCCGGAACCGGTAAAACCCTGCTGGCGAGAGCGGTCGCCGGCGAAGCGGGCGTTCCCTTCTTCTCCATTTCCGGTTCGGACTTTGTGGAGATGTTCGTCGGTGTCGGCGCATCCCGTGTCCGTGACCTGTTCGAGCAGGCGAAAAAGAACTCTCCTTCCATCGTGTTCATCGATGAGATCGACGCGGTAGGACGTCACAGAGGCGCCGGTCTGGGCGGCGGTCACGACGAGAGAGAGCAGACCCTTAACCAGCTGCTGGTTGAGATGGACGGTTTCGGCAACAACTCCGGCGTCATCATCATCGCAGCGACCAACCGAATCGATATCCTCGACCCGGCGCTTTTGCGTCCCGGTCGTTTCGACCGTCAGATCGTGGTGGGCTACCCCGATGCCGCCGGACGTGAGGCGATTTTGAAAGTACACACCCGCAACAAGCCCATCGGTCCCGACGTGGACCTGTCGGTCATCGCCAAGACCACCGCCGGCTTTACCGGCGCGGATCTGGAGAATCTGATGAACGAGGCGGCGCTGCTGGCGGCCCGCCGCAGCAAAAAGGCCATCACCATGAAAGAGGTGGAGGAAGCCACCATCAAGGTGGTCGCCGGTCCCGAGAAGAAATCCCACAAGGTTTCTCCCAAAGACAAAAAACTCACCGCCTATCACGAGGCGGGTCATGCCGTATGTACCTACTACTGCCCCACGCAGGATCCGGTGCATATGGTCTCCATCATCCCCCGCGGCATGGCGGGCGGCTTTACCATGAGCCTGCCGCTGACCGAGACTTCGTACAGCACCAAGCGCCATATGAGCGAGGAGCTGGTCGTTTTGCTGGGCGGACGGATGGCGGAAAAACTGGTGCTGGATGACATCTCTACCGGCGCTTCCAACGATCTGGAGAGAGTATCCAAGATCGCGCGGAACATGGTCACCCGCTACGGCTTCAGCGACAAGCTGGGTCCGGTGGTGTACGGTCAGAATCAGGACGAAGTGTTCCTGGGCAGAGATATTTCCATGAGCCGCAACTACTCCGAGGACATCGCGGCGGACATCGACCTGGAGATCCGTGCCCTGGTGGACGAGGCGTACGAGACGGCTGAGAAGATCCTGTCCGAGCATATGGATCAGCTGCATCTGGTGGCGCAGTATGTGTTCCATCATGAAAAGATCGACGGCGAGACCTTCCGCAAGCTGATGGAAGGGGAGCTGACCCTGTCTGGTGATGAGACTCCCATGCCCGGCGCAGCGGTCCCGGCAGCGGAAAAGACCGCAGAGGCTGAAAGCGAATTGCCCGTTGCGGAAAAAGAAGCGGTTGAGCCGACCGAAGAAAAAGAGGACGGCGCAAACGAATAAAGAGAAAAAGACCCTTCGTGAGAAGGGTCTTTCCTTTTTGCCGAAAACGGATAGGCTTTACAATTTGGGCGAGAATATGGTATCATAACCCTAGATATGGCCGCATTTGGGCGGCAAAGCCCCTAAATATTCCGGTTTTCGGCAAAATAGGGGCACAACGGACCGGTTTCGACCGAGAAACAGGAGGGCCTTATGGCGAAAAAGGCAAGTTACGATAACGAAAGCATCCAGTCCTTAAAGGGCGCCGACCGTGTGCGAAAACGCCCCGGCGTTATTTTCGGTTCCGACGGCATCGAAGGCTGCGAACACTCGGTGTTCGAGATCCTTTCCAACTCCATCGACGAGGCGAGAGAGGGACGCGGCGACAAGATCATCATCACCCGTTTCGAGGACGGCTCGGTGGAGATCCAGGACTTCGGCGCCGGCATCCCGGTGGACTACAACAAAAAAGAAGAGCGCTACAACTGGGAACTGTGCTTTTGTGAATTATATGCCGGCGGCAAGTACAAGACCAACGAGGGCGAGGGCTACGAGTATTCCCTGGGTCTCAACGGTCTGGGTCTGTGCGCCACCCAGTACGCGGCAGAGTATATGGATGTTGAGATCTTCCGTGACGGGCACAAATACAATCTGCGCTTTGAAAAGGGTGAAAACATCGGCGGACTGATGAAAGAGCCCACTACCCAGAAAAAGACCGGTTCCCGCATCCGCTGGAAGCCCGATCTGGATGTGTTTACCGATATCGCCATCCCGGTGGAGTATTACACCGAGGTGCTGAAACGGCAGGCGGTGGTCAACGCCGGGCTGCTGTTCGTCTTTAAGAATCAGCAGGGCAAAAGCTTTGAGACCACCGAGTTCTGCTACGAAAACGGTATCACCGACTATGTAAAAGAGCTGTCCGGCGAGGAGACTTTGACCGGCGTGCAGTACTGGGAGACCAGCCGCAAGGGTCGTGACCGTGAGGACAAGCCGGAATACAAGGTGAAGATGCAGATCTCCTGCTGTTTTTCCAATCGGGTCAAGCTGCTGGAATACTACCACAACTCCAGCCATCTGGAGCATGGCGGCGCACCGGAAAAAGCGGTGAAGAGCGCCTTCGTTTCCCAGATCGACGCCTTTTTGAAGCAGCAGGGCAAGTATCTGAAAAACGAGAGCAAGATCACCTTTCAGGACGTGGAGGACTGCCTTGTGCTGGTTTCCTCCTCCTTCTCCACCCAGACTTCTTACGAAAACCAGACCAAAAAGAGCATCACCAATAAATTTATCCAGGAAGCGATGACCGAGTTCCTCAAGCATTCGCTGGAGGTCTACTTCATCGAAAATCCCATGGAAGCGGGCAAGATCGCCGATCAGGTGCTGGTCAACAAGCGAAGCCGCGAAAACGCGGAAAAGACCCGTTTGAATCTGAAGAAAAAGCTCACCGGCACCATCGATATGGCCAACCGTGTGCAGAAATTCGTGGACTGCCGGACCAAGGACATCTCCCGCCGGGAGATCTTCATCGTGGAGGGTGACTCGGCACTGGGCGCCTGCAAGCAGTCGAGAGACGCGGAGTTCCAGGCCATCATCCCGGTCCGGGGCAAGATCCTCAACTGCCTTAAGGCCGACTACGACAAGATCTTTAAAAGCGATATCATCGTGGACCTGTTAAAGGTTTTGGGCTGCGGTGTGGAGGTCTCCTCCAAATCCAACAAGGAAATCTCCAACTTTGATCTGACCAATCTGCGCTGGAACAAGGTCATCATCTGCACCGATGCGGACGTGGATGGGTTCCAGATCCGCACCCTGATCCTGACCATGCTGTACCGGCTGGTGCCCACCCTCATCCGGGAAGGCTTTGTCTATATCGCAGAGTCGCCCCTTTATGAGATCACCACTCGGGACAAGACCTACTTTGCCTATTCCGATGCGGAAAAGGGCAGGATTCTGGAAAAGATCAAGGGCAAATACACCATCCAGCGCTCCAAAGGTCTCGGCGAAAACGAGCCGGAGATGATGTGGATGACTACCATGAACCCCGAGACCCGCCGGCTGATCAAGGTCACCCCCGAGGGCGCCGAAAAGACCGCCATGGTCTTTGACCTTTTGCTGGGCGATAATCTGGCGGGCAGAAAAGAGTACATCACCGAGAACGGCCATCTGTATCTGGATGCGGCCGACGTATCCTGATCAATCGAAAGCGGAGGAAAGCTATGGCTCCCAAGAAAAAGAAAACCGAACAGCCCAAGCGTCCCGCAGGCAGCATCGCCGCCGAGTTTGAAAATGCCGGCATCGTGGTGGAACAGCCCATTACCGAGACCCTTGAGACCAACTATATGCCCTACGCCATGAGCGTCATCATCTCCCGTGCCATCCCCGAGATCGATGGATTTAAGCCCGCACACCGCAAATTATTATACACAATGTATAAAATGGGGCTTTTATCAGGAAATCGCACCAAATCTGCCAACATTGTCGGTCAGACTATGAAGCTGAACCCCCACGGCGACGCCGCCATCTACGAAACGATGGTCCGTCTGTCCCGGGGCAACCAGACCCTGCTGCATCCCTATGTGGATTCCAAGGGCAACTTCGGTAAGGCCTACTCCCGTGATATGGCTTACGCCGCCTCCCGATACACCGAGGCGAAGCTGGACAGCATCTGTCAGGAGCTGTTCGCCGACATCGACAAGGACACGGTGGATTTTGTGGACAACTACGACGGGACCATGAAGGAGCCGACCCTGTTCCCGGTGCGGTTCCCGTCGATTTTGTTCAATGCAAACATCGGTATCGCCGTTGGTATGGCAAGCTCCATCTGTCCCTTCAATCTGGAAGAGCTGTGCGATACCACCATCGCGCTGATGAAAAATCCCAAACACGATCTGCTGTCCACCCTGCAGGCGCCGGACTTTCCCGGCGGCGGCTACATCCTGCACAACGAAGCGGAGCTGAGAAAGATCTACGAGACCGGACGGGGCGGCGTTCGTGTTCGGGCAAGATACAATTTCGACAAATCCTCCAACTGCATCGAGATCACCGAGATCCCGCCGACCACCACCACCGAGGTGGTCATCGACAAGATCATCGAGCTGGCCAAGTCCGGCAAGGTGAAAGAGGTGGCGGACATCCGCGACGAGACCGACCTGTCGGGCCTTAAGATCGCTGTCGATCTCAAGCGCGGCACCGATCCGGATAAGCTGATGCTCAAGCTGTTCCGGCTGACTCCGCTGGAGGACACCATGTCCTGCAACTTTAATGTGCTCATCGGCGGATATCCCCGGGTGCTGGGCGCAAGAGAGCTGCTGGAGGAGTGGATCGCCTTCCGTCAGGAGTGCGTGAAACGGCGGGTCTACTACGACCTCAATAAGAAAAAAGAAAAGCTGCATCTGCTGCTGGGTCTGTCGAGGATCCTGCTGGACATCGACAAAGCCATCCGCATCGTCCGGGAGACCGAAGAAGAATCGGAGGTCGTGATGAACCTAATGATCGGCTTTGGCATCGACGAGGTGCAGGCGGAATATGTGGCGGAGATCAAGCTGCGCCATCTGAACCGGGAATACATCTTAAAGCGCACCGAGGAGACCGAGTCGCTGAAGGAAGAGATCGCCGAGATGGAAGGCATTTTGAGCGATCCCAAAAAGGTGCAGGCGATCATCATCGGGGAACTGAAGGACGTGAAGAAAAAATTCGGTCAGCCCCGCCGCAGCATGATCCTGTACGATGCGGTGGAGGCCGCTTCGGAAGAAAAAGAGGAAGCGCCCGATTATCCGGTGCATCTGTTCTTCAGCCGGGAAGGGTACTTTAAAAAGATCACCCCCCAGTCGCTGCGCATGAGTTCGGAGCAAAAGCTCAAGGAAGGGGACGGGATCGCGCTGGCGGTGGAAAGCACCAACCGGGCCCATCTGCTGTTCTTTACCGACCGGCAGCAGGTCTACAAAGCCCATGCCAGCGACTTTGACGATACCAAGGCCAGCGTGCTGGGTGAATTCGTCCCTGCCAAGCTGGGCATGGACGAGGGCGAAAAAGTCATCTGCTGTGTTCCGCTGCAGGAATACACCGGCTATATGCTGTTCTTCTATCGGGGCGGCAAGGTCGGCAAGGTAGAGATGGCATCTTATGAGACCAAGACCAACCGCAAAAAGCTCACCGGCGCTTACAGCGAAAAGGATGAGCTGGCAGCGGCTTACTATGCACCCTCCGACGGCGAATATCTGATGCGTGCCACCGGCGGCAGAACGCTGATCGTCCACACCGGTGCCATCAACCCCAAACAGGCCAGAAATACCCAGGGCGTTGCAGTGATGACTCTCAAGAAAAACGCGGTGGTGGATACGGTCCAGCCCTTTGCGGAAGGCATGATCAACAACGCCCACCGCTTCAGGACCAAATCGCTGCCTGCCGCAGGCGCCATCCCGAAAGCGGATGATCTGGGCGAGCAGATGAGCCTTTTAGACTAAAAAAAGGCCGCCTTCGTCCGCAGGACGCCGGCAGCCAAAGCTCTCAGCCGGCGCCCCGTTACAAACGCAACAGGCGGGACATCGGTTGGGAACGGTTAAAAGTATACCCGAAAAGCAAAAACTTATCCGTATTTCTCACGGATTTGGAAAAGTTTTTGAGAAAAAAGATTGCAAACCGAAAAAAACCGTGCTACAATAGCAATGTTAATCAGAAATATTCGGAGGTGCACTATGTCGGCATTTGAAATAATCGGCGGTATTTTGCTGATCGTTATGGCGGTTCTTATCATTGGTATGGTTCTGATGCAGGACAGCAAAGGCAACGGAGCGGCTGCTCTGGGCGGCGCGCAGTCCAATCCCTTTACCAAGAACAGAGCAAAAACCCTGGATGCTCTTCTGACCAAATACACCAAAGTGATCGGTATCGCTTTCCTGGTACTGTCCCTTGTCGTTTGGGTCGTAGGCATTTATTTCTAAGAGAAGAAAAAGCCCTGCCGAATGGCAGGGCTTTTCTATTTTAAAAAACCGCTTTCGGCGGTTGAAACCGAATGGTCTGTGGAAGAATGAGAGAAGAATCGGATCGAGAAGAAAGGAAGACTATGAGACAGAACAAAAAACCGAAAAAAGCTTTGTCCTACAAAAAACGGACCGGAAAAGCCGCACCGGCAAAAAAACCGGTCCGGGACTTTACCAAAGACATCCATCGGGTACTGGACCGTGCCGGCTCCCGGGGGGTCACCGTGAAATATCTGCAGGAGATGGCCGGCGTGCGCCGCCACGAGCAGCAGGCCTTTTTGCTCAAGCTGGTGGAACTGGTGGACAAGGGCGAGATCTCTCAGAAAAGAGAACGTTTTTATAAAGACAGCCGTCCCGCCACCGCAGAAGGCGTTGTGGTCAAGATCGCCGAGACCTTCGGCTTTGTCCATCCCGACGAGGCGGCGGAGGATGTATTCATCCCCGGACGGTTTCTGATGGGCGCGCTGCCCGGCGACCGGGTGCGCATCACCGTGAAAAAGGGAAGAGGCGACCTTTTGGAAGGGGAAGTGCTGAAGATCCTGGAAGAAGCGGACTACACCTTCACCGGTCTGTTCAAGGTGGAAAACGGCTGGCCGGTGATCTATCCCGACAGCCAGATGAAGGGACCCGTCCAGATCGACCGCCGCAGCAGCGGCGATGCCAAGGACGGGGACAAGGTCTCCGCACGGATCATCCGCCGCGGACAGCGCCATTTTGATCATCGGGCGGCGGTGACCGCTGTGTTCGGTCCGGCCGATCTGGCGAGCGTTTGCTGCGAGGCGATCCTGGCGGACAATGGCATCGTGAAGGAATTTCCTGCCGCCGTTCTGGAAGAGGCGGAAAAAATCGAGGCGAAGGGAATCTCCGACAAAGAGCTGCGGGACCGCCTGGACCTGCGGGGCGAGATCATCTTTACCATCGACGGCGCCGACACCAAGGATATCGACGATGCCATCAGCCTGTCGGTCAGCGAAAAGGGCGGCTGGTATCTGGGCGTTCATATCGCCGATGTGAGCCACTACGTCCGTGCCGGCTCGCCGCTGGATGACGAGGCCTTTCGCCGCGGGACCTCGGTCTACTATGCGGACAAGGTCATCCCCATGCTGCCGAAAGCCCTTTCCAACGGCATCTGCTCGCTCAATCCGCAGGAGGACCGTCTGGCCTTTTCCTGTCTGATGGAGCTGGATGAAAAGGGCGCGCTGATCGACTTTGAATTTCGAAAAACCGTCATCCGTTCCCGTCTCAAGGGCGTGTACAGCGAGATCAACGCCATTTTTGACGGCTCGGCGGATGAGCAGATCCATAAAAAATACTACGGTCTCGAGCCGACTTTGCTGGAGATGCGCCGTCTGGCACAGACCCTGCGGCAGGAGGCTTCTGCCCGCGGCAGTCTGGAGCTGGAATCCACCGAGGCGAAGTTCCTCATCGGTGAGGACGGCAAGATCCGGGACATCGTTGCGAGAAAAAGCGGCGAGTCGGAGGGAATGATCGAGCAGTTCATGCTCAAGGCAAACGAGGCGGCGGCCCGCTTCGGTCTCAGCCGGGAACTGCCCTTTTTGTTCCGGGTGCATGAAGATCCTTCCGCCGAAAAGCTGGAGCTTTTGTCCGAGGTGCTCACCGCTTTGGGGATGGATACTTCCGACATCAAGCCGGGGGTACAGCCCACTCAGCTGCAGAAGATCCTGCGGGAGGTAAAGGGAACCGACCGTCAGGCCCTTGTGAACGTGCAGCTTTTGCGCAGCATGGCAAAGGCCAAGTATTCGGACGAAAACATCGGACATTTCGGTCTGGTGCTGAAGGAATATTCCCACTTTACTTCGCCCATCCGCCGTTATCCCGATCTGGCCATCCACCGTGTGATGACCGAATCGCTCAAGGGGATGAGCGCTGCCGATGCCAAACGCAGATACGCCAAGTTCATGGCGGACGCGGCGGTCCAGTCCAGCCAGACCGAGCAGACAGCCATGAACACCGAGCGCCGCTGCGAGGACTGCTACAAAGCGGAGTATATGACCGCCTTTATCGGCGAGGAATTTGAGGGCATCGTGTCCGGCATCATCGAAAAGGGCATCTTTGTGGAGCTGCCCAACACCGTGGAGGGCATGATCCGGGTGACCGACCTTCCGGGCGTTTGCGAATACGACGGCAAGCTGGAGATGCGCGATACCATGTCCGGAAAAAGCTGGCGTATCGGCGACAGCATCCGGATTCAGGTGGCAAAGACGGATGTTTCCAGCGGCGACGTGGATTTTCTTCCGGCGAAAGAGGGATAAGCTGTTGTTTTTCTTGCTTTTACCGTAAAAATGCCGTAAAATAAAAGAAAGCTACCAATCTTTTTAACAGGAGGAAATCATTATGGGAAAATTCGTACTGAAAAAAACCGCAACCGGTTTTAAATTCGATCTGAAGGCCGGCAACGGCGAAGTGATCGCAACCTCTGAGGTATACACCACCGATGACGCCTGCAAAAAAGGTATCGCAAGCGTAGCGAAAAACGCTCCCATCGCAGCGGTCGAGAATCAGACGGTCGAGGGTTATGCCGAAGAGAAACATCCCAAATTTGAGGTGTACACCGACAAAGCCGGCGAATACCGCTTCCGCCTGAAAGCCACCAACGGACAGGTCATCGCGGTCAGCGAAGGCTACAAAGCACTGGCCGGCTGCCTCAACGGCGTTGAGTCGGTGAAGAAAAATGCTCCCGAGGCGGAGACCGTAGAAGAATAGGAGCCGCATATGGACAGCATCAAGGAAAAAGTTCAGGAATTGGTCAAAATGATCACCGAGGACAAGGAACTGATGGAGCTTTTCAAAACAGAGCCTGTCAAAGCGGTGGAAAAGGTGCTGGGGGTCGATCTTCCCGACGATATGGTGCAGAAGATCATCGACAGCGTAAAAGCACAGATCACACTGGACAAAGCGGGCGACCTGCTGGGCAGCCTGAAAAAACTCTTTTAAAACGCGCAAGAGCCATCCCTATTGGGATGGCTCTTTTTCATCGCAGTTTCGGTCCGGACCCGCAGCCGGGCGGCAGAATATCACCGAAAGCGGACTGCTGCGGGCATCCGCCGTGGAACACACATTGCTCCTGCCGGACGCCTTCGTCATCCCACCAGATCTGCATCGGCACATTCTGCCTGCGGGCGGGACAGTATTTTTCGCCTACCGTTGGAAAATGTTTCATCGGGACCCTCCTGTACCTTTTTGGATAGTATGCGCCGAAAAAGACCGATCATCCGCATAAAAAGGGACATATCCGTCCAAGCTTTTTCATAGAATTCTTTGGAAAGGCAGGGGAAAATGATGAAAAAATTCGGGTTTTTCGCAAAATATCCCACCGGTTTCGATCCCGACGCGCGGGAGCGGGAGCTTCGTCAGCAGATGCGTGACCTGCGTGATGCCATAGAGCAGGCACAGCTGCGGTTCGATCTGGCCTGCGACGAGGACCTGGTGGACAGCTGCATCTTCGAGCTGAACGCGCTGTCTGCCCGGTATCGTTTTCTGGTGCGGCAGGCAAAGCAGCTGCAGGAAGAAACCCGTCCGGCGGTTTTGGTTTAGGAGGGCGTATGACGGCGATTTTGGTGCTTCTCGGACTTTGGGCGGCGGCGATCTTTTTCCGGTCGGGAAAGCCGCTGTGGAATCTGTTTCTCAGCGCGGCGGGCGGCGGTGCCGCCTTTTGGGTCAGCGCGGCGGTTTCGTCGGTGACGGGAGTGAGTTTGCCGCTGAATCTTGCCACAGCGCTGACGGGGCTGTTCCTCGGCGCGCCGGGGATCGCCTCGCTGTGGATCTTGCAGCTGGTCTGGAAATGAATCCATCAAAAAAGCACAGCCAAAAGGCTGTGCTTTTTGTTTTTTTCACGCGACCAGGCGTGTAAGCCGAGTTCTGTCGTGAACAGCAATCTTTCTAGACCCTTTGTCGCCAAAGGGTTCAAGCCACCTAAGCGGGACCCGTCGGGCCAACGGTAGCGGTCCCTTTCCGGTGTTGCTTCGGGTAGGGTTTACATAGCCGTGCGGTTCCCCGCACGCTGGTGAGCTCTTACCTCGCCGTTCCATCCTTACCGTCAAAGACGGCGGTATCTTTCTGTTGCACTTTCCCTAAAGTCGCCTTCGGCTGCCGTTAGCAGCTACCCTCGCCCTGTGAAGCCCGGACTTTCCTCATGCACGGCCTTTCGGCACTGTACATGCTGCTGTTTCACCTGCTCGCGCGCAAAGCGAAAATTAGTCCTGCAGCGGGATACCGTTGGCATCGGTATTAATGCTGCCGGTGAGGATCATGATCCCTTCGACCAGACCCCAGATGGCGGAAGCGAAGCTGAGCACGCCGCAGCTGAGAAGGCTCAGACACAGCTGCGCAATGGCTTTTCCGGTGTAGCCGAGGTAGAAGTTATGAACACCAAAGCATCCCAGCAAAATGCCGAGGATACCCGCCGCGATCTTGCTTTTTGCCTGAGGCTGGGGCTGATAGGGTCCCTGGGGAGGCATATAGCTTTCGGGGGTGGGGTATTCCGGCGCAGAGTAGGTCTCCTGCGCGGGCTGCGCGTAGGTGGGGTCAGCGGGGGCGAACTGAACGCCGCACTGGGAACAGAAAACGGCTCCGGTGCGAACTTCCGCGCCGCAGTTCTGGCAGTAAGCGCTGCCTGAACCGGCGGATACGCCGCAGTTGGTGCAGAATGCCGCGTCGTTGGACATCTGGGTACCGCAATGTTTGCAATACATCAATAAGCACTCCTTTCGAAATCGTTTCGACAGGTTAACAAAAAACAGAAATAAATTGTTTCAATGTATTTTTCAGAATAGCATATTTTTGTCTGTTTGAGAAGAGAAAGTCGAAAGTTTTTTTGCCGCAGGTCCGGCAGGGGAGATGGACTTTTTCCCTTTTAACGGATGAATTTTTTGAAATTTTACGCTTTAAAGCTTGCAATAGGGGGCGGATTGTATATAATAGTATACATGAATCCAATATGCCTTCCCGGTATGAGATAAAAGGAGGAGTTCATTATGGCACTGAAAACAGCCTATATGAAAGAAGTATACGAAAAGGTCTGCAAACGCGACGCCGGCGAGCCGGAGTTTCTGCAGGCAGTACAGGAAGTTCTGGAGTCCCTCGAGCCGGTGGTGGAAAAACGCCCCGACATCAAAGCGGCAGGGATCGTGGAGCGCATCGTGGAACCGGAGCGCTTTATCCAGTTCCGTGTTTCCTGGGTGGACGACAGCGGCAAGGTGCAGGTAAACCGCGGCTACCGCGTACAGTATAACGGCGCCATCGGTCCGTACAAAGGCGGACTGCGTCTGCATCCGTCGGTCAACGCGTCCATCATCAAATTCCTCGGTTTTGAGCAGTGCTTTAAAAACAGCCTGACCGGTCTGCCCATGGGCGGCGGCAAAGGCGGCTCGGACTTTGATCCCAAAGGCAAGTCCGACGGCGAGATCATGCGTTTCTGCCAGAGCTTTATGACCGAGCTGTACCGTCACATCGGTGCGGACGTGGACGTTCCCGCAGGCGACATCGGTGTGGGTGCGAGAGAGATCGGCTATCTTTACGGACAGTATAAAAAGATCGTAAATCAACATACTGGCGTTCTCACCGGCAAGGGTCTGAGCTATGGCGGCTCGCTGACCCGTAAGGAAGCCACCGGCTTTGGTCTTTTGTACTTTACCGAAGAGATGTTCAAACATATGAAGAACGATTCCATCGCCGGCAAAACGGTGATCATCTCCGGCTCGGGCAACGTAGCCATCTACGCGGCACAAAAGGCCATGGAGCTGGGCGCCAAGGTCGTTGCCATGAGCGACTCCTCCGGCTATGTGGTGGATCCCGACGGCATCAAGCTGGATGTGGTCAAACAGATCAAAGAGGTTCGCCGCGGAAGAATTTCCGAGTACGCCAAAGAGGTCGAGGGCGCTGTCTTTACCGAAGGCTGCCGCGGCATCTGGACGGTAAAATGTGATGTTGCGCTGCCCTGCGCCACCCAGAACGAGCTGGACGAGGAAGGTGCAAAAGCACTGATCGCCAACGGCGTGGTCCTGGTAGCGGAAGGCGCCAACATGCCTTCCACCCCCGAGGCGGTGGCTTTGTTCCAGCAGAACGGTGTTCTGTTCGGACCGGCGAAAGCAGCCAACGCAGGCGGTGTATCGGTCAGCGGTCTGGAAATGAGCCAGAACTCCATGCGTTACAGCTGGAGCTTTGAAGAGGTGGACGAGAAGCTCAAAGGCATTATGAAGGGCATCTTCGCCAATGCTTACAAAGCCTCGAAGGACTACGGTGCCGACGGCAATCTGGTGCTGGGCGCCAACGCAGCCGGCTTTGTCAAGATCGCCGAGGCGATGCTGGCTTACGGTCTGACCTACTAATATCGCAATGACACGGGCGGGCGGCACAGAGATTCCGACAAGTTCCTGAGCCGTCCGTCTTTTCCTTTTCGCTGTGCTCTTGTGCGAAAGTGTCTTTCTGTGCTACAATAGCTAACAGCATTACTTTTTAGACAAGGTTGTGAATACAATGAACGAGATCAAAATTCAGCTGACCAACGCCCCCAAAGCAAAACCGGTCGATGAGACCAAACTGGGCTTTGGCGCAGTTACCACCGATCACATGTTTGTGATGGATTATACCGAAGGCAAAGGCTGGCACGATCCCCGCATCGTACCCTACGGACCCATCGCATTGGATCCCTTTGCGAAATGCCTGCACTACGGACAGGAAGTGTTCGAGGGCATGAAGGCTTACCGCGGCGACAACGACCAGATCCTGCTGTTCAGACCGGAAGAGAACTTTAAGCGCATTAACCGTTCCAACGACCGTATGTGCATCCCGCAGCTGGACGAAGAGCTGTGTCTGACCGCGCTGAAAAAACTGGTGGAGATCGAAAAAGACTGGGTCCCCCACACCGAGGGCGCTTCTTTGTACATCCGTCCCTTCATCATCGGCACCGAGCCGAAGCTGGGAACCAATCCTTCCGCCACCTACATTTTCCTGATCGTTCTGTCTCCCTCCGGCGCGTACTATCCCCAGGGATTTAACCCGGTCAAGATCTATGTGGAGACCAACTATGTCCGTGCCGTTCGCGGCGGTATGGGCGAGGCCAAAACCGGCGGCAACTACGCCTGCTCCCTTAAGGGTCAGGAAGTTGCCCACGAGCAGGGCTATTCTCAGGTCCTGTGGCTGGACGGCGTAGAGCGCAAATACATCGAAGAAGTAGGCGCCATGAACGTCTTCTTCGTCATTGATGACGAGGTGGTCACTCCCATGCTCACCGGCAGCATCCTGCCCGGCATCACCCGCAAATCCTGCATCGAGCTGATGCGCGGCTGGGGTCTCACCGTTACCGAGCGCAGACTCAGCGTGGATGAGCTGCTGCAGGCAGGCAAAGAGGGACGTCTCAAAGAGGCGTTCGGTTCCGGTACCGCGGCGGTCATCTCTCCCATCGGCGAGCTGAAGATCGGCGACACCGTTCTGGAACTGTCCGATGGCAAGATCGGCGCCATCTCCCAGAAGCTGTACGATCAGCTGACCGGCATCCAGTGGGGCAGAGTCGAAGGTCCCGAAGGCTGGAGCGTAAAGGTTTGCGACTAATCAAAGGATAAAAGGCGGCTTTGCCGCCTTTTTCTTTCGAAAAAGAGGGGAAAGCATGGCAACCCCTCAGGAAAAAGAAAGGATAGCCTATGGGTCAGCTGACGTTTACCGTCCCCGAAGAGTGGGCGGGACGAGCCGCGGGGGATTTTCTTCGGCGGGAAAAGGGGGTCTCTACCCGCCTTTTGAAACAACTGAAAAAACTGTCTCCCCCCGAAGGCATCTGCTGCAACGGAGAACACATCCGCACGGTGGACCCGGTGCGGGAGGGGGATACGGTCACCCTCATCTGGCCGGAAGAGGAGCGGGTGGAAGCGGCGCAGTTCTGTACGGCGGAAGTACCGGTTCTGTACGAGGATGAGTGGCTCGTCGTGTTCAACAAGCCCTTCGATATGCCCAGCCATCCGGCGAAGAAGCATCAGACCGACACACTGGGCAATGTTTTTGCCGCCCGCATGGCGAAGGAGGGGAAAAGCCAGCCCTTTCGTCCGGTGAACCGGCTGGACAAGGACACCACCGGCATCGTGGTGGCGGCGAAGGATGCTTACACCGCATCGAAACTGGCAGGGAAGGTGGAAAAGACCTACATCGCCCTCTTGTGCGGCGTACTGCCGCAGGAATCGGGCACAGTGGATGCTCCCATCCGGCGGGTGGACCCGGTGCATATTCTGCGGGAAGTGTCCGCCGACGGCAGACGGGCGGTGACCCACTATCGGCAGCTGAGAAAAAAAGACGGCTATACCCTCGCCCGCTTTCGTTTGGAGACGGGGCGCACCCATCAGATCCGGGTGCATATGGCATTTCTGGGCTGCCCCTTGGCGGGGGATGCCCTTTACGGCGGGGACAGCGCCGTTATCAGCCGGCAGGCGCTGCACTGCGACTGGTGCTCCTTTGTCCATCCGGTCAGCGGAGAAACGGTCGGGATCAAAGCCGAGCCGGACCGCTCTTTTCTGGATGCGGCGGAAAAACTGTTTGGAAAGGACGCTTGGTAAGCGTCCTTTTTTGTTTTTCCTGGGCGGACATCAGCACCGTTCGACCGCCGGATATCGAAGAAAATCCGGGAAAAGGGCGAAGATGCGGCAAAATTCCGCAGGAAGGATTGTGCAAAATGACCATATAAATCTTACAATTTTGTGAATTCGGTTGATTAAACCACGCAAATGTGTATAATGGAAAAGGTAGTAAGCGGAATTTGTCCGCGAAAAGAAAGGAGAGGGAACCATGGACAACAGCCGAAACGCCGGAAACACCTCGCTGGATGCACGTCGGAAACTGCCGACCGAAGAGAACGGAAATATTTTCCAGCAAGCAGCCAACTTTGTTTATCGCTTCTTTTATTTGACCGGCGCTCAGCTGATCCGCCGTTACAGACGGTACAAAAAACGTATTTCCCGCTGGGCTGTCACCACCTATCTCAGCACCAAGCTGAAGGTGACCCGCCGGGTCAATCTGTGGATCCGTAAATGGAAGTTTAAATATAACGATGCGATGCGCCCCTACCGCGAGGTCAAAAAGCTGTGGGTGAACCGCAAGGAAAGAGAAGCGGCTGCCGCGCAGCAGGGCAATAAAGCCCTCTGGCAGGAACGGCTTTCGCTGGGAACCGAGTCTGCAAAAGTGCTTTGGAAGAGCCTTTGCACCGCCTTCAACTATCTGGCCCCGGTGGTCAGCCTGATCCTTCTGGTGGGTCTGATCCATCAGAATACCAATCTGCAGTTCGCCCTTGCGGTGGAATATAACGACAAGATGATCGGCTACATCGAAAAAGAATCCGATTTTGATACCTCGGAAAAGATCGTGCAGAGCCGTATCGTTTACGAAAAATATCAGCCTCCGGTGGATACGGTGCCCAAGTACACCCTGGTCATCATCGACGAGGAGGAGCTTTCCACCACCAATGAGATCGCCGACCAGATCATCATGAACTCCGGCAACGAGATCACCGAAGCCACCGGCGTTTATGTGGACGGCGAGTTTCTCGGCGCGGTCCGTCTCGAGCAGCCCATCTGGGATCTGCTGGACGGTATGCTTGCCGAGCATCGCACCGGTGCGGAAAACGAGACCGTTGGCTTTGTGGAGGACGTCCAGCTGACCCACGGCTTGTATCTGTTGAGCTCGCTGGTTTTTGAAAGCGAAATGGAAGACATCCTGACGCAGGAGGTGGAAGGTGAGGTCGTTTACATCACCGAGCCGGGTGATGCGCCTACCCTCATCGCCCAGAAGATGGATGTTCCCTATTCGCAGGTCAAGGCCCTGAACCCGGGCATCGAGGAAAAACTGCTCATCGGTCAGGAAGTGCTGATCTCCAATCAGGTCAACTTCCTTACCGTAAAACGTACCGTTACCGAGGTGTACGAAGAGGACATCCCCTTCGGTTCTGAGCGGCAGGTCAGCGCCAACTACCCGCAGGGATATGTGGCGGTTTATAAATCCGGCGTGCTGGGCAAACGAATGGTCACCGCTGATGTGACCTACGTCAACGGACAGGAAGTGGAACGGCAGGAGCTGGCATCGGTCACCATGAAAGAACCGGTGGACCAGATCCTCACCGTTGGAACGGCTGAGCCGATTCAGGTGCTGAGCCAGTCCCAGACCGGCGGCAAGAGCTTTATCTGGCCGGTGGACGGCGGACGCTATTCCTGCGGTATCAACGGCTACTGGGGCCATACCGGTATGGATATTTCGGCGCCTTACGGAACCATCATCCGCGCTTCGGCGGCAGGAACGGTGGTCAAGGCGGTGCGCCAGTACTATAACTACGGCATCCATGTCAAGATCAGCCACGGCAACGGCATCTACACGCTGTACGCCCATATGAGTCAGCTGGCCTGCTCTTACGGCGACTATGTGCAGCAGGGTGAGATCATCGGCTATGTGGGTTCCACCGGCAACTCCACCGGCAACCACTGTCACTTCGAGGTCATCATCAACGGACGTTTTATGGATCCGGCCAAATACATCGGTACCTGGTACCCCGGTCGATAACAGAGACGCAAAAGGGCATTCTTTTGAAAGGATGCCCTTTTTCATCGCGCAAAGGATGCAAAAAAACCTGTCAAATCACGCAAAAAGCCCGGAAAAAGGCAGTTTTTCCTGCAAAAATGGGCTTTTATTTTGCTGCGCCTTGTGCTATAATACTACCGTTAGAAGTATGCCCGCAGGTCGGTCTGCGGTTTTAAAAGATAGAGAGAAAGTGTGTAACACAAAGGAGAGGCCTTACATGGAGAAATTCCTCATTGAAGGAAACAGCCGTCTCGAAGGCGAAGTCGTCATCAGCGGTGCCAAAAATGCGGCAGTCGCCATCATTCCTGCCGTTTTGCTGGCCGATGAGCCCTGCGTGCTCGAGAATATCCCCAACATCAACGACGTGAACATCTGCCTGCAGATCCTGCGGGAGTTGGGTGCCAGCATCAAGATGCTCAATAAAACCACGGTGGAGATCGACGCGACCCATATCATCGCGCCCTCCGTTCCTTTTGATATTGCCAGAAATATGCGTGCTTCCTATTACTTTTTGGGCGCGCTGCTGGGACGCTGCGGCAAAGGTGCCGTTACCATGCCCGGCGGCTGCAATTTCGGCGGTGTCCGTCCCATCGATCAGCACATCAAGGGCTTTGAGGCGCTGGGTGC
>JAFQTW010000030.1 GCA_017408855.1 Oscillospiraceae bacterium | reverse complement strand
TGGTCGTAGCCCAGCAGATGAAGCATAGAATGGACCGTCAGAAAGCCCATTTCCCGCTGAAACGAATGTCCGTACAACTCTGCCTGGGTCACCGCTTTCTCCACCGAGATCACGATATCGCCCAGCTGATAGGCACCGGTATCTTCGTTTTTGTCGTACACGCCATCCTCTCCCAGAGGGAAAGAAAGAACATCGGTATCGATATCTTTGCCGCGAAACTCCCGATTCAGAATCTGAATTTCTTTATTATCGATAAAACTGATGCTTACTTCTGCATCTTTGCCGAATTTCTCATAATCCAAAACCGCATGGCAGCAGCGGCGCAGCAAAAGCCGTGTGCCGGAAGGGATCTTGACCTGTTTTTGTCTGTTGGAGATCATTACTTTCAGTTTTTCCATTTTTGTCGCCTGTCGGCGGCACCTCCTTATCATTGGTTGCCTCTATGTAAAAGAATGTAATATCCGTAAAGGTCTTTACCTTGTTATTATAATCGCTGGGAGTGGTTTCGTAAAGGTCATTTTGCTCTGCATAATCCCGATTTTTCCGTCAATTCTTCCCCTTTCCTTATACATTTCGCTCATAAAAAAACGGCGCCGCAGCGCCGTTTCTTATTCTTTTTCCGCATTCATCCGATAGCCAACGCCCAATTCGTTGATGATATAGTTTGCCTCGCCCGGTTTGGAACCGAACTTTTTACGGATATTGGCCATATTGACCTGCAGCTTTTTCACGCTTCCCTCCTGCACCGAACTGCCCCAGATAGCTTTGATGATGGAAGCATAGGTCATCATTTTTCCGCAGTTTTCGGAAAGAAGCGCAACGATATTGTATTCAGTCTGGGTCAGTTTGATCTCGTTCTTCCCGATATAGACCTGTCTTGCATCATAATCGATCTGTAAATCCTTGAGAACAAATCTGCCTCCGGGAAGCCTTCCTTCCGGTGAACTGAACCGGTTGTTCCGCAAGGCAGTTCGTACTCTCGCCAAAAGCTCACCGGCGCTGAAAGGTTTCGTCACATAATCATTGGCACCGCTGTCCAACGCAAGTACTTTATCGCTCTCCTCCACTCTTGCGGACAAAACGATGACCGGAGTCAGAGAATCTTTACGGATATGCTCCAAAAAGGCCATTCCGTCTTCGTCCGGAAGCCCCAGATCCAGAATGACCAGATCCGGCAGGTAGGAAGAAAACATTGCTTTTGCTGTCGCACAGGTCCCGGCATAGATCACCTGATAGCCGCCTGTTTCCAGCATCGTCGTAACAAGGTTGCGGATATTGGATTCATCTTCAACCAAAAGGATTTTGTATTTATTCTGTGTCACTGTTGATATCCTCCGTATCAAGGGTAAATCGGAATACGGCTCCCCCGCTGCTCCTATTTTCCGCGCTGATCTCTCCACCATGCGCTTTTATAATGGTGGCACAGACCGAAAGTCCGATACCGGTATTCTTTTTCTGGCTGTCTGCCGGAAGATTCGCAGCTTCGTACGATCCGGTAAACAATTTGTCCAGACGTTCCTGTGAAATACCGCAGCCATCATCCATGATCTCAAAAACCGCCATTTTCCCGATCGTGAATACACGAAGAGACAGCTGCTGCATTCCTTTTGCGTGTTGAATGGCGTTTTCCAAAATATTGATCAGCACCTGCTCAATAAGCATCGCATCCATCGGGACCAAGACCAGCTCATCAGGGATCTCGATCTGGATCGTCCGGTCGGGATAGCGCTTTTTAAATTTCAGCAAGACGGTATCGATCAATTCTTCAAGTACGGTAGGTGTTTTGATGATATTTACGTTCTTGTCATCAAGTCGGGTAATGGACAGCAGATTTTCCACCATACGAACGAGCCACTGGGCATCTTCCATAATCCCGGTTATGATCTGCTTTCTTTGTCCGGGAGAAAGGCTGTCGCCGCTCTCCAGCAAAGTTGCGCTGGAGCCGTAGATCGTCGTCAACGGCGTACGCAGATCGTGCGAAACAGCGCGCAGAAGGTTTGCACGCATTCTCTCCCGTTCACTTTCGATCTTTATGTTTTCCTGCTGTTTCAGCTTTGTTGTTAACGCGCTGGTCAGCACTGCAATCACGATCATAATCACAGCGGAGATCAGATTCACCGGGATAAGAAAATTCACCGCAAAATACGGAAAAGTAAACGCGTAGTTGACCGCAAGCGTTCCGATAAAGGCTGCAGACAATCCGTAAACATAGCCGGGTGTTGACCGCGATACCAGATAAACCGCAAAAACGAATAGGGTCGTAATGTGTTCCCGCACGTCAAATACATGCTGAAACAAAAGGCTGAGCAAAAATGCGCCGCCCAGACAGCCGGCCGTGATCAATATATTCTTAAACGGTCCTATTGGATGTTTCATGATCTTACTCCTACTGGATTTTCATTTTATTTTACCACACGCACACCTAAGAGTCAGTAAAAAAGCGGCCCTGTGGGCCGCTTTTTATGCTTTTCGTTTTGCGCTGTTCTGTTTTGCCTGTGCAAGCTTTTTCTCTTTTTCCGCTTCTGCTTTTTCAAAAGCTTTGACAATATCTTTGACCAGCTGATTTCTGACAACGTCACGGTTATTCAGGCGCACGATGGCGATCCCTTCGATGCCCGAAAGAATCGACGCGCATTTTTCCAGACCGGAATCGTCTTTTCTCGGCAGGTCGATCTGTGTCACGTCACCGGTGAGCACCATCTTGGAGCCTTCGCCCAGACGGGTCAGCGCCATTTTTAAAGTGGAAAGGGATGCGTTCTGGCTTTCATCAATGATGATCATTGCCCGATTCAGCGTTCGTCCGCGCATATAAGCCAGAGGCGCTATTTCGATCACGCCGCGTTCCTGATATTTCTGAACCACCTCAGCACCGAGGATCTCGTTTAACGCATCATACAGCGGGCGCAGGTACGGATCGACCTTCTGTGCCAGATCGCCGGGCAAAAAGCCCAGCCGTTCTTCACCGGCTTCGATGGCGGGACGGCTCATGATGATCCGCTCGATCTTGCCATCTTTCAGATCAGCCACAGCCTGTGCCACCGCAAGATAGGTCTTGCCGGTACCGGCAGGTCCGATACAGAGAGAAACGGTGTTTTTCTGCAATGCTTTGATATAGTTTTTCTGACCGATGGTCTTGCATTTGATCGGTCGGTTGGAATGGGTGATCACGATAATATCACTCATGGCAGAGAGAGTTTCATTCATCTCTCCTACCTGTACCGACTCCAGAACACGGTAAACCACATCGCGGTTGATGGTCTCTCCGCTGTCGTATAATACGCGCAGATTGTTGAGAACATCGGCAGCATTCTGCACCGACATTGGCAGATCACCTTTGATCTCAATACGCTCATTGCGGGCAGTCACCGAAACATCGAACGCCGTTTCAATGATTTTCGTATTCTTGTCCTGAATCCCAAATACAGCCATCTGCTGATCCAAGGTAAATTCCAGTTCCTGTACCAAAGACAAAGTCCTCCCTGCTTCTTTGATCGGGTTTCTTTACTGATTATACCCTATGAAAAGAGCTTTTTCAAGCAAAGCAGAAAAACCCGCAGAAATGCGGGTTTTTCGAGTCTTTACAACTATTTGGTCACTTTATGGAATACTTTTTTGCCTTTTTTCACGATCACATCGTTCTGGAACAACGCTTCGGAAAATCTTGCCGTGGGGTCGGTCACTTTCTCGTCATTGACCGAGATGCCGCCCTGCTGAACCAGACGTCTGCCCTCTGCTTTGGAGGGAGCCAGACCGGCTGCTACGAGAACATCCAGAATACCGATGGTGCCGTCGTTAAACAGATCGGCAGGCAGCTGGGTGGTAGGCATGTTGCTGTTGTCCGCACCGCCGCCGAAGAGTGCTTTTGCCGCTTCCATCGCTTTGTTGGCATCCTCTTCGCTGTGGACCATTTTGGTCAGCTCGTATGCCAGGATCTCTTTGGCTTTGTTGAGCTCGCTGCCCTGCCAGCTTTCCATCGCTTCGATCTCTTCGATGGGCAGGAAGGTCAGCAGTTTCAGGCAGTTGATAACATCAGCGTCATCCACATTGCGCCAGTACTGGAAGAACTCGTAGGGAGAAGTTTTGTTAGGATCCAGCCAGAGAGCACCGTTTTCGGTTTTGCCCATCTTTTTGCCTTCTTTGGTGGTCAGCAGAGTAAAGGTCAGACCGTAAACTTCCTCGCGCTCTACGCGACGAACCAGATCAACACCGCCGAGGATGTTGGACCACTGGTCGTTGCCGCCCAGCTCCATCTTACAGCCATGCTCGCGGAACAAATGCAAAAAGTCGTAGCTCTGCATGATCATGTAGTTAAATTCCAGGAAGGTACAGCCGCGCTCCAAACGGGTCTTGACCGAGTCGGCGGTCAGCATTTTGTTGACAGAGAAATGAACGCCTACATCACGCAGCAGTTCGATGTATTTGAGGTTCATCAGCCAGTCGCCGTTGCGGGCAACGATCGCTTTACCGGGAGTTACATCCACGAATTTGCTCATCTGATCGAGGAAACGGTCCGCATTGTAGTTGATCTCGTCAACGGTCATCATTTTGCGCATATCACTTTTGCCGGTGGGATCGCCAACCATAGTGGTACCGGTACCCAGCAGCAGGATGGGCATATGACCCGCTTTCTGCAGATGCTTGATCACGATCAGCTGCAGAAAATGACCTACATGCAGACTGTCTGCGGTAGCGTCAAAGCCGATGTAAAACGTTACTTTTTCGTTTTCCAAAAGTTCCTTTACTTTTTCTTCGTCGGTGCACTGTGCGATCAGTCCACGGCGCTTGAATTCTTCAAATACGGTCATGTTACATTCTCCTTTGCAAAATAAAAAACCCTCCGTCCAAATTGGACAGAGGGCGTAAACTTACGCGGTACCACCTCGTGTTCGCCGAATACTCGGCCTCATGGGATACGGGCAATTGCCGATATCCGCTCTCTTTAACGGGAGAACCCGTCCCCGCCTACTAAGCTTTTGCCGTTTGGGAGGAAGCTCCGAGATGTATTCGCAAACCGCTCAGACGTCTTTTTCCACCGACCAAAGACTCTCTTTGCTCTGATAACAGCCGCTACTTCTTCTCTTCACCGCTTTTCGCTTATGAAAATGATTATAATTTCCCTTTTCCGGTTTGTCAATAGAAAATCGCCGAAAGCCGCTTGAAATCGCTTTCTAAGCCGTTTTTCTGCGCTGACGGATACTCAGCCCGGTAAAGATCATCCGCACGATCGACGACACACAGATCATGGCAAAGCCGATAACTGCAGCGATCTCAAGGGTGTACAGCCCCGTCTGCCAGAACAGATCATTCTGCCCGCTGACGAAGTATTGCATCGTTCGGTAAATGCCGCTGCCGGGAACCAGCGGGATCAGCCCGGGAACCAGATAAACCGTTACAGGGCATTTTTTCACACGGGCAAAAACCTCGGAATATACGCTCATGGCAACTGTTGCACAAAAATAGCCAAGAATGTCCGTGGTCAACAGATCTGCCGTCAGTAAATAGCAGAACCAGCTGATGGCACCGCCCGCCGCGGCATAAACAAGCGCCTTTCCTTTTACGTTAAAAATCAGACCAAAAGCAACAACACCTGCTGCAGCATACAGACAGGTCCATAAGGTACTCGGAACAAAGCTCTCGCCCAGCAGTCCGTCAAACACAGACATCGGGATCATAACGCCCACAGCGATGCCGGCTCCGACCAAAACTGCCTCAGCAATTCGCATCAGACCTGCGATAAAGTCGCTGGCCATGATATCCCGCATGGCGTTTGTCAGCATAAGCCCCGGGACCAGATTCATGATCGCGCCCATCAAAACGTGACCGATATGCTGGATAAATCCGATCTGTACGCCTAAAACAGCCATCAGTGCCGATACGCCGCCGGATACGACGGTGATCACAAAGCCGTTGGCTTTTACTTTGCCCAGAAGATACTCTGTCACCTTGATCATCACACCGATGGGAAACGCCCACACAGCATCCTTCCAATGTCCGCCGAAAAACAGCGCGAAAGCCAACGCCGCCATACCCTGCCCCACTGCTACCAGCCAGAAGGAATAGGGCTTTTGCCGCAGAATATTCTCCAACAAAACTTTCGCCTGCTGATCGTCCGGTGTTGAATTGCAAAGCCGGCGGGAAAGCTGATTCAGCTGAGCCAGCTTCTCCAGATCGGTGCTTTTGCTGGACAGACGGCGGGTTTTGGTGATCGTCTCTTCCTGCCGGGTGATGGAAACGATAATGGTGCTTGGGATAGCGAAAACCTCCGCCTGCTCGCAGCCGTACGCTGCGCAGATGCGTTTTACGGTCTCTTCGACACGGTAGATCTCACTGCCGCAGCTAAGCATTTCATACCCGATATCGGTAACCAACTGCAAAAGATGTTTATCTTCCATTTTCATTTTCCTTTGCCTGCAAAATCAGCTCCCGGGCGCTCGCCAGAACCGGCTCGGTGATATTCTCACCGCCCATGATGCGTGCCAGTTCCTGCACACGTTCTTCCTGCGAAAGAGGCTGAACGGTTGTAAAGGTGCGCTCATCCCGAACGTTTTTGGCGATAAGCAGATGAGTATCCGCAAAGGCTGCCACCTGCGCCAAGTGGGTCACACAAATGATCTGACGTCCGCCGGAAGCCTGTTTGAGCTTTCTGCCGATCTTCTGTGCCGCTCTGCCGCTGACACCGGTATCCACCTCGTCAAAGATCAGGGTCCCTACCCGATCTCCCTCAGCGATCACGTTTTTGAGGCTGAGCATAATGCGGGACAGCTCACCGCCGGAAGCCACCTTCCCAATCGGCTTGGGCGGCTCTCCGGGGTTGGTGGTGATATAAAACTCCATACGGTCGATACCGCTCTCATCCGGCTCATCTGTTTCACAGTGGACCAAAAAGCGAACCGACGGCATATCCAAAAAGGCCAGTTCCTCGCAGACCTGCTGCTGGAACAGCTGCGCTGCTGCCTGTCTTTTTTCGCTCAGCTGACCGGCGATCTCCATCAGCTCCACGCTGGATTTTTCCAGTTCCTTGCGCAGCTTCCCTTCGATCTCTTCCGAACGGGTAATGGAATCCAGCTCCTGCTGCGCTCTTTCACCAAAGGCCAGGATCTCATCAATGGAGTTTCCGTATTTTCGTTTCAGCCGGAAGATCAGATCCAAACGTTCTTCCACCCGATCCATTTCCTGCGGATCCACTTCCGAATCGGACAGCGCTTCCCGCAGGCTTTCGCTGATCTCCTCCAGCTCGTATCGAATATCCATCAGCTTATCCGCTTTCATATCCGGATAATAATCCTGCAGCTGACGCATTTGATCTTCTGTCTGGTCCAGCATAGACAGAACACCGTCGGTCTCGTCGCCGCCGGACAAAAGATCGTGGGCAATATGCAGCGATTCTACGATCTTCGCAATATTCTGCATCCGCTTTTTGGCCGTTAAAAGTTCTTCTTCCTCGCCCGAATAAAGTCCCGCGGCGGTGATCTCATTGATCTGATAGGTCAGCAGATCGATCTTCTGCTCTTTTTCCTGTTCGTTCACTTGCAGCTGACGCAGTTTTCTCTGCAGTTCGGTGTAATATGCATATTCCGTACGATAAGAAAGCAGCAGACGATTGGTTTTTCCGAACTGATCGATGTACCCCAGATGCTGCTCGGGCATCAAAAGGGACTGATTGTCGTGCTGTCCGTGGATGTTGATCAGGCTTTGTGCCACTTCCCGCAGGATCGAGACGGTTGCAGGTCGTCCACCGATCTTACAGGAGGTTTTTCCATCTGCGGCGATCTCCCGCGACAGCAAAAGAGAGCCGTCTTCTTCCGGCTCAAAGCCAAGAGAAAGCAGTTGCTCTTTGGTCTCGTCCCCGATCTCTTCAAACAGCGCGGTGACCAACGCTTTCGGCGCACCGGTCCGTACAAGATCGCGGGAGGTTCGGTTTCCCAAAACCGCATTGATCGCATCGATCACGATGGATTTTCCGGCACCTGTTTCACCGGTAAAGACGTTGAGACCTTTTTCAAACGCCACCTGTACCTTTTCGATAACCGCAATATTCTGAATATAAAGCTGAGAAAGCATATTCTCACCTTCCTCCGATATGATTGGTCAGTTCCTTCGCCAGTCTGGCCGCCTGTTCATCTTCACGCATCATCACAAAAAAGGTGTTGTCACCCGAAAGCGTTCCGACAATGCCCTCGACATGCATATTATCGAGCAGTTCACAAACGGCATTTGCCATACCGGTATGGCATTTGACCACAACAAAATTCCGGCAGTAATCTACGTCGTCCACCGATTTGGCCAAAAAGGTATAGAACTGATCGGTCATATCCCGACGCGGCTTTTTCGCATTGGCGCTGTACCGGTATTTTCCGTCGCTGGATGCGGTTTTCACAAGCTGCAGTTCCTTAATATCGCGGGATACCGTTGCCTGAGTGACTTCAAAACCGCTCTGACGCAGCAGCCGAAGCAGCTCTTCCTGCGTATCGACCACATGATTTGCGATCAATTCAAGAATTTTCTGGTGTCTTTTGGTTTTCATTGACAACCGCCTCCCAACATGAGTTTCTTATTCAAAACCTGATAAAATCCCTTTTCCGAGAATCGAATCAGTTTCAGCACTTTATCGGAACGGACCACCGTGACTGACTGCCCTGCGGCAATGGGGATCCCTTCTGCGCCATCCGCCGACAGCATCAGCTGTCCGTCGTTGTTGATCTGCTTGGCCCGAAGTGTCACCGTCCTCTCAGGAGAGAACAGGATCGGACGGTTAAACAGTGAATAGGGACAGATCGGCGTCAGGCTGAAGCACTGTATCGCCGGATCCACCACCGGTCCGCCGGCGCTCATGGCATATGCCGTAGAACCGGTCGGGGTGGACAGGATCACGCCATCGCCCCGAAGCGTGTAAAGTGATTTATCTTCACACATCACTTCGATATCCACGATCCGTGCATTGGCGCCGCGGGTGAGAACGATATCATTGATGGCAAAAATATGATCGTTTCCCACTTTCGTCTCGATTAGCATCCGCTCTTCCGTTTGATATTCCCCAGTGATCAGACGATGAAGTGATGAGATCTCCTCCTGCTCAAGAGAGGTTAAAAAACCGACCCTTCCGGCGTTGATCCCCAGTACCGGAAGATCGTATCGGACCGCATCCTGCGCAATATGTAAGATCGTTCCGTCGCCGCCGATGGAAAGGATCAGATCACTGGTAGAAAGGCATTCTTCTTTCGGCAGAAAAGCAACCTTTTCCCTTTGAAAAAGACCTTTCACGGACTCTTCCATCACCGCTTCGACCGAGCATTTACCAAGCTCTTGGATCACTGCTTGTGTACGCGCAACGATATTCTCTTTTCCAAGATTCGCAACGATAAAGCCGCGCATACTGCGCCTCCTGTCTATTTATCCAGCTGCTGATGGGAACCATCTACAATGCTGTCGATCATTTCACGGTCAACATTGCACACCGGTTCGCCGCTTTTCTGGAGATGAACCAAATATTCGATATTGCCTTCCGGTCCCTTGACCGGAGAATAGGTCAGACCCAGAACCGAAAACCCGTTCTGATGTGCAAAGTCGACAACCTTTACAATGACATCTTTGTGGATCTGCGGGTCTTTTACAACGCCTTTTTTTCCGACCAATCCTTTTCCCGCTTCAAACTGCGGTTTGATCAGGCAAACCATCTGTCCGCCTTCTGCCAGAAGGGGCAGCGCCGGCGGCAAAATCAAGGTCAGCGAAATGAACGAAACATCCACACTGGCAAAATCCACCGGATCGGGGACCTGTTCATTCGTCACATGGCGGAAGTTGGTCCGCTCCAGATTGATCACACGGTCATCGGTTCGCAGCTTCCATGCCAGCTGACCGTAGCCTACATCGATAGCATAAACCTTTTTGGCACCGTTTTGCAGCATGCAGTCGGTAAAACCTCCGGTCGATGCGCCAATATCCATGCAGACCGTACCATCGATGGTGATCGGAAAGCTTTCCATTGCCTTTTCCAGCTTCAGACCGCCACGGGAAACGTACCGAAGTGTTTCTCCCCGCAGCTCGATCTTATCCTCTTCACTTACTTCAAAGCCGGCTTTATCTGCCTTCTGACCGTTTACATAAACAGTTCCGGCCATGATAACGGCTTTTGCTTTATCTCGTCCGGTAACCAGCCCAAGCTGTACCAAACGAAGATCCAAACGAGTTTTCATTTTATCACCTTAACTCTTCCCCGATCCATTCTGCCAGCTTTTCGCCGGTCAGACCAAGGTCATCAAAGATCTCATCGACCGAAGCATGTGCCAGAAAACGATCCGGCACAGTTCGGGTGCGGAACTTTCCGCCAAAATTGTTCTGCAGCAGCAGATCTGCGACCATCCGGCCGATAGACCCCTGCGCAACCACTTCTTCCGCAAAAAAGACGGCATCAGCCTGTAAAAAACGATTCATCAGATCCTGCGGAAACGGTAAAAGCTGCGTCAGCTTGATCACCGAGACCTCGATCCCCTTCTGCCGCAGCAGCGCCGCCGCAGAACAGCAGTTCGCGCTGAGTCTGCCGTAAGAAACGAGCAGGATCTTTCCGTTTCCACTCATCTGATACTGTTCATTGCCGTGCAGCCCTGCCGGGAACTCCTTTTCTCTTCCCCGCGGATACCGAACTGCAACGGGACCTTTTAACCGGTACATTGCCCGGTCCAGACAGGCCCGAAGTTCGGAATAGGTAGCGGGAGACAAAAGGGTCATTCCGGGAATGGAAGAAAGGAAGGAAATATCAAATACCCCCTGGTGGGTCTCGCCGTCCTCACCAACGATTCCGGCACGGTCCACCGCAAGGACCACATGTTCTCCCGCAATGGCCATATCCTGGATCACCTGGTCGTATGCCCGCTGCAGAAAGGTGGAATATACCGCAAAAACCGGTAAAAAGCCCCCATGGGCAAGTCCGGCTGAAAAGGTCGCCGCATGTGCTTCTGCGATACCCACATCGTAGAAACGGTTCGGAAAACACTGCGAAAACTCTTCCAGACCGGTTCCATGCTTCATCGCCGCGGTAATGGCACACACCGCTTCATCCTTCGATGCGGTTTCGCAGATCCATCTGCCGAAAACCGCCGAAAAATCCGGCTGACGTTTTTCATGGCTTCCGACCTGTACATCAAACTGCGGAACACCGTGATACGCATCGGGTTTTTTCTCCGCAAATGCATATCCTTTGCCTTTTACCGTGTCCACATGCACCAGTACCGGACGGTCCGATACCCGTGCCCTTTCAAAGGCGGCACAAAGACTGTCCAGATCGTGACCGTTTACCGGTCCCACATAGTCAAACCCAAAATCTTCAAAGAGGTTGCTGTGGTACAGCATCTCTTTCAGATTGTCGATCAGATCCGAAACCAGATTTGCAACAGGTTTGCCCACCACAGGGATCGCATCCATCCCTTTTCGGATCTTCTTTCTGGTGGAATAATACTCCGGTTTTGTCCGGATCTGCGCCAGATAGCGGGCAAAGGCACCGACATTTTTGGAGATGGACATTTCGTTGTCGTTCAGCACAACGATGATCTTATCCCCATAGTGACCGGCATTGTTCAGCGCTTCGTAGGCCATTCCGCCGGTAAAAGCACCGTCTCCGATGACCGCGATCGCGTGTCCCGCCTCGCCTTTCAGCCGTTTTGCCCGCGCAAGACCGGCAGCCACCGAAATCGAGGTGCTGCTGTGTCCGGCAACAAAGGCATCATACGGGCTTTCCGAAGGTTTCGGAAAACCGGAAAGTCCACCCTTTTGGCGCAGAGTATGCAGTTGTTCTTTCCGCCCGGTCAAGATCTTATGGGTGTAGGACTGATGTCCCACATCCCAAACGATCTGATCCTGCGGCAGATCGAAAGATTTATGCAGCGCAACAGTCAGCTCCACAACGCCCAGGTTGGAAGACAGATGACCGCCCGTTGACGAAACAGTCCGGATCAACAGTTCCCGGATCTCGCCGCACAGTTTTTCCAGTTCTGCCGGGGAAAGCTTTTTCAGATCCTGCGGTAAGCGGATCTGATCCAATAACTTCTCCATATCGTAAGTCCTTTATTGTAATCAGGTTACCGGAAAGAGCATGGATACCAAAATGCCCAAAAGCATTCCGCCCAGCACTTCCAGCGGAGTATGACCCAAATACTCTTTCAGGGTCTTGTCCCCTAAATCATCTGCAATGTGATCATCCAGCGGTGTTTCGCTTTCTTCGGAAAACATCTGAAAGCCAAACACCAGCTTATTCAGCACTTTGGCATGCTCTCCTGCCGCTCGGCGAACGCCCATGGCATCGTACATAACGATGCACGCAAGCGCCATGGCCAGCGCAAACTCAGCCGACTGGACGCCGGCCTTCTTGGCGATGGCAATGGTCAGCGAGCAAACCAGCGCAGAATGCGAACTGGGCATTCCACCGGCACCGACCATTCGCTCCAGAACCAGCTTTTTTTCAAAAAACAAGGTCAGAAGCGTTTTGCTCAACTGTGCCAAAAACCAGGCGGTCAGCATCACATTGATATAATAATTGACTGTCAAAGCTTTTAAAAAATTCATAGGCTTTTTCCTTTATTGCAGTCTGTTCAGCAACGAATCGGTCAGCTCTTGTAAAAATCCGTCTGCCCCCAGCTGTTCCAGCCGGCAGCGGGCTTCGGCAGTATACCGATCCGCCATTTCCTTTGCTTTTTCCATCGAGTACAGCGTAACGGATGTTTTTTTCTCGTTATCCGCATCGCTTCCGACAGGTTTTCCAAGCAGAGCCGGATCACCGGTCACATCCAAAATATCGTCTACGATCTGAAAGGCCAGACCGAGATTCTCCGCGTACTGTTCGGCCGTTTCCACCAGATCCCTACGTCCCGCAAGCAGACAGCCCATCACGCAGGATGCCCGCAGCAGCGCGCCGGTTTTCATCCGGTACATCTCTTCCATGCTCTCTTTGTCAATGCCCGCAAGATCGATCACCTGCCCGCCGATCATTCCCTGATAGCCGGCAGCTTCGGACAGCACCGAAACACAGTCCAGCACCCGCTGTGCCGGGAGCGACTGTGCCGCTTTCGCCAATGTCTGGAACGCGGCGGTCAAAAGACCGTCACCCGCCAGCAGCGCGGTTGCCTCGCCATAACGAATATGGCAGGAAGGCTTTCCTCTTCGCATATCGTCGTCGTCCATGCAGGGCAGATCGTCGTGGATCAGCGAATACGCATGGATCATCTCGATCGCGCAGGCAGCAGGCATCGCAAGGACCGGATCGATCCCGCCAAGACGGGCAAATTCCAGAACCAGAACCGCCCGCAGCCGTTTCCCGCCCCCCAGAAGAGAGTATCGCATCGCTTCGATGACCTCTTTTTGACGGCAATCAGATAAGGAAACCGCTCTGTCCAGCGCGGATTCGACCTCGTTTTTATAATCACTGAGCATCTGCTGCAGGGTTTTCTCCGTTTTCATCTGCTTCATTTTTAGCCACTACCTCATTTA
>JAFQTW010000029.1 GCA_017408855.1 Oscillospiraceae bacterium | reverse complement strand
TATGTGCCGAGAAGGTGGACAGATTCTGCTCAATGCTCTGCTCGTCGCCAATATCCGCCAGAACATTGTCGAAAACCGAAATCTGGCTGCCGTCAGCGGCAGGGATCATCAGACCGCACATGGCCATCAAAGTAAAAAGGCCAAGGGTCTTGAGCGCAACGGTTTTGCCGCCGGTGTTGGGTCCGGTGATGATCAATGTATCAAAGCTGTCGCCCAGGTAGATATCGGTGGGAACAACCGCCGTTTTCTGGATCATGGGATGGCGGGCTTTTTTCAGGTTGATCACACCGTCATCCGTCAGCTTCGGCACCATTGCCTGCATTTTGTCAGCAAGGCGGGATTTGGCAAAGATCAGATCCAGTTCAACCACCGAGTCGTAATCCTGCATGATACTCTGGCTGTGCTCGCCTACCAGCGCAGACAGTTCCGCTACGATACGGGCGATCTCGTCTGCTTCTTTACCCTGCAGAAGGCGGATCTCGTTGTTGGCTTCCACCACACCCAAAGGCTCTACAAACAAAGTCGCACCGCTGGACGAGGTATCGTGTACCAGACCTTTGATCTCGCTGCGATGCTCCGCTTTCACCGGGACAACATACCGTCCGTCGCGCATGGTAACAAGGCTTTCCTGCAGATATTTCTGATAGGTCGGCGAATGGATCAGCTTATCCAGCTGGTTTTTAACACTCATTCCCGCATTTCTGATCTTTCTGCGGATATCTGCCAATGCCGGGCTGGCATGATCAGCCACCTGATCCTCAGACAGGATCGCCGTGTTGATCCGCTCTTCGATAAAGGGATGAGGGCTTAATCCGCTGAACAGATAATCCAGCGAGGTCTCTACCGTTTCGCAGTGCTTTCTCCATTCCGCCAGAGACCGGATGGTCCGCAGCGCGTTGGAAACTTCCAGCAGCTCGCGCAGAGACAGACTGGTCCCCAGCTCTGCTCTTTTGACCATATTTTTGATGTTTTTAAAGTTATAGATGGTCGGTGAACCGTACCGGTTGGAAAGGCTGTTGGCATCAGCAGTAAGACGCATCTCTTCCTGTGCGCGGAACAGGCTGCATTCCGGTTCCAGATGCAGCGCTTTTTCCTTACTGTCGTCACAGCTGGCACAGTCGGACAGCATTTTCAGGATCTTATCCAATTCCAATGCCTGACAATGTTTCAATTCAATCGCCAATGATGTCACTCCTTATAAAAGCGCGGTCAATGACCGATAAAAGTCTAATGTTTGAAAATTTCGCTCGGTTTGGCTTTGCAAAAAACGTTCAGTGGTGTCGTTGAGGATCTTAATGCTGTCGCTTCCAATTGTAAAGGCAAAAAGCTTTTCAATCGGAGAATAGATGATATGACGCATGGCGGCCAGCGTCCCTTTGGTCAAAAAGATATGTATGCCTGCCTTTTTCCTGCTGCATTCCCCGCAGCAGATCGTTCCGTCGACAGGATAAAAGGCCATCTGCTCCGCTTCGTAGCAGCCGCAGCCTTCACAGGCTACTAAATCGGGCATAAAGCCAGCCATAGAGAGACTTCGAAGCTCGAACAGGGGTTTTAAAAGCTCCATGGGCAGACGGTCATTCTGCAGGAAAAACAGGCTGTTGAGCAAAAGTTTCAGATATTGTCCCCCATCGTTTTCCTTGGGACCCAATACCGATGCGATCTCGGCAAAATATGCCGCCAGAGCCAGTTTTTCCACCGACTGCCTCAGTCCAAAAAACTGCTCGATGGTATCTGCATGGTCTAAAGAAAAGCGCTCTCTGTTGGTAAAGAGAACCATCGAAGAATAGCAAAGCAGTCCGGTAGAAGCAGCCAGACTGTTCTTAAACCGTCGGGCACCTTTGGCATATGCAAAGATGACTCCCCTGTCCTCCGTGAGGATCGTCAGGAGTTTATCGTCATCGCCATTGGCCAGTTCCTTGAGAATGATCCCTTTGGTTTTGATCTGCATCCTGTGAATCATCCTCCTGTCCTGCCAAAATCCGCTGATAGGCCTGCGCCTTTTTATAATTCAAATAATCCTGTACCGAACCGGTCTGCAGAAAACGGTTCCAAGCTTGCCGCGAATCGATCATTACATTTAACCCCTTTAACGGAAACTGCTTTAAAAGTATATCCGATGGGGTGAGGTGTATGAGCGGGAAATGCGCCCAATTTGACCGAAAAAGAACTGCAAATTTCCTTTTACATAGTAGCACAACAGACTCAAACCGTCAAACAAAGGAAAAAAGCGCCCCCGTTGGGACGCTTTTAAATCAGTTATCCTGAAAACCAAGGTCACGGATGACACCGATTCGGTTGCGCCAATCCTCTTTTACCTTGACCCAGCATTGCAGATTGATTTTAATATCCAGAAAAGACTCGATCTCCCGGCGCGCCTGGGATGCTACTTTTTTCAGCATTGCTCCCTGCTTGCCGATGATAATACCTTTATGACTGTCTTTTTCGCAGTAGATCACTGCATGAATGTCAATGATGTTTTTATCCTCACGCTCGATCATCTGCTCTACGGTTACGGCAGTACCGTGCGGGATCTCATCGCTGAGGTTGTTGAGCAGCTTCTCTCGGATGATCTCAGCCACGATCACACGTTCCGGCTGATCGGTCATCGCATCATCCGGGAAATAATGGGGGCCTTCTGCCGCGTATTCGCCGATCTCTTCCAGCAGCTCTTCAGCGCCGTCTCCGGTCATAGCGCTGACGGGAACGACCGCTTCAAAGTCAAAAAGCTGGGAGAATGCAGCGATTTTCTCCATCATCAGATCTTTTTTGGCAACGGTATCGATTTTGTTGATCGCCAAGATCGCCGGCAGCCGCAGGTCACGAAAACGCTGCAGCAGATCCAGCTCAGTCTGATGGATCTTGCCCAAGGGCTCTGTAACCAGCACAGCCACATCCACATCAGCCACCGAATCTTTGATCTGTTTGACCATAAATTCGCTGAGCTTGGTTTTGGGATTGTGCAGACCCGGCGTATCGATAAATACGAACTGGGTTTCCCCCTCGGTCAGAACACCGGTGATACGGGTGCGGGTCGTTTGGGGTTTAGGAGACACGATGGCAACTTTTTCCCCAACGAATCGGTTCAGCAGACTGGATTTTCCTACATTGGGTCTGCCTACAATGGCCACAAAAGCCGATCTCATTTTTTCCATTCTTCCTCCTATTTACCGGCAGGATCCAGATCCTGCGCATCACGGGTCAGTCCGAGTTTTGCCAGGATCATCTCTTCTTTTTCACGCATCTGCGCCGCTTCAAGACCGCCGTTTTCGTGGTCGTAGCCCAGCAGATGAAGCATA
>JAFQTW010000028.1 GCA_017408855.1 Oscillospiraceae bacterium | reverse complement strand
CAGAGACTCCTACTATCTGGCCGACAAATATCCGGGCCATCAGATCCTGTCTGCCGGCTATGACCCTGCAGAGATCTTCGAGGCACAGCTGGAAAAATGCGGCGTGGAGTACTTTGACTTCTATCTTCTGCACAACGTGTACGAAAGATCCATCAAAACCTATCAGGATCCCCAGTGGGACATCCTCAACTATTTTAAAAAGCAGAAAGAGCTGGGACGCATCAAGCATCTGGGCTTTTCCACCCACGGCGGCGTAGAGTGCATCAAAGAGTTCCTTGACTGGTGCGGCGACGACATGGAATTCTGCCAGATCCAGCTCAACTATCTGGACTGGACTTTGCAGGACGCCAAAGCCAAATACGAGCTGCTCACCGCCCGCGGCATCCCCGTGTGGGTCATGGAGCCGGTTCGCGGCGGCGCGCTGGCACAGCTGGATCCGCCTCAGTATGCCCGCCTGAAAGAGCTGCGCAAAGCTTCGCAGGCGGAATGGGCCTTCCGCTTTCTGCAGGGTCTGCCCAATGTTGCGGTCACCCTCAGCGGCATGAGCAACATGGAGCAGATGAAAGAGAACATCGAGATCTACAAAGAGTCCAAACCTCTGGGCTTTGGCGAAGAGGCGATCCTTTTGGATGTTGCCGAGTTCATGAAAGATTCCGTTCCCTGCACCGCCTGCCGCTACTGCTGCGACAGCTGCCCGGTGGGACTGGATATCCCTTATCTGCTGGCTTTGTACAACGAGACCAAGGTCTCCAAAAACTTCAATATCCGCATGCGTGTTGACGCACTGCCCGAGGAAAAACGCCCCACCGCCTGCATCGGCTGCGGCGCCTGTGCGCAGATGTGCCCGCAGAACATCGACATCCCCGCTGCCATGGCTGATTTTGCCAAGGTCCTCGAAGAGATCCCCAGCTGGGAAGTGATGTGCCGCGAGAGAGAAGAAGCTGCCAAAAAAGCAAAACAGAAATAAGAAAAAAAGACCGGAAAATACTTTTTCCGGTCTTTTTTTGCCGAAAGATTTGTTTTTGTATTGAAAAAATCCGGTGATTATGGCATCCTAAAAAGGACGGGCTTTGGTCCGATAAACTTTTGCAGAGGAGGAGATTTCTTTGAAAATCACCGACACCATTTTATATATCGGCGTAAACGACCATGAAGTAGACCTGTTTGAGGGTCAGTATGTTGTCCCCAACGGCATGGCATACAATTCTTATGCGATTTTGGATGAGAAAACAGCCATCATGGATACCGTAGATGCACGCTTTACCGAAGAATGGCTCTCCAACATCGAAAAAGCGCTGGACGGCAAAGCCCCGGACTATCTGGTGGTGCAGCACATGGAGCCGGACCATTCGGCCAACATCGACAATTTCATGAAAAAATACCCCGAGGCAAAGATCGTTTCTTCTGCCAAAGCCTTTACCATGATGCAGGGCTTTTTCGGTACCGACTATCCCGAGCGCAAAGTCGTGGTAGGAGAAGGGGATACCCTCTGCCTCGGCGCCCATACCCTGACCTTTGTGACCGCCCCCATGGTCCATTGGCCCGAGGTCATCGTGACCTACGACAGTCTGGACAAAGTGCTGTTCTCTGCTGACGGCTTTGGCAAATTCGGCGCGCTGGATGTGGAAGAGGACTGGGCCTGCGAGGCACGCCGCTACTACATCGGCATCGTCGGCAAATACGGTCCGCAGGTACAGGCGCTGCTGAAAAAAGCAGCCGGTCTGGAGATCCAGAAGATCCTGCCCCTGCACGGTCCCATCCTGACCGAGGATCTGGGCTACTATCTGAATCTGTACGACATCTGGTCCTCTTACCGTGTTGAGACCGAGGGCGTTGTCATTGCTTATACCTCTGTTTACGGCAACACCAAAAAAGCGGTGGAGCTGCTGGCAGAAAAGCTGGAAGAGAAGGGCGTGACCGTTGCGGTAAACGATCTGGCCCGGTGCGACATGGCTGAGGCGGTGGAAGATGCCTTCCGCTACGGCAAGCTGGTGCTGGCTACCACCACCTACAATGCGGACATTTTCCCCTTTATGAAAGAGTTCATCCATCATCTGACCGAGCGCAACTACCAGAACCGTACCGTTGCGCTGATGGAAAACGGCTCCTGGGCTCCCATGGCCGCTAAGATCATGAAGTGCATGTTCGAAAAGAGCAAGAATATCACCTTCTGTGAGAATCAGGTGACCGTGAAATCCGCGCTCAACGACGAGAGCCGTGCTGCCATCGAGAAACTGGCAGAAGAGCTGAGCCGATAATCCGATGGAGCGGGAAGAGCTGGAACAGCTTTTGCGGGAAGAATACGGCGTCGAGCCGGACTATCCCTGGCTGGATGCGCCGGACTACGGTGTGTTCCGTCACAACGCCAACCGAAAGTGGTTTGCGTTGATCATGACCCTTCCAAAAAATCGGCTGGGGCTTGCGGGAGAAGGGAAGATCGATGTGATCAACCTGAAGGTGGATCCGATCCTGCTGGGCTCTGTCCTGCATGAGCCGGGCTTTTTCCCGGCCTACCACATGAGCAAGACCCATTGGGTCACCGCCGCGCTGGATGGCTCTGCCGACCGGGAACGGCTGCTGTGGCTGCTGGATATGAGCTTCGAGATGACCCGTCCCAAAGGAAAAAGGAAAAAGGGCGGCGCCATTTAGGGTTTTATACGCCCGGAAACGCATCCTTTTCCTCAATACT
>JAFQTW010000027.1 GCA_017408855.1 Oscillospiraceae bacterium | reverse complement strand
TTTTTTATAAAGTGGGGTGGATAATCGGATTCGAACCGATGGCCTCCAGGGCCACAACCTGGCGCTCTAACCAACTGAGCTATACCCACCATATTTGGCGCGCCAAAAGGGACTCGAACCCCTGGCCTATTGCTTAGAAGGCAATTGCTCTATCCAGCTGAGCTATTGGCGCATATGTCAATGTGATCGGTGTAAGTAATGGAGCGGGTGATGGGAATCGAACCCACGTAACCAGCTTGGAAGGCTGGAATTCTACCATTGAACTACACCCGCAAGCTTTAGCGACAGCCATTATTTTATCAAACCAAAGCGGATTTGTCAATCCTTTTTCGCATTTTCCTTTGCTTTCTTGGAAAAAACTTTCCTTTTCCTCAAAAAAAGAACGCAAAAAAAGGACGGGAAACCCGTCCTTTTTTGGATCATGCACAGGCGATATCGATCTTTCCGTCCTTTTCGATGACTTTGACAAGCGCCACCGGCTCGTTGATGCGGTCCACCAGAAGGGTACAGACGGGGTCCTCTACCTTGCGGCGGATGACCCGGCGCAGGTCGCGGGCACCGGACTTGTTGCCGAAGGCCTCTTTCGCGATCAGCTCCAGCACCGCTTCGTCCCAGCCAAAGGTGATGCCCTTTTCCTTCATGGGCTCCACCAGCTCCTGCAGCATCAGCGCAGCGATCTTAGCAAAATCCTTCTCGTCCAGCTGGCGGAAGGAGACGATCTCATCCACGCGGCCCAGAAACTCGGGACGCAAAAACTGATTGAGCGCCTTGTAGGTGTGATCCTTCTGCGCCTGCGATGCGTCCTTCGCAAAGCCGACGGTGGACTCTTTCCAGTCGCTGCCGGCGTTGGAGGTCATGACCACCACGGTGTTCTCAAAAGAGACGGTCCGTCCGTGGGCATCGGTCAGCTTGCCCTCGTCGAGGATCTGCAGCAGAATGTTCATCACGTCGGGGTGGGCCTTTTCGATCTCGTCGAAGAGGATCACCGAATAGGGGCGGCGGCGGACCTTCTCGGTCAGCTGACCGGCCTCATCATAGCCCACATAGCCGGGAGGCGCTCCCACGATGCGGGAGACCGAATGTTTCTCCATAAACTCTTACATATCCAAACGGATCAGCGGTTCGGTGGAATCGAACATTTCCTGACTGAGCACCCGGACCAGCTCGGTCTTGCCCACGCCGGTAGGTCCCACAAAGATAAAGGAAGCGGGACGGCGGCGGGCAGTGATCTGGACACGGCTGCGGCGGACGGCAGAAGCCACCAGCTCCACCGCCTCATCCTGACCAATGATCTTTTTCTTGAGGGTCTCTTCCAGCCGGGCCACTTTGCTCAGCTCCGACTCTTTGATCTTGCTGGCGGGGATGCCGGTCCAAAGCTCGATGACCTTTGCCACATCCTCGGTGGTGACCTCGGCGCCCAGCGCCTGCGGTTCCAGCTGGCTCAGCTTAGCCTGCAGCTGCATCTGCTCGGATTTGAGCTGTGCCAGTTTTTCAAAATCCTGTTTTTCCGGATCGTTTTCCATTTCTTCGATCTTCTGACGGGCGGAAAGGATCTTGCGCTCGGTCAGATCGTACTCCGCCATCTCTTTATTGCGCAGCGCGGCGCAGGAACAGGCCTCGTCCAGCAGGTCGATGGCTTTGTCCGGCAAAAATCGGTCGCTGATGTACCGCTCGGACAGCACCACCATGCTTCTTGCCAGCTCGGGCGAAACTTTGACCCGATGGTATTCTTCGTAGTAGCCGCGGATGCCGTCGATGACCTTGACCGCTTCTTCGATCGAAGGTTCATTGACCGTCACCGGCTGGAATCTGCGCTCGAGGGCGGTGTCTTTTTCGATGTGTTTGCGGTATTCCCCGAAGGTGGTGGCGCCGATCACCTGGATCTCGCCGCGGGACAGGGCAGGCTTTAAGATATTGGCGGCGCTCATGGAGCCTTCGGCATCGCCGGCGCCTACCAGATTATGCACCTCGTCGATAAACAGGATGATGTTGCCAAGGCTCTTGACCTCGTCGATGAGCCCCTTGATGCGGCTTTCAAACTGTCCCCTAAACTGGGTCCCCGCCACCAACGCGGTCATGTCCAGCAGGTGGATCTCCTTATCCTGCAGCTTCAGCGGAACATCGCCGGAAGCGATGCGCTGGGCGATACCCTCGGCGACGGCAGTCTTGCCCACGCCCGGCTCGCCGATGAGTCAGGGGTTGTTCTTGGTGCGGCGGTTGAGGATCTGCACCACACGGTAGATCTCTTCATCCCGCCCGATGATCCGGTCCAGCCGACCGGCTCTTGCTTTGCCGGTCAGATCGGAGCAGTAAGCATCGAGGAATTTGCGTTTGGGTTCCTTTTTCTCTTTTTTCGCCTTCTTTTCTTTTTTCGGCTCGTTGGAAGAAGGCGCACTTCCCTGCTGCTGTCCGAAATTGCCGAACATCTGCTGCAAAAACGGGAAGGTCTGCGCGCCGCCGGGCATGAAATCGGGGTCATCGGGGTCGGCTTCAAAGTCGGCGCCCTCCGAGTCCATCATGCTCATCAGCTGCTCGTTCATATTGTCCATTTCTTCTTCGGTGATCCCCATTTTATCCATCAGCTCGTTGACCGGTCCGATGCCCAGCTCACGGGCGCATTGCAGACACAGTCCCTCGTTGACGGTCTGACCGTTTTCCATGCGGGTCATAAAGACCACGGCCACACGTTTTTTGCATCGGGAACACATCATATTCATTGCCAAATCAGTTACACCTCTGGAATATGGTTTCGGGACACAGCCCGGATATCTCGTCAAACAGCATTATACACGCCAGTTGTGAACGGGCTGTGACAAACTTTTCTCGCAGAATAAAACTTTACGGATGGAGAAGGTCCTGCAGCGACCGGCTCATCAGGGAGAACCCTTCGGTCAGAGAATCGCTGACCCCGCCCAGGGCGCTTTGCCCCATCAAAAGGCGGATCAGATAGGTCTGCTCCAGCATTTCCCGGGTCAGGTAGGGGAATTCATCTCCCACCAGCGCCAGCACAAGGGTCACCACCGTAACGATGACATACAGATAGGCCACACCTTCCACCGCGCCGACACAGCCGCCCAGAAAAGAGTTGACCGGTCCCACCAGCGGCACATGGCGCAGTCCCATAAAGACCTTGGCCAGGTTGCGGGTAAAAAACATAAACAGCGAAAACAAAATCAGAAAGAAGATGGTGGTCAAAAGCGCCGTACAGGTAGGACCGACAGTCTGGTCTACCAGCTGGCGTGCCAGCTCACCGATGCTTTCCGACGGGTCCGGGATGGAAAAATCGGCGATGCCCGCGTATTTCATGGCGTTTAAAAGCACCTGCGGCACATCCTGCAGCGCCTGTTCCATCGAAGCGAGAAAGCCGGCGGTGTCGCCCATGGACGAAACCTGCTCAAAGACCTTGGTGACCAGCTTTTCCCGCACAAAATATTCGAATGTGTATTCCGCGGCAACCTTGGAAAAAAAGTTGGCGCAGATCAAAGAGACAAAAAAGCCTGCCAGCTGGATGACGGTCCGCACAAAGCCTTTGTGCCACGCACGGCGGATGTAGGAAACGACCAGCACCACCGCCAGCACATCCAGCAAAAGCGGCATAAACGCGCTCATGGAAAATCCCCCTTTCTTCGATCCTCTCTCTTTTTATCGGATCGATTCCTGACAAACGGCGTCAGGGGTCACATAGTAAACGACCTGATTGCCCAAGGCGATATGAAGCACCTCTTTTTCCGGCAGGATCTCTTTGAGGATCTCGCCGCCGGCATTGCAGATCAGAATTTTACTGCCCAAATGGACCGCGGCGTTGGTGCCGCACACGTCCATATCTTCTACTGCCGACTGCAGAGACAGCGCAGCATTTTCCTCGCCGTTTCCGCTGAGGAAGGAAAGGCGAACCGATTTAAATTCCTGATAGTCGCCCAAAATCAGCGCGGAAAGTCCGTCGCCTTTGGTACAGAAGGCCCGCAAAGGCTCGTCGTTAAAGGAATAGTGTTCCTTTTCCCGCCCCGATCCGGAGTAGTAGTATGCGCCCCGATCGGTGAGGATCTGCCACTCGCCGTTTTGGCAGGAAAGGTCATGGATGGCTTCGCCCACATAGTCTTTCTGCAGAAAGGGCTCCTGTCCGTTTAAGCGGTACATGGTCAGTCCGCTGACCAGATCGCCCTCTGACACCTGCGCGCCGGCTACGGCGATGCTGTCCCCGTCGGAGGAAAAGGCCACATGATACAGATAGCTCTCGGCGCTTTTCCAGGAAAAGATCGGATCTCCCAATGCGCTGGAGTAAACGACCACCTGTCCCAAAAAGCGCTGGACGTTGGTGATCACCGCCAGATCGCCTCCGGCGGACAGGGCAGCAAACTGCACCGGATAGTCAAAGGCCATCTCCCGCACCGATCCGGTCTTGCTCTCGATGAGCAGACGGGTGGAGTCGGGGTCGTACAGCAAAATGCGGCTTCCGGCGCATTTCATCACCGGATCGGTGAATTGATGCTCCACCGAACGCAAAAGTTTTCCGTGTCGGTTATAGATATGCAGATGGGTGTCGGTTAAAACCAAAAGGCTGTTGCCCATGGTCTCGGTCTGGCGGATGGTGGCGCTGGAAAACTCGATGGGATATCCCTCGCCCGATTCCAGCTCGGCCAGCGCGCCGGTGACCACTTCGGTGATGTTGGAGGACTTGATCGCCGTCCATGCGAACAAAATGCCGAAAAAGAGCAGAACCGCCAGCAAAAAGGTTCCCAGACGTTTGATGCTCTGTCGGCGGTTGCGTTTTTTACGCAGACGCTCGATATCTTCCAGCTGACCCATTATTCCTCATCCTTTCCGTTTGTTTTTTCATTCCAATAGGCCGGACGGGTATAGAACACCTCGTCCAGATACAGCCCGTGGGCCGGGGCGGTGATCCCCGCCAAAGAGCGGTCCCTTTCCGAAAGGGCACGTTTGACCTGCTCTTCGGTCAGCTTTCCTTCGCTGACCCGCAGCAGCGTTCCCACCAAAATCCGGACCATGTTGTAGAGAAAGCCGTCCCCCTCTACCGTAAAGAGAACGAGATCACCCTGTCGGGCAACTTCACAGCGGTAGATGGTTCGGGTGGTATCCTCGATGTCGGTCTTTTTGCTGCAAAAGCCCCGAAAGTCGTGGGTCCCCACGAACAGATCGCAGATCTTCTGCAGCTTTGCAAGATCCAGAGGCGGCCAGTAGTCCAGCGCCCTGCCTTTGAGGAAGGGGTCCTTTCCGTCGCCGGTGTGGATCTTATACACATAGCGTTTTCCCACGCAGCTGTACCGGGCGTGAAAATCCTCCGGCACCTCCTGCACATCCAGCACCCCGATGTCGTCGGGCAAAAGGGCGTTGAGGCTGCGCTTTAAGGCGTACAGTTCGATGGGATTTTCGGTGTGAAAGCTCATGCAGTACCGATTGGCATGAACGCCGGAATCGGTCCGTGAGCAGCCTTTTACGTCCTCGCGGCGATGCAGCACCGTTTCCATGGCGTTCTGCACCACCTCGGTGACCGAGAGGGCGTTTTTCTGCACCTGAGAGCCGTGATACGCGGTTCCGATATAGCTTAATGTCAGCAGGATGTTGCGCATATCCGCTCTCCTTTTTCATGTTTCCGGCTAAAAGACCACCGGGGCAAAAATATTCACGCAGATGACCAGCGCGATGCAGGTCAGGGTGATGGCAGCGGCAGCGCCATCCTGCCAGGAATAATGCAGCTGTTTCATTCGGGTCCTGCCCACGTCGCCCCGGTAGCAGCGGCATTCCATCGCCAGCGCCAGCTCGTCGGCACGGCGGAAGGCGGAAACGAACAGGGGGATCAAAATAGGGATCAGCGCCTTTGCCCGCTGCATGAGACCGCCGCTTTCCAGATCGGCGCCTCTCGCCTTCTGGGCAGACATGATCTTATCGGTCTCTTCGATGAGGGTGGGGATAAATCGCAGGGCGATGGTCATCATCATCGACAGCTCGTGGACCGGAAAATGAACTTTTTTAAGGGGCTTTAACAGCCGCTCCAGTCCGTCGGTCAGGGCGATGGGCGATGTGGTATAGGTCAAAAGCGAGGTGCCCGCGATCAGGCAGATGATGCGGATGGTCATGACCACCGCCGTCAAAAGACCCTGGCGGGAAACCGAGAGAAAGCCCCACTCAAAGATCGGGTCCCCTTCCACAAAGAACATATTGAGGATGGTGGTGAACACGATGATCGGGATCACCGGCTTGAGGCTTTTGAGGATCATTTTGGGCGGGATGGTGGAGATGGCGTAGGCAAAGATCAGAAATGCCACGCCGATCAAAAGTCCGAGGGGATTGTTGACCGCAAACAGCATCACGATATAACCCACGGTCAGCAAAAGCTTCATGCGGGGGTCCAAACGGTGCAGCACCGATTTTCCGGGGAAATACTGTCCGATGGTAATATCCTTAAGCATCCGCTTTTCCCCCTTTCAGCACCGATTTCACCGCTTCGACCGCCTGATCGGTGGTGTACACGTTGGAAGGCACCGGCCATCCCTTTGCGCTGAGGGACATAAAGACACGGGATACCTGCGGCACCGCAAGACCCATCTCTTCGATCTCACGGCTGCGGGCAAAGACCTTTTCCACCGTATCGAACATGGCGATCTGCCCTTTGTTCATCACAAGGGCTTTTTCGGTATATTTTGCCACATCCTCCATGGAGTGAGACACCAGAAGGATGGTATTTTTCTGTTCCTCGTGGTATTCGCGGATCTGCCCTAAGATGCGGTCCCGTCCTTTGGGGTCGAGACCGGCGGTGGGCTCGTCCAGGATCAGCACCTGCGGGCTCATGGCGATAACGCCGGCGATGGCGACCCGGCGCTTTTGTCCGCCGGACAGCTCAAAGGGGCTCTTTTCCATGTGGCGGGCTTCCAGTCCCACAAAATGCGCCGCCTCCTTGACCCGGCGGTCGATCTCCTCTTCGGAAAGGCCCATGTTTTTGGGTCCGAAGGCAATGTCTTTGTAGACGGTATCCTCGAACAGCTGATACTCGGGGTACTGGAACACCAGTCCCACCTTAAAGCGGATGCGGCGGATCTCCTTGGGTTTTTCCCAGATGTCCTCGCCGTCCACGTAGATTTTTCCGGAAGTTGGCTGCAAAAGCCCGTTGAAATGCTGGATCAGGGTGGATTTGCCCGATCCGGTATGGCCGATCACGCCGATCATCTCTCCTGCGTTGATCGAAAGATCAATGTCGCGGATCGCCGCCTTCTCAAAGCTGGTGCCCTGAGAATAGGTGTGGGTCAAGCCCACCGTTTTAATGATTGACATGGTGCGCCTCCAACAGTTTTTCAATGGCCTCGACACATTCATCCTCAAAGATAATGTCGTCGGGCAGATCGTATCCCGCTTCTCTCAGCTGCCAGATCAGTTCGGTGACCTGCGGAACATCCAGCCCAACGGCTTTCATTTCCTGTACATGCGAAAAGACCTGACGGGGCGTTCCCTCCAGGATGATCCTGCCGCCGTCCACCACGACCACCCGGTCGCACTGGGCCGCTTCATCCATGTAATGGGTGATCAGCACAACGGTGATACCGTACTGTTTGCCCAGCTGACGGATGGTGCGCAGCACCTCCCGCCGACCCTGGGGATCCAGCATGGCGGTGGGCTCGTCCAGCACGATGCATGTGGGGCGCATGGCGATGATGCCGGAGATGGCGATCCGCTGCTTCTGCCCGACGGAACGCTGGTGGGTCGAATGTTCGCTGTATTCATACATGCCACCGGCCTTTAATGATTCATCCCCCCGGCGGCGGATCTCCGAAGCC
>JAFQTW010000026.1 GCA_017408855.1 Oscillospiraceae bacterium | reverse complement strand
CGTAAAATATCTCTTCTGGTGGTTCGGCTTTGCCGCATTGGGATTCTACAACGCCATCGAAAAACCGAAAAACGCCACCATCCTTACCTTGTCGAACGTGATCGTTTTTCCGCTGCTGATGGTGGCTCTGTTGTGGCCGCTGCAGCTGGACGGTCTGTGGCTCAATCAGGCGGCGACCTATATTCCGGTCAACATCATCGCCTTTGTAATGCTGCGAAAGACCCAAAAAGAGATCGGAAAAATGAAAAAAGAGCAAAAATAATGAAAAAGCCCATCCAAACGGATGGGCTTTTTTGATTAAAATGGTTGGCAGCTTGTGTGCAGACTGAAGAAATCCATGGCGGTGTCGCTATCGGGCACTGCACGACAGGGAAGAAGAGGAGATCCTGCGTGTGGCTGCGGCACCTTGCACTCGCGCCCCGCGCGCAGACCAAAGAGATCCATGGCAGTATCGCTATCGGGCACCGCACGACAGGGAAGAAGAGGAGATCCTGCGTGTGGCTGCGGCACCTTGCCGCTATTTGGCATAGTACATGAACAGCTGGCACTTGATCATGCCGTTGTACAGCTTTCGGCGGCGGTCAGCAGGACGTCCGAAGAACTTTTCAAACTCCTCGTGGGGGCTGATGATGTAAAAGCTCTTGCCCGGGGACTTTTCAAAGACCCGTCCCATGGTGCGGTATAATTCTTCTGCCTGGCGGATCTCCAAAAGACGTTCGCCGTAGGGCGGGTTGCACAGGATGATGGCTTTTCCTTCAGGCAGGGTAAAGTCGCCGATGTCCGCAACCCTGGTGCGGATGTGTCCGCCGATGCCGGCTTTTTTGGCGTTTGCCGCGGTCAGTTCCACCGCCTGCGGGTCAAGATCGGAACCGTAACCCCTGATGGTGGCATCCCGACGGATGGCATCCAGCGCATCGTGACGGGCATCTTTCCAAACAGCGGCAGGGATGCATCCCCATTTTTCGGCAGCAAAACGGCGGTTGATGCCGGGCGCAATGTTCATGCCCTTTAAAACACCTTCGATCAGCAAAGTGCCGGATCCGCAGAAGGGATCATACAGCACCGAATCATCATACAGACGGGTAAAGTCTACGATCCCGGCAGCCAGGGTCTCTTTGATGGGTGCCAGCAGAGAGGTCTGCCGGTAGCCGCGTTTGTGCAGTCCCGCACCGGAGGTGTCCAGATAGATGGTCACCTGATCTTTCAAAATGGAAAACTGGATCTGGTGCATGGCACCGGTCTCGGTGAACCAGCTTTGATGATAGTGCTGTTCCATCCGGCGGACGGCTGCTTTTTTGATGATGGACTGGCAGTTGGGAACACTGGCCAGCTGCGAGTTGAGGGACCATCCTTTGACCGGAAACGCGTCGTCTTTGCCGAGAAACTCTTCGAAAGGGATCTTGAGAACGCCCTGGAACAGCTCCTCGAAGCTTTCGGCGCGGAAAGAAGCCAGTTCGATCAGGACACGTTCAGCGGTCCGCAGCCAAAGATTGGCTTTGGCTAGGGTGTCCCAGCCGCCGGTGAAGGTGACACGTCCGTTTTCGCTTGCAATATTGTCAGCGCCCATCCGTTTTAATTCGCCGGAAAGAACACTTTCCAGACCAAAGAGACAAGGGGCGGAAAATTTCAGTTCGTTCATGCAGTTACCTGACCTTTTCTTGTAATGGGTCTATTATACTATGCCGGCAGTACCGTCCGCAAGCGGTACGGACAAAAAGAAAGGCGGCATACTGAGATGCCGCCGATGGATCGGTTATTCTTCTTCCGGCACGAGCAGACCGTAGTCGCCGTTCTTTCTGGCGTATACTACGTTGATCTCGCCGGTCTGTGCGTTGCGGAACATAAAGAAGGTGTGACCCAGCAGATTCATCTGCAAAATGGCCTCCTCCTCGGTCATGGGCTTCACGGGGAATCGTTTGACCTTAACAACATTGACGTCCTCTTCTTCGTAAAGCGGCTCTTCCGGAATGGGTTCTTCGAAAGCAGCAGGGCGGAAACGCTTTTGCAGCTTGGCTTTGTTCCGGATGATCTGCTTCATCAGGGAGTCGGTCACCGATTCCAGGGAGTCTACACGGTCAGCGGTGGTTTTTTCCGCCCGGAAGAACATTCCCATGGCCTGAATCGTGATCTCCACTGTCTCGCGGTCCCTTTCGTTGGTCACGACGACATTGGCGGTGGCATCGTCGAAGAAACGGTCAAATTTGGCCAGTTTTTTCTCGATGCGTTCTTTGAAAGAGTCTTTAACGGTCGTCTTTCTGGCAGTGATCACAATATTCATAGATTCAACCCCTTTATATGAAATTTCCCGCAAGGGGAGAGGAAGCAAAGAAAAAGGTTAATCCTTATTTGTTTTTATTATACACCAAAAAGAGGACAAACTCAACAGTTTTTTGCAAAATATATAAGAAATTTTGTATAAATCTACGACACTTTCCCGAAAGCAGCGGTCAGCTGCTCTGCCAGACGGCGGATGGTGTCCTCAGCAAAAACATCGTCAAGACCTGCAAGGGACAGGGAATCGGGCAAATTCAGATGATTGGGAAGGTCTATAAAGCGGATATAATCGGAAAAAGCGCTGTCCCAGTCGGACTGTGCCTTTTGCCAAAAGCCCATAGCCGCCACAGCGGTGATGGCGTATTCCACGTAGTACATCGGTGCTTCGAACAGGTGATGGATCTCGATCCAGTCGCAGCCGGTTTCCAGATAGGAAAGTCCCAGATAATCGACTTCACCGAAGTATTCCAGCTGCAAAAGCCGGTAGCTCTCACAGCGCTGCGGATGGGTCATCTGCGGATTTTCGTAGAGGATATGCTGGAATTCGTCGACCATCACAGCGGACAAAACGGTAAAGCAAAGGTCAAACAGGTTGGATTTTTCCGCAGCAGCCGGGTCAGCGTAGATCTCGTCCAGCCAGGGATGGGCCAAAAGCTCCAGTGCCTGCGAGTGGATCTCGGAGATGTCCGAGCCCTGCAGATCCTGTTCCATGTAGCGGGTGGGTTCGGCGCGGAAGAAGTTGAGCGCATGACCGAATTCGTGGATGTAGGTGCCTGCATCGTCGTAATTGGACAGGACAAAGGGCAGCTGCCATCCGTAGAAATAGGTGGTAAAAGCGCCGGAAGCTTTGGTGGGAGAGGAGATCAGATCAAAAAGCTCGTACTCTTCCATATAATCCACCATTTCCCGGGTCTCGGGGGACATTTTCCGAAGAATCTGCAGGGCGGATTCCGCCAGTTCCTCTGAGCTGGTGATGCTGCTTTTGTACCGGATCTGCGACTGTTCCGGCAGGGGACTGGTGTAGCCAAACAGATCCAGCTGTCTGCCGAGACGAGTTTCCGCCTCTTCTTTCAGCTGCCGGTAAAGGGGGATCAGGTAGGTCTTGACCGCTTGACGGAACTGCTCGATCTCCTGCCGACCGTAGCCCCGATGGTCGTTGCAGTCATAGTAGTAGTCCAAATAGTCTGTAAAGCCGGCGGACCGGGCTTTTTCGGTGCGCAGCTGCACCAGTTGAGAAAAGATCTCGCCGCAGTCCTCGCCGAGAGCAGCGTAATACTCTTCCAGCAGCTGGGATGCCAGCTGTTTTTCCCGATGGCTGCCCTGATAGAGAAAGTAGTACAGATCGGAAACGGTAAAATCGTATTCCGGGGTTTCCAGCACCACATCCTGACTGAGGATCTGGGTGTATTCGGTGGTCAGACGGTTTTCCTCCAGATCCAGTTCGATCTGTGCTTCGGAATAGTTTTCGCTGCCGGTCTGCATGGTCTGCAGTACCGCTTTGCCCACTTCTTTTTCGATCTCGGCCCGCTGCGGATGGTCCAGGATCGCCCGGGTGAATTCCATGGAAGCGGGGCGCAGCTGGGTCAGAAAATCCTGCATATACTGATAGTTTTCGGTGTACTGTTCGTTGGTCGTGTCCAGGCTGAACTGCAGCTGAGAGAGGGTGTACATGTTATAGTAGCTGCGGCACAGAGCCGCTTCTTCATCCCAGATCTGAAGGATCTGATCCGGCTCTTCCTTGATGCGGCGGGCAAAGTCCCGGTATGCGGCGATCGTCTCTTCCAGATCGGGACGGACAAACACCATCTCGGAAAAGGCAATGTCCTTTCGCTGCAAAAGCGGTCTTTCGCCGGTCAGACTGTTCTGTGCAGGCGGCAGAGAAGAGACTGCGGAGCTGGCGGAGGGGGAGAGGGAGCATCCCGTCAGCAAAAGGGAAAGGACCAGAAGAAGGCTAATGAGTCGTTTCATCGTTTTCCTCCAAAAAGGAAAGCCGCATAAAGCGGCCTTCGTCAGATCATTTACGTTTGTTGGTCTTTTTGGGCGGCGTTTTTTTCCGCACCGAACAGCCGAAGCTGCCCAGACGCCGTCCCTGACCGAAGTATTCGCCGTGAGAATAGCTCATCAAACCCGCGCGGGAAAGATGGAGCTTGCCCTTTTCATCCAGCAGCGATTCATCCACGTTGACCGCCACGATCTCGGCCAAAAACATATCGTGAGAGCCCAGCGGCATCACCTGTTTGACACGGCATTCCAGCGAGATGGGGCTTTCGGCGATCATCGGGCAGGCGAGCTGGGATGCCGGCTCTTTGGTCAGCTTTGCCAGCTGGAATTTGTCCCCGTCCCGACCGGATCTGACGCCGCACAGGTCGGTGGCTCGGATCAGTTTGTCGTTGGTCAGATTGATCACGAACTCGCCGCTTTCCCGGATCAGATCGTAGGAATAGCGGGAAGGACGGACCGAAATATAGGTCATGGCAGGGTCGGAATTGACGATGCCGGTCCAGGCGATGGTGATGATGTTGGACTTTTCCATCGTCCCGCAGGAAACCATCACCGCGGGGACCGGCGCCAGCAGGGTACCGGGCTTCCAAACTACTTTGCTCATATCAAAACTCCTTTGGTCGGATAAATGATGTCTATGGATATTATATCCTTTCCCCGGGCGGATTACAACAAAAGAGCGTGAATATTCATTCGAAAAATGATGGGAAAATGTAGTGTTTTTTCTTGTCATTTACCACTACCGATGGTATAATATAAAAAGATACAGATACCAAACAACAGGTGGAGGAATTGACAATGAAGTGTCCCTTTTGCGGTTTTGACGACAGCAAAGTAATCGATTCCCGTGCGGTCGATGAACGGATCCGCCGCCGTCGGGAATGTTTAAAATGTGCCAAGCGGTTTACCACCTACGAATCGGTGGAGACCATGCCCATCATCGTGATCAAGAAGGACTGCTCCCGTGAGAGCTTTGACCGGACCAAGCTGATCAACGGTCTTTTGCGCGCCTGCGAAAAGCGCCCCGTGTCTCTCGACCGAATCGAAAAGCTGGTGGATGAGATCGAGGCGGATATCCTCAATTCCCTCGACCGCGAGATCACCTCTTACCGTTTGGGCGAGCTTGCGCTGGAAAAACTCAAACAGGTGGATGAAGTCGCCTACGTTCGTTTTGCATCGGTTTACCGCCAGTTTGCGGACATCGAGACCTTTATGAACGAGCTGCAGGCCATGCGTCAGGCAAAATAGATCGGAACGTCCCGAATGGATTCGGGGCGTTTTTCGTTTTTCTGTAACATTTGCCTTTTTAGCGGTACTAACGGTTAGAAAGGAGGGAACGGTCGGCATGAAAGAAATGGAACAGCTGTATCGGCGGCACAAGGATGAGCTGTACCGTTACCTTCTTGCGCTGACAGGCGACAGGGAAGCGGCGGGAGACCTTTTGCAGGAGACCTTTCTGCAGGCGATGCTCGGCATCGGGCGGTTTCGGGGCGAAAGCTCGGTAAGGACCTGGCTTTTCGCCATCGCGAGAAACCTGTGGCTGAAAAGTCTGCGGAAAAAACGGGAGACGGTGCAGGAAAGCGACCTTTTGGAGCGATATGTACTTACCTCGCTGGAAGAATCCGCCGACCGAAGGGAGACCCTCGAAAGGATCCGCCGTTTGGTAGCGGAAAAGGATGAGCGGACACAAAGTGTATTTCATATGCGCGTTTCCGGATACAGCTATGCGGAGATCGCGCAGAGATTATCCATCAGCGAAAGTTCCGCCCGGGTCATTGAGCACCGGCTTAGAACCTGGCTGAAACAGCAACTGGAAAAGGAGGAACGAAGATGAGTTTTCCCTGTGAAGTGATCCGGGACCTTCTGCCTCTGGTGCAGGATGGGGTCGCCAGCGAAGAAAGCTGCCGTGTGGTACAGGAGCATCTGCGGCAGTGCGAACACTGCAGACAGGCGCAGCCGCCGATTTCTGAGCAGCCGGAGGAGTCGCTGGACCAAAAGATCCTGCGGTCGGTACGCAAAACGTCGTTTGGTCTGGGATTTGCTCTTTTGCTGGCAGGAACCGTGCTTGGGTCGCTGCTGACCGGCACCTCCATCGGCGTGTTTTATAACTTTCTCATCATGCCGGCACTGGGGATGTTGGGCTTTTGGATGTTCCGCAAAAAATGTCTGACCGTTCCGATCGGCGTTTTCGTGATCAGCTTTCTTTTGCAGTTTCCGGAAAGCGGCTGGTACGGATGGTTTTATTCCTTTCTCTTTGCTTTGTTCAGCGTTGTAGGGATTGGGATCGCGGGGCTTTT
>JAFQTW010000025.1 GCA_017408855.1 Oscillospiraceae bacterium | reverse complement strand
TCCGGATTTTGCTGGGAGAATAAGAAAAACCCCTGACCGTTGGGTCAGGGGTTTTGTTTTTTTGATCAGCTTTCCAGCACTTTTTTGTACATGGCGATGTATTCCGCAGCGGATTTCTTCCAGCTGAAGTCACATTCCAGTGCGTGCTGAACGGCGGCTTTCCAAGCCTCTTTGTCCTCGTACAGAGCCAGACAGCGTTTGACTGCGTCGAACATATCGTGGGCATTATATGCCTGGAAGGTAAAGCCATTGCCGTCCTCGCCGCCCAGATCCTTGATGGAGTCTTTCAGACCGCCGGTGGTGCGGACGATGGGCAGAGTGCCGTAGCGCAGTGCGATCATCTGTGCCAGACCGCAGGGCTCGGACTTGGAGGGCATCAGGAAGGCGTCAACGCCGGCGTAGATGCGTTTTGCCAGAGGCGGGATAAAGCCTTTGGTGAACGCCACTTTTTCGGGATACTTCCGCTGCATCTCCTCGAAGAATGCCTCATACATATACTCGCCGGAACCCAGAACGACCAGCTGGATATCCTGCTGGAGCATCTCTTCGCCGATGTATTTGACCAGATCCAGACCTTTATGATCGACCAGTCGGGTAACGATGCCCAGAACCATAACGTCCTCTCGCTGGGGCAGACCCATCTCTTCCTGCAGCGCCTTTTTACAAATGGCTTTGCCGGAAGGATCCTTCGCGGAGAAGGGTGCGGCCAGATTGGGGTCGGTCTCGGGATCGTTGCCTTTGACATCGATACCGTTGAGGATACCGGTCAGCTTGAACTGACGGGGATGCAGGATACGGTCGAGGCCGTGGGAGAACCAGGGATCCAGGATCTCTTCGGCATAGGTTTTGGAAACGGTGGTGACCATGTTACACTGGTCGATACCGCCCTTCATGTAGTTGACACAGCCATCGTATTCGATGATCGGCAGTGCGTTGTGGGGAATGCCCAGCACGTCGTGTGCCATCTCGATGCCGTATTTGCCCTGATACTGGATGTTGTGGATGGTCAGGACGGTTTTGATATCCCGGAATTTCTTCTCGCCCCGATAGAACAGGTTGAGATAAACGGGAACCAGAGAAGTCTGCCAGTCATTGCAGCTGATGATCTCAGGCGCATACTCGATGTGGTTGAGCATCTCGAGGATGGCGCGGGAGAAGAACGCAAAGCGCTCGCCGTCATCGTAATAGCCGTACAGACCGGGACGTTTGAAATAGTATTCGTTATCGATGAAGTAGTAAACAACGCCGTTGTGGTTGGCTTCGTAAACACCGCAGTAGAGGTTTCTCCAGGACAGGTTCACGGTAAAGTTGGTCACATACTTCATTTTCGCGCGCAGCTCGGGCTTGATGTCGCTGTACAGCGGCATGACCACGCGGCATGCGTGCATTTTATCGCGGATGGCTTTGGGCAGGCTTCCTGCCACATCGGCCAGACCGCCGGATGCCATAAAAGGCAGCGCCTCGCTGGCAGCATAAAGAATTTTCATAGAAAGTTCCTCCTGATTATAATGTTGCCGATGGCAATTAGATCATGCTGCCTTTCTCTACGAACAGCGGGTAGGTCTCGTAACCGATCAGCGTTCTGGTATCGCGGATGGTGGCATCGCGGTCAGCAACCACATATTCCAGATGCGCGCCGTCACCTACCACTACGCCGGACATGATGACACAGTTTTTCACCACTGCGTTTTTGCCGATCTTCGCGCCGCGGAAAATGATGGAGTTTTCGATCTTGCCTTCTACGATACAGCCGTCAGCAACCAGAGAGTTCTGAACTTTTGCAGCCAGACCGTATTTTGCGGGAACCTGATCCCGTACGCGGGTCAGGATGGGTTTTTCGGCGGGGAACAGTTCTTTGCGGGTCTCGCCGTCGAGCAGTGCCATGCTGGCGTCATAGTAGCTCTGCAGAGAGTTGATACGCATCAGGCAGCTGTCGATGGTGTAGCCGTAGATCCGCAGCGTAGCGGCTTTATCCATCAGGATATCCTTTTTGAAGGAACGTTTGTTGCGGCCGCGGGCCTCTTCTACGATCTTGACCAGCAGATCACGCTTCATGATGGCAACGTTCAGATAAATATTCTGCTCGCCGTCTTTCTGGGGAGCCAGCCAAACCTGAGCCACTTTTCCGTCATCGAATACATCCAGAACCGGAACATTCTCGTTGCCGGCACGGGTGATGTTCTCACGACGGTATGCCAGAGTGATCTCTGCGCCTTTTTCTTCGTGATAAGCGATCATTTTCTGGAAGTCCAGGTTCGCGATCACGTCACAGTCAGCCATGACCACATACTCGGCACGGCTGTTTTTGATGTAACCGGCAACGCCGCTGAGCGCGTCGAGTCTGCCGGCGTAGATGCCCTGATTATCGCCGCTGGAGTAAGGAGGCAGAATGGTCAGACCGCCGATTTTACGGGCCAGATCCCACTCACGGCCGGAGCCCAGATGCTCCATCAGAGACTGATAATTGGATTTGGTAACAACGCCTACTTCGCTGATGCCGGAGTTGACCATGCTCGACAGAACAAAGTCCACCAGACGGTATCTGCCGCCGTAAGGGATGGAACCGGTGGTTCTGCCGCGGGTCAGGCTTCCCAGGTCGTTGTCATGCATATTGGAAAAGATGATTCCCATCGCAGTACGTTTGATAATTTTCCAACTACCTCCTCAGCAGCGATATCAGTTTCCACCATCGCCTTGGGTGCTACTTTTACGCCGGCGCCGATGTTTACGCCGTTGCCGACTACCGCAACGCCCCAGTCATCGATATTTGCCATATCTTCGGGACGGGCACCGATCTGTGCGCCTTCGCCGATGACAGTATTTTCCGCTACGATGGCATAATCCACAACCGCGCCTTTTTTCACAACGCTGCCGGGCATAATGATACTGTCGCGGACTTTGGCGCCCTCTTCGACGGTAACGCCTGCAAAGATAACGGAGAAGTCTACCTCGCCTTCGATCACGCAGCCTTCGGTAATCATGGAGTTGACCACGCGGCCGGTATCAGCGATGTAGTGCGGAGGCAGTGCCGGGTTTTTCGCGTAGATCTTCCAGTCCTCATCGTACAGAGACATGGGAACTTTGGGATCCAGCAGGTCCATGTTTGCTTCCCACAGAGAATCGATGGTACCAACGTCTTTCCAGTAGCCGTCGAATGCCCATGCGTACATCTTTTCTTCTGCTGCCAGCATATTGGGGATGATGTTTTTGCCAAAGTCATTGGCAGAGCCGGGAACTGCGGCATCCTCTTCGAGATATTTGCGCAGTTTCTTCCAGCTGAAGATGTAGATACCCATCGAAGCCAGATTGCTCTTGGGATTTTTGGGTTTCTCTTCAAACTCATACACTTTGCCGTCGGGTTCGCAGTTCATGATACCGAAACGGGAAGCTTCGTCCATGGGGACCTGCAGAACAGCAATGGTGCAGTCCGCATTTTTCTCTTTGTGGAATGCGAGCATTTTCTCGTAATCCATTTTGTAGATATGGTCGCCGGAGAGAATGAGAACATATTCCGGGTCATATCTCTCGATAAACGGGATATTCTGATAGATAGCGTTTGCGGTACCGGTGTACCAGTCGGAACCGGAGCTCTTCTGATAAGGGGGCAGCACAAAAACGCCGCCTTCCTGACGGTCCAGGTCCCAGGGCTGACCGCTGCCGATGTACTCGTTGAGTACGAGGGGCTGATACTGGGTCAAAACACCAACGGTGTCAATGCCCGAGTTAACGCAGTTGGACAGCGGGAAGTCGATGATTCGATATTTGCCGCCAAAGGGTACTGCAGGTTTTGCCAGATTCTTGGTCAGGCTGTAAAGACGGCTGCCCTGTCCGCCTGCCAAAAGCATTGCGATCCATTCTTTTTTCCTCAAGGAAAAAACCTCCTTCATACACGGACAACTGTCCGTATTCGTCTGATAAAAACCGGCTTTTTCACAGGGCGGCTCCCTGTAAAAGAGCCGTGTCTCTTTCCGCGGATCCGGATAATCACCCACGCGGAAAAGCACCCGAAACCGCTTTCGGGTGCGGCAAGACGATTTTTATGTCTCTATTGTACCATACTTTCCTCACATTGCAATAGAAAATTGTGCAATATAGTCATTATATCCCAATATATTGAAAACAAATTATGAAAACCCGACAAAGTTTTCCTCTCTTTTTGCCATAGTCCCCTTTATTCCAACATTTTTCCAGACAGAGAGTGCGACACTTCGCAAAATGTGTCCCCCACAGTAAAACAAAAAAAGACCGCGATCATAACGATCGCGGTCTTTGAGTCGGTTTTATTCCGTTTCGTTGAAACTAGCAGCAGCAGCCGTTGTCAACTTTAGCCATATGCTCGATCAGCATCAGGACTTTGTTGGAGTAACCCCACTCGTTGTCGTACCAAGCAACCAGTTTAACGAACTTGTCGGTCAGTGCGATACCAGCTTTTGCATCGAAGATGGAGGTGTGAGGATCGTGGATGAAGTCGGAGGATACAACGTCCTCGTCAACGTACTCCAGGATACCTTTCAGCTCGCCCTCAGAAGCAGCTTTAACAGCAGCACAGATCTCCTCGTAGGTTGCGCCTTTTGCCAGGTTAACGGTCAGGTC
>JAFQTW010000001.1 GCA_017408855.1 Oscillospiraceae bacterium | reverse complement strand
CGAAAGAGTTGTCCGAGGCGGTGCGAAAGCTCGCTGCCATGGAAAAAGAGGAGCGGCTTCGGATGGGACAGCTGGGAAAAGAATATGTGCATCATCAGGGGACCTTTCAGGTGCAAGCCGGGGAATTTTTGCGGAAAATCGAAGAAAAAGTACGGAAATATCATGAAAAAAAGCAGGCTTTTCCATCGTAAAAGCCTGCTTTTTCTTTTCTTTTTTAGTATTTTCCGTAATGTACACGCTCAGGATGATAGCGGTCTACGAATTTGTTTTCCTGCAGGGGATAGCCCACCGAGATCATGGCAAAGGGGATGATATTCTCCGGTGCGCCAATGGCATCCGCCAGCTGCTGTGTGCGGTTTTCATCGGGGTAGATGCCCATCCAACAGCCGCCCAGACCTTCTTCCACGATCTGCAGAAGGATGTTCTGCACCAGCGAGGAAAGGTCCTGCTCCCAGTAGCGGTTCTTTTCGCCGGCAAATTCTTTGTTGCAGACGGGAACCAGTACCATGGGCGCTCTTGCGGCAGGTCCGCCGTAGGGGGTGATGGCAGCGACTTCAGCGATCTTGTCCGGGTCGGTGATGACCACGACCTCCCAGGGCTGCCGGTTCATGGCGGAAGGGGCCTGCATACCGGCACGCAGGATGCGCTCGAGCTTTTCCGTTTCCACCGGGCGTTTTTCGTATTCTCGTACCGAGCGGCGGGTAAAAATGCTGTTCATAAGGGTACCTCCTTTGGTTATGTCATAATAGTTTTGAAATCGATTTCACGTACTTGCTCTTTCTCAATCCATGAAAGGATTTGATCGACTTGCTCGATTGTTTGCGCTTGTTGAAGTGCAAGCAAAGGCTGCCACCAAAAAGGGCGAAGATAGCGGTATAAAAGAATTGCGGCATCTTGTTCTATTTCTGAAAAAGGATAATAGCGAGCCATTAGGTCAAGGTTTAACAAAAACGACGAAAGGGCTTTTTCATTTACCTCTCGGTCATAAAATACGTTTTTCTCTTTATCCCATGGAACATCTTCATAAAAATCTGTAAATGCTTCGCGGAAAATGCAGTTTATGACAGTATCTTTTCCACACAAATTATAGTCTAAAACCCCAACAAACTCCAATGAATCGTTAAGCAGGATATTTGCGGGGTTTAAATCTGCCTGAAAAACTGAACGGGGGAGTTGTGGATATACTTTGCTTAGTTTTTCCTTGTTTTCCAGAAATCTTTCCCAAATCTGTGAGAACCGATATTCATATACTGGATATCGACTCAGGATCAAATGCTTAAACTCTAAAGCTGTTTCCAGAATTTCATCACATGGGTCAGAGGGCGAAAACGTGTCAAATAAACAAATCCCCGAAGGAAAGTCGGCGGTTTTTAAATTTGCAAAACCGATTGTTGCCAAAAAACGAATGGCAGATTCATGGTACGGGTATTTTTTACCATGGTCAAACCGTTTTACTCCATGTTGCTCAGCTGTTTTAAATTTGGAATACTCTTCAGCATAAACAATGCATTTTTTGTTATCAAAGAGAACCCTTTCAGATAGAGAACGATTCCTGTTTGGTACAATCTGTGGAGAATAAAATCCCAGCGAACGATAAGCACGAATTGTATTTTGCCAGGCGATTACCCTCTCGGATGTCGTAAAATCATTGCTTGCGATCTTGACCGCCAGTTTTTTATCCTTCCATGCAACAAGATAGACCTGACGAAAGTCATCTTTTCCACGGCTTGTGTCGAAAAAATCATAGCTCTCCGGCGGACGAGGGTCATACATAGAAAAAATATGATTTATGTCCATAATAACACCTCTTTCCCACATTATACCATAGTGGCGGCAAAAGAAAAAGACCTTCCGTGGGAAGGTCTTTTGGGTTTACTGGTGGTCTTTGTGACGGATCTCGGCACGCTTGATCTTGCCGCCGAGGGTCTTGGGCAGCTCGTCCACATATTCCACGATGCGGGGATACTTGTACGGCGCAGTGACCTTTTTTACATAGGTCTGCAGCTCTTTGGTCAGCTCGGGGGAAGGGGAATATCCCTTGGCCAGAACGATGGTCGCCTTGACCACCTGTCCGCGGATGGGATCGGGCGCTGCGGTGACGGCACATTCCACAACAGCGGGATGCTCGGTCAGCGCGCTTTCTACCTCGAAGGGTCCGATGCGGTAGCCGGAGCATTTGATCACGTCGTCGTTTCGTCCCACGAACCAGAAGTAGCCTTTGCTGTCCCGCCAGGCTACGTCTTTGGTGTTGTACCATTCGCCGCCCAATGCCTCCTGGGTCAGCTCGTCGTTGAGATAGTAGCCGGTGAAGAGACCGGTGGGCCACTGTCCGCCCTTGATGCGGATGCAGATCTCGCCCTCTTCACCGTCCTCACAGGACTGACCGTTGGCATTGCGCAGGTCTACATCGTAAAGAGGAGCGGGTTTTCCCATGGAGCCGGGTTTCGGCTCGACCCAGGGAGCAAAGTTGCCCACAAAAACAGAGGATTCACTCTGCCCGAAGCCTTCGTACAGCTTAAGACCGGTGAGATTTTCCCACTGCTTGAACACTTCGGGATTGAGTGGCTCGCCGGCAATACAGCAGTGCTGGATGGAAGAAAGATCAAACTTGGTCACATCCTCCTGCAGCATAAAGCGGAACATGGTAGGCGGTGCGCAGAAGGTGGTGACTTTGTACTGCTCCAGCTTTTTCAGCAGGTTGAGGGGGACGAATTTGTCCATGTCATAGCAGAATATGGTGGCACCGCAGATCCACTGTCCGTAGATCTTGCCCCAGCCGAATTTGGCCCAGCCGGAGTCGGAAACACTCATATGAAGTTTATCTTCCTGCACCCGATGCCAGTATTTTGCGGTAACGATATGTCCCAGCGGATGGGCAAAGTTGTGGCGCACCATCTTGGGCATACCGGTGGTGCCGGAGGTGAAGTAAACCAGCATAATATCATTGATGCTGTGGGCCTCTTCGCCGGTGGGGCGGGCAAAATCCTCGGGATACTGCATCAGTTCAGCGGAAAAATCGATCCAGCCCTCTTTTTTCGAAGCGACCAGCGCGCGGTACTGCAGCGTGGGGGCTTCGGGCATGGCTTCTTCCACCTGACGGATGACGAAATCGTCGTCCACGCAGACGATCATATGGATCTTGGCGGCGTTGGCACGGTAAACCAAGTCTTTTTTGGTCAGCTGCAAAGAGCCGGGGATCAAAGTAGCGCCCAGCTTGTGCAAAGCGGTGGCGCAGACCCAGTATTCCCAGCGGCGGCGCAGCACCAGCATCACGACGGTGCCTTTTTTTACGCCGTGCGCCTTAAAAAAGTTGGCAGCACGGTTGGAAAGTCGGCTGATGTCGGTAAAGGTAAAGCGTTTTTCCTCGCCGTGGTCATTGCACCAGACGAGAGCCATCTTGTCCGGCTCCTGCTTTGCCCATTCGTCTACGATATCAAAGCCGAAGTTGAAGGTTTCGGGAACCTCGCATCGGTAGTTTTTCTTGAAGTCCTCGTAGGAGTCAAACTCCATGCGAGGCAAAAAGCGGTCTAACAGCATAATGATCTCCTTTGTCTGTGCCTTATTCTGCGATGACGGTCAGAAAGACCGCGGGTTTGTCGTCGGCACAGACCTGTCCGTGGGGATACAGGGGGTTAAAATAGATGGAGTCGCCTTCTTCCAGGATCAGCTCCTTGTCATCAAAAAGGACTTTGACCTTTCCTTCCAGAACCAGGTTGAATTCCTGACCGGTGTGGGTGATCAGCGCAGGCTGCGCATCATCCGGCTGCAGGCGTACCCGCAGAGGCTGGATGATCTTGTGGGAGAAGCGGTAGGCAAGGTCCTCGAAATCATAGCCGGGAACACGCTCGACCGAAAGGCCCTGTCCTTTTTTCACCACCTGATAGGTGTCCAGACGGGGATCGTTTCCGGTGAGGATCTCGGTGAAATCCACCCCGCACAAAGTGGCGATCTTGTAGATCACGCTGATGGGGATGTTATAGCCGTCTTCTTCGTAACCGCGCAGGACGGACACGTCAATGCCGATCTCCTTTGCCAGTTCTTCCTGCGTAAAGCCGCAGGCATCGCGCAACTCACGGATGCGCGCCGCGATCTCTGCAAATTGTTCCATGTGTGCCATCCTTTCTTTCTTTTGATGCATACCTGTTTATTATAGTGTTTTTTCTTCGCTTTGACAAGAATGGAGACAAGTTTGCCGTCTTTCGGGGAAAAAATACGGGAAATTATCCAACAAATCAAAGAGAAAAGAAAAAGATTCGGGCATTTTGCGCCCGAATCTTTTGGAAAAACCGCGTTATTCTGCCGAAAGAGCATTGTTTTCCGCCCATTTTCCGCGGCGGAAAAAGTAGATGCTCAAGGCACCCTTGGTCATGTTGTCGATGATCATGGCGAACCAGTAGCCGGCAAGTCCCCAGTGGAACACGAAAACGAACAGCAAGGCCAGCGGAACACGAAGCGCCCACATGCCGAAAACGCTGATGAAAAAGGGCGTTTTGGCATCCGCCGCGCCGCGTAAAGCGCCGGAGAGGATCGAGCAGGAGGCGTTGAGCGGCTGCGCCACCGCAACGATCCGCAGCATCTGCGCGCCCAGCTCGATAACGGCCTTGTCACGGGTGAACAGGGAGATCAGAAATTCCGACAGAACAAACAGCAGCACGCCCACAAAGATCATGGCGGTGAAGCCCAGACGGTTTGCCACCTTGCCAAAGTTCATGGCGCTGTCCTTTTTGCCGGCACCGATGGACTGTCCCACCAAAGTGGTGGTGGCCACCGAGACGCCGTAAGCGGGCATATAAGAAAGGCTTTCGGCGTTGACGGCCAGGGTGTTTGCCGCCACTGCCACCGTTCCGAGGGTGGAAACGATACGGGTGGAAGCGACCTGTCCCGAGGTGGAGATAAACTGCTCCAGCGCTACCGGAACGCCCAGGCGGACCATGTTGCCAAGGATCCTCGTGTTGGGGCGCAGGTTATCTTTTTCAAAGGTCAGATGGATCGCACGGCGCTTGTCGCACAGAGCGATGAACAGGAGAAGGCCCGAAACGCCGATGGAGAGGACCGTTCCCAATGCGGCGCCGGCCACGCCCAATCCCGCACCGATCATGGGGATCTCCAGCCCCAGAACGTGCATGGTCCGGGTGGGGAAGATCAGAAGGAAGTTAAAGATGATGTTGAGGATGATCGCCAGAAAATTATACCGCAAAGGGGTTTGGGTATCGCCCATACAGCGCAGCAGGGAGGAAAAAACGGTGGAAAACATATTGAAAAACAAAGAAAAGGAAACCACCCTGAGATATGCCTGTGCCAAAGGCAGAACGTCCGCTTCGGCACCCAGCCAGTGGGGAAGATGCCAATGCAGGGCGAAAAATCCTCCGCTTAAAACGGCGCCCAGCACCAGACTGGTCAGAAGCGACTGTCCCACCACCTTTTTGGCCTGCGATATTTCCTCCGCACCGATGGCCTGCGCCAGCTGAATGGAAAGTCCCACGCTGACAGCGGAGATGATGCTTTCCACCAGCCAGATACTGGTGGAGGTGATTCCCACCGCCGCAGTGGATGCGGCACCCAACGCGCCGACCATGGCCGTATCGCTGAAGTTGAGCACGATAAAGATCATCTGCTCCACGATGGTGGGCCATGCCAGTTTTAAGATGGTGGTCAGCGGCGTTTTGCCAAGGTGTAATACATTGACCGATTGCTTCTCCATAGATTCCTCCAAAATATGTAAAATGATTTTTGGGCAAAAAAGAAGCGGTATCACCGCTTTCTTTTTATTGTTTAAAGTTCAATGTCATCCTCATTGGTGGGGATCAGCTCACCGACCGTTTGCAGATCGCCGGTCAAAAGAGCCAGTACGCCTTTATAGGTCAAAAGCGGGTCGGACAGAAAATGCTGCTGCACCTGTTTCGCCTCCTGCTCGGTGGGCATGAACAGGGACATTTTCAAAAGATCCGAGCCGATATCGGTGATGGTCAGATCCACGATGTAGCCGTCCTCTTCCTTGCGGATGGTGGCGTGGTTCGACGACTCGATCTTGCGGCGGATCATCTGATGGCGGGCGGATTTGACCGCTTTTTCCTTGACCGATACGGGCAGCGTTCCCGCAAAGGTGTCGGCGGTCTCCCGACCCAGCGCGGTCAGGTCATACAGCGCCTCTTCACGGCTGTCCTGGGTATCCCGGCTGGTCAGATGCCCCGATTCCACCAGATCGCTCAAGGCGCTGGCCAATTCAAAGTAGTTGACCAGTCCCCGATGCAGCAGGGCATCGTTGATCTGGGAAAAGGTCATACCGCGGTTCAGCTGGCGCAGCAGGTAGCAGACCAGTATCTTGATTTCATAGCCATGGGTAAGACCTCCGGGTTCCACGCCGGCGGTAAAAGCATTCAGATCCAAACCGGGCACTTCCTTTCCTCAAAAACTAAGCACCTCTTATTATACATCAAAAAACAAAAAAAGAAAGCTCCCCCAAGGGCGCTTTCTTTCTTTTTT
>JAFQTW010000024.1 GCA_017408855.1 Oscillospiraceae bacterium | reverse complement strand
TTTACCCATCTGCCTTCTTCCGGAATGGGCGCGGGACCATGGTTGGGGCCTTTGGTTACAGGGCACATTCTCTCTACTTCATGAGAATAGTTCATTGCGGTTCTCCTTTCGGCTTTCTGAATCTGTATGTTTTTGGCCATACCTGTTTGTATTATATCCAAAGCGGCGGATTTTCGCAAGAGGTTTTGCGCCTTTTCCGTCAAAGAATTGTCAATAAAAAACGCCCTCTTTTGGAAAAAGAAGGCGTTTTTTCGTTTTTTACAGCGATCCGAACCATCCCAGCAGGGTAAAGACCAAAAGCAGGGAAAAGGCGATCATGCAAAGGATACCGATTTTTTTCAGGATCGGGCGCTTTTTGTAGTGGGCGATCATGGGCAGCGCGATGGACAAAAGAAACAGCACCGCCAGAAAAAAGACCAGCGCCTGGGACAATGCCTGTGTCATACCAAAACCTCCGGTGGGTGGATATTCTGTTTTCTATTTTAACCCAAGATCGGCTAAAAAGTTGTTACTAAACAGAAAATTTTCGCCCTGCGACAGGTCCCACAGATAGTGGGCATCGGAATTGGTCAGCACCAGCATATCCGCAAAGCCGGGGATCTTGGGGGCAAACTCTTCGATGCGGCTGCGGTCGGAGATCTCGATGATGGAAAAGCCCCAGTCGGGGGAAAAGTAGCCCAGGTTGGAAAAGACGCTGGTGGAGCTTTTGTCGATGTGGGCGGGCCAACAAACCCCGCCGAACTGTTTTACCAGCGGCACCACGTCCTCGATGGAGATGGAGGTGGCGTTGATGAGAAGGTAGGGTTCCTCCCCCACCGTCTCGTCCAGTTCGTTCAAGATCCGCTGCTCACCGAAGATCTCGGGTCGGTTCTGGATAGGCGGCAGGGCGTCGTGGACCACCTTGTCAAAGTCCATGGCGCTCTCCAACGTCGGAAAGAGGCAGACCACGTGGACCTCCTCGCTGGTGCATAATTCCATGCCGGGGATGACGGTAATGGGAAGCGCCTCGGCGACCTTCATGGCGGCGGGGCAGTTTTTGCAGCTGTTGTGGTCGGTGACGGCCAGGTACCGGATGCCGTTCAGCACCGCCATATTGACCATGTTGTTGACCGTCATGTCATTGTCGCCGCAGGGGGACAACGCCGAGTGGGTATGCAGATCATAAGTGACTTTTTCCACAGCGTGCCCTCCTTTCCTGTGGAAAGTGCCGCCCGAAGGCGGCACCGCTTATTCTTCCAGCAGCTTTTGGATCCGCAGTCCGGTATCAAAGATGGGCTCTTTCGAGGCCAGCACCGGAATGCCCTGGGTATCCGCCCGCATTTTGGCTTCGGCATCCAGATCGGCGCCTTCGGCCAGAATGATGCCGGCAACGTCCGCCAGAACCGCCACGGCGATGGAGTTGACATTGCCCATCACGGTGATCCAGGCGCAGTCGGCGGGGGCTCTGCCCATAACAAAGCTTAAAAGATCGCAGCAAAAGACCTTATCCGCCTCTTTTTCGAGGCTGTCGGCTCCTGCCAGAACAGCAAAGCCGCAGGTCTCGGCGATCTTTGCCATGGAAACTGTTTTCATAATGCTCCTCCTTGGGGTCGGTCAGTCGTTTTTATTGCCGGTGAGCGGATCTTCCAGCGAGTAGATGTTATCCTCCAGCGCCGATTTCTGCATGCGGTTTTTCATCAGGAACACGCAGGCATCGGGGGTGTTGTAGCCGCGGACCACGTCCTCCGCCAGTGCTTTGCAGCTGGGGGCGCCGCAGGCGGCACAGTCGATGCCGGGGAAGGCTTTGGCGATCTCTTCGATCTGACCCAGTTTTTCCAGCGCCACCATGATGTTGGCATCCAGCTGAAGGACCGGCTCGTACTGGATCTCTTCGTCGAATTTCATCAGATAGGGAACGCCGCCGTCCCCTACCCGGTTGCAGGAAACGGGCAGGTATTTGCGCACCCGTTTGAGCTTTGCTTTGGCGATGTAGGGGTTTTCTACGGTCAGAACGCCGCCGACACAGCCGCCGGCGCAGGCGTTGAGCTCTACAAAGTCAACGGAGGAAAGTTTTTCGTCCTCCAGATCTTCCAGCACGCGGATGACGTTTTCGATGCCGTCCGCCGCCAGATAGCGGTCGTTGAGCATGGCATCGGACTCGCCGCCGGAAAAGCCCCAGCCGATGCCCATTCTTCCGGAAGAGAGGTACTCTTCTTCGTGACCGCCTTTATCCTCGGTCATAAAGTGCAAAAGCTTGGGGTACACGTCCCGGATGGCGACCACCGCGTCGATATCGCTCTTGCGGGTGCCCAGGGGCATCTTGACCGCGGTGACCTTGGCGGGACAGGGCGAAATGAAGATACAGCCGATCTTTTCGGGGGGAAGTCCGGTCTTTTCCGCCGCGGCTTTTTTGGCCAGGCGGGCGGCCACCTCCACCGGCGGCTGCAAAGGCAGCAGGTGGTCGATGAGATCGGGAAAGCGCACCCGGATCAGGCGCACCACGGTGGGGCAGGCGGAGGAGATGATGGGTTTGTGCAGCTGTCCTTCGCTGACCATTTTGCGGGTGGCGTCGCTGACCAGCTCTGCCGCTTTGGAGACCTCGAACACATCGTCGAAGCCCATGTCGATGAGCGCGCGCAGGATGATCTCCACGTCGTCGAGGTTATTGAACTGCCCGTACAGGCTGGGCGCCGGCAGGGCGATGGTATAGGCAAACTCGTCCATCACCGACAGGGGGTCGAAGATAGGTTTTTTGGCATGATGCGGACAAACACGGATACATTCGCCGCAGTCGATACATCGGTCTGAGAGGATCTTGGCCTTGCCGTTTCGCACACGGATCGCCTCGGTGGGACAGCGTTTGACGCAGTTGATGCAGCCGCGGCAAAGGTCCTCATCCAGCCTGACCGAATGGAAAAATTGGTTCAAGACTACGCCTCCTTACGGGGTTTGGTGTACACGATCATGGTCACGGTGGTACCAACGCCCACGGTGGACTCGATGGTCATTTCGTCGGAATACTTTTTCATATTGGGCAGGCCCATGCCGGCGCCAAAGCCCAGAGAGCGCACGTCGTCGGGGGCGGTGGACCAGCCCTCCTGCATGGCAAGGTCGATGTCCTTGATGCCGGGGCCTTTGTCCGCCAGCACCATTTTAATGGAGTCGGCGTCGATCTCCACGTCGATAACGCCGCCGTCGGCATGGATGACCATATTGATCTCGCCTTCGTACATGGCGATGGCCACGTTGCGGATGATATCGGCAGGCAGTCCTACCTTTTTCAGCGCCTTTTTCACCGAGCTGGAGGCTTCGCCCGCACGGGTGAAATCATCACCGGGAACATCGTAATGGAATCGGATGGTCTGGCTCATTACAGCTCTCCGCCTCCTCTCAGCCCTTTTTCATACAGCAGGCCGCAGGCGGAAAACATTCTGTGGGAGCTGGCCAAAAGGGCGATCTCCCGCTCTTTCGCAAGCTCGATCATCGAAGGGTCGGGCTCTTTGCCGCGGACAAAGACGATGCAGATGATGTCCATCATCTCGGCGGTGCGGATGACCTGGGGGTTCACCAGTCCGGTGATCAGAACAGCCTGGTCTTTCACAAAGGCCAGAACGTCGCTCATCATATCGCTGCCGCAGGCGGTGTGTACCTCGTGAGAGAGGATCTCCTCGTCGGCCCAGAGTACTTTCGCTTCCAGGATGTCCCGGATGTCTCGAATTGTCATAAATGCCCTCCTGTTTCCAATAGGATAAGGCAGGTGCCCGTCCGGTTTTTGCACAAACGGTACAGCTTTACCCGATTTTTTGATAGAATTTTATTCAGTATACCATAGAAACCCCGCCGGGACAAGCCAATGAGCGGGTCGAAAGGGTCCTTCTTTGCACGAAAATAGAAAAAACCATAAAAAGGGTAGCAGGATTTTTAAGAATATGTACAAAATTCTCGTAAATTTCGCTTTAGATATAGATTTTGTCGAAAAGACCTGTTATAATTTTAACTAGTCTATAACATAGGGATACTTGCGCCCGTTTTTCCCTTTTGTGCCAGTGCAAACGGCAGGAAAAAAAGACGTTGGCCCAATTGCTGTTACGGCGCTTTCTATGTGTAGAACCAGGACTCCGGGGGAGTCCGGAAACAATAATTTTTGCCGTTTTACGGCAGAACGGAGGTTTTCATGGCTAGCACAATTTCAGCGGTTCCCTTTAAAGGAACCAAAGAACAGGAGCAGAAGCTGATCGAAATGATCGCTGCTCACAAAGGTCAGAGAGGCGCACTGATGCCTGTTCTGCAGGGCGCACAGGAAATTTACGGATACCTCCCCATCGAGGTCCAGAAGCTGGTTTCCGAGCATCTGGAAGTCCCGCTGGAAGAGGTTTACGGCGTTTCCACTTTCTACTCCCAGTTCTCCCTTAACCCCAAAGGCAAATACAAGATTTCCGTTTGTCTGGGTACCGCCTGCTACGTTAAAGGTTCCGGCGAAGTATTCGACAAGCTCAGCGAATGCCTGGGCATCAAGGGCGGCGAGTGCACCGCTGACGGTAAATTCTCTCTCGAGGCTTGCCGCTGCATCGGCGCTTGCGGTCTGGCTCCCGTACTGACCATCAACGATGACGTTTATGGCCGTCTGGTTGCTGACGATATTCCCGGCATCCTGGAGAAATACGCGGACTAATTATGGAAGAGCTGTCGCTGAATATTCTGGACATTGCGCAAAATTCGGTTCGGGCCGAGGCTTCGCAGGTGGGCATCACCGTAAAGGAGCTGAAGGCGATCGACCGGATGATCATCACCATTACCGATAACGGCTGCGGCATGACGCCGGAACAGGTCGCCCATGTGGAGGACCCGTTTTTCACCACCCGGACCACCCGCAAGGTCGGGTTGGGCGTTCCCTTTTTCAAAATGGCCGCCCTGATGACCGGTGGAGATTTCTCCATTCGCTCGCAGGTGGGCGTTGGTACCGAGGTCGAGGCTCAGTTTGGGCTTTCGCACATCGACCGTATGCCGCTGGGGAACATGGCCGAGACCATGTGTATCTTAATGAGCATGAACGAGCACATCAATTTCGTTTACACCTATCAGGTGGACGACGAGGTGTTCTCTGTCAGCTCGGCGCAGCTGAAGGAGATCCTCGACGGCGTTCCTCTCAGTACTCCGGCGGTAATGGAATTTATCAAGGGGTACATTAAAGAAAATATGGATTTGCTTAGCGGAGGTGCATCATAATATGAAAAGTTTAGCTGAACTGCAGGCTCTTCGTGACTCCATGAAGGGCAGAATCGGCGTTCGTGACGACGCCGAGGGCAATACCCGCGTAGTCGTTGGTATGGCCACCTGCGGCATTGCTGCAGGCGCTCGCCCCGTTCTGGCTGCTCTCTCTGAAGAGGTTGCCAAACGCGGTCTTGCCAATGTTACCGTAGCTCAGACCGGCTGTATCGGCATCTGCCAGTACGAGCCCGTTGTTGAGGTTTACGAGCCCGGCAAGGAAAAAGTGACCTATGTCAAAATGACTCCCGAGAAAATGGTTCAGGTCGTTGCAAACCATCTGGTAAACGGCAACGTTGTTGCTGAGTACACCATTGGCGCTACTACCAAATAACATAAGGAGGAAATCAACATGTATCGTTCCCACGTACTGGTCTGCGGTGGTACAGGCTGTACCTCCTCCGGCAGTGCTCGGATCATCGAAGCGCTGGAGCGCGAGATCGGCGATCGCGGCCTGTCCGAAGAGATCAAAGTTATTAAGACCGGTTGTTTCGGCCTGTGTGCATTGGGCCCCATCATGATCGTATATCCTGAGGGTGCTTTCTACTCCATGGTCAAACCCGAAGACATCCCCGAGATCGTTGAAGAGCATCTGCTCAAAGGTAGAATCGTTACCCGTCTGCTGTATCAGGAGACCGTTCACGAGGATACCGTTAAATCTCTGAACCACACCAAATTCTACGAGAAACAGAAACGTGTTGCTCTGAAAAACTGTGGTGTTATCGATCCCGAAAACATCAATGAGTACATCGGTCTGGACGGCTACCAGGCTTTGGGTAAAGCTTTGACCGAGATGACCCCCGATCAGGTCATCCAGGTAATCAAAGATTCCGGCCTGCGCGGTCGTGGCGGCGGCGGCTTCCCCACCGGCCTGAAATGGAGCTTTGCAGCTGCACAGCCCAAAGGTCAGAAATATGTAGCATGTAACGCCGACGAGGGTGACCCCGGTGCATTCATGGACCGTTCCATCCTGGAAGGTGACCCCCACGTTCTGATCGAGGCTATGGCCATTGCCGGCTACGCCATCGGTGCAGATCACGGTTTTGTATACGTTCGTGCTGAGTACCCCATCGCGGTACAGCGTTTGCAGCACGCCATCAACCAGGCGCGCGAAGTTGGTCTGCTGGGTGAGAACATCCTGGGCACCGGCTTTAACTTCGACATGGAGCTGCGTTTGGGCGCAGGC
>JAFQTW010000023.1 GCA_017408855.1 Oscillospiraceae bacterium | reverse complement strand
TCCATGATCGGGCAGGGCAAGATCGCCGAGATAATCAGCGCAAAAAGCACCCAGCGGCGTGAGATCTTTGAGGAAGCTGCGGGTATCTCCAAGTACCGTTACCGCAAAAACGAAGCAGAACGCAAACTGGCGCAGACCCAGGACAATCTGTTGCGGCTGCGGGACATTATGACTGAGCTGGAGGACCGGATCGGTCCTTTGCAGCAGCAGTCGGAAAAGGCGAAAAAGTTTCTGGAGCTGGCGGAAAAGCGCAAAGGATTGGAATTGTCCTTATGGATCGCACAGCTGGACAAAATGACCGCACAGCTGCGTGATCTGGACGACAGAGAAACAGTGACCCAGCTGGATCAAAACCGCGTAGAAGAAGAACTTTCCGCGCTGGAGCGGAAGATGGAAGAGCTGTTTTCCAAAATGCAGCAGTCCGGCGGTTTGATCGAGCAGATCCGCGGAGAAATCTCCGCGCTGGAAGAGGAGATCGCCTCGCAGGAATCGGCGATCGCTGTTTGGAACAACGATATTTTCCACAATGAAAAACAGATCCTTTCTTTGCAGGAGGAGAAAAACAGCGCGGCACAGTCGCAGGAAGACTTTGACCGCTATAAAGAGGAAAAAGAAAAACAGAGAGGGCAGATCCTCGAAAATCAGGCGAAGCTGGAGGAAAAGATCGCATCCATCGAAAAGCAGAGCGAAGAAAGCCGCCAGCGTTTGCAGGAAGCTTCGGAAGAAATCGAGGCGAAAAAGCAGACGGAAACGACCGTCTCTTTTCAACTGAACGAAGCGAAAATGCTGTCGGTGACCTGCCACAATGCCATGGAAGACGCCAAAGAGCGCAAAAAGCTTCTGCTGGAAGGCAGCGAGGAAAAGGAAGAAAAGCGCGTTTCCATGGAGAAAGAGCTTTCGCAGTGCCGCAGCTTGCTGGAATCTTTGGAAAGTACTATGCTGGCACTGGGCAATTCCACCCGCGGTCTGCAGATGAAGCTGGACTCCCGTTTGGACAAGCAGAGAAAAATACTGGCGGAAAAAGAACGTCTGGAAATGGGCGTGAAAGAAGCGCAGCAAAAGATCCGTTTGCTGGAAGAGCTGGAACGCAATATGGAAGGCTTTGCCCACAGCGTTAAGTTCGTTCTGGGAAAAGCCCGCAGCGGTGCTTTAGGCGGCGTTCACGGCGCATTGTCGAGCCTTTTGAAGGTCGAGACCAAGTATCTTACTGCCATTGAAACAGCAGCGGGCGGCGCGCTGCAGAACATCGTTGTCGATGACGAAAACGCCGCGAAACGAGCCATCAACCTGCTGAAATCCTCCGGCAGCGGACGGGCGACCTTCCTGCCGCTGACCTCGGTCAAGGGCAGCCGCCTGACCGTATCTGGTCTGGACCGATTCGACGGCTTTGTGGGTATCGGCGCCGATCTTGTTTCCTTCGATGAAAAATACCGGGGGATCGTGGAGTCGGTACTGGGCCGCATCGCGGTGGTCACCGATCTGGATGAAGGCATCCGGATGGCAAAACAGTACAGCTACAAATTCCGTATCGTCACGCTGGACGGTCAGCTGGTCAATGCCGGCGGTTCCATGACCGGCGGTTCCGCGGCGAAAAGCACCGGTATCCTCAGCCGGCGGGGCGAGATCGATAAACTGGCGGCGCAGGCACAGTCGCTGCAGAACAAAGCCGACGAGCAGGAGGCTGTTCTGGACGGCATGAACCGGGAGATCTCGGCGCTGCAGGCGCAGCTGAGCGGCATCGAGGCAGAAGCAAAGACCGCCGCCGAAGATCAGATCCGGTATACCGCCGAGGAAAAACGGCTGGTGTCTACGCTGGAGGATCTGCAGTCCGACCATGAAAGAAGCCGGGAGCAGCTGAAAAAGCTGGATGAGCAGATCCTGTCTTTGCAGGAGCAGAACAAGACCCATATCCAGACCCTTGCGGACCGGCAGGGGACTTTGACCCATCTGCAGGAAGAACTGGTATTGCTGGAGCAGAAAGCACAGGCTGCCCGTCTCGAACGGGAACTGGCTTTGAGCCGGCAGAATGCGGTGCAGATGGAAAAAATGGCTGTGGTCCAGCAGCTGGCATTGCTGGAGCAGGAAATGCATCAGCAGGATCTGCGCCGGGAGGACCGGATGCGTCAGCTGCAGCTGATCGACGAGCAGATCGAGCTTTTGCAGCAGCAAAATGAAGAGATCCGCCGCAAAATTGAAGAAAACCGTCTGCAGACCGGGCAAAAACGGGAGCAGATCGGTGCTTGCCGGGAGAAGATCTCCGCTCAGACCGAGTACCGTCAGCAGCTGGAGGCAGAGACCACGCAGCTTCGTCAGTCAGAGCGGGATGTGATCATCCGCAAAGAGAAATATGCCGGAGAGATCCTGCGCCTGCAGGACAAAAAAGCGGCGGTACAGAAAGAGTACGACAGCATCATCTCCAAAATGTGGGATGAGTATGAGATCACCCGTTCTCAGGCGGAGAGCGTGGCGCAGCCTGCAGAGGATGTGAACCGCACCAGCCGTCAGCTGGGCGAGGTAAAAGGCAAGATCCGCGCATTGGACACGGTCAATCTCGAGGCCATCGAGGAATACGAGCAGGTTTCCGAACGGTACCGCTTTATGTCCGAGCAGATCGGCGATGTGGAACGCTCCAAAGCGAAGCTGCAGCAGCTGATCCACGAGCTGACAAGCCAGATGCGGGAATTGTTTACCGACAGCTTTGCCAAGATCAACCGCAACTTCTCCGAGATCTTTGTGGATCTGTTCGGCGGCGGCAAAGCGCAGCTGAAGCTGACCGAAGGGGAGGATGTTCTGGAGTCGGGCATCGAGATCTCGGTGCAGCCTCCGGGCAAGATCATCAAGAATCTGGCGTCCCTTTCCGGCGGCGAGCAGGCCTTTGTTGCCATCGCCATCTACTTTGCTATTTTGAAAGTCCGTCCCGCGCCTTTCTGTCTGCTTGACGAGATCGAAGCCGCGCTGGATGATGTAAACGTAAACAAATATGCCGAATACCTGCAGAGATTGGGTCTTTCCACCCAGTTTATCGCCATTACCCACCGCCGCGGCACCATGGAGCATGCGGATGTGCTGTACGGTGTGACCATGCAGGAAGAGGGCGTTTCCAAGATTTTGACCCTGGAAGTTTCCGAGATCGAAAACAAACTGGGCATGAAGAATATTTAGGAGGATCAGCTGTGAGCTTTTTTCAGAAATTAAAAGCCGGCCTTACCAAAACCAAAGAGGGAATGTTCAAAAACCTCGACGGTCTGTTTGGCGGTCATAAGATCGAAGAAGAGTTTTACGAGGAACTGGAAGAGATCCTTATTATGAGCGACGTTGGCGCTGCGGTCAGTGATAAGATCGTCACCGAGCTGCGCCAAAAGGTCAAAGAAGTTGGCTGCAAAGAAACGTCCGAAGCGAAAGAACTGCTGAAAGAGATCATTGTCGGCATGATGCAGGGCGGGGAAGAGCTGGATCTTTCCACAAAACCCGCGGTCATCCTGGTCATCGGCGTAAACGGTGTGGGCAAGACCACCACCATCGGCAAAATGGCGCATGATCTGACCCAAAAAGGTCACAAGGTCCTGCTGGGCGCCGCCGATACCTTCCGTGCGGCAGCCATCGATCAGCTGCAGGTCTGGGCGGACCGCGCAGGGGTTGGTATGGTCAAACATACCGAAGGCGCGGATCCCGCGGCTGTGGTGTTCGACACCATCACCGCCGGCAAAGCCCGCGGCATGGATGTGATCATCTGTGACACCGCAGGCAGACTGCACAACAAGAAAAACCTGATGGACGAGCTTTCCAAGATCGGACGTGTCATCACCCGTGAGGCACCCGGATGTGCTACTGAGTATCTGCTGGTCCTGGATGCCACTACCGGACAGAACGCTCTCAATCAGGCGAAAGAGTTTAAAAACGCAGCCGGTCTGACCGGTATCGTCCTGACGAAGCTGGACGGTACCGCCCGCGGCGGCGTGGTCATCGCCATCAAAGAGGAACTGGGTGTTCCGATCAAATACATCGGCGTAGGCGAAGGGATCGATGATCTGCAGCCCTTTAACGCCAAAGAGTTCGTGGATGCGCTGTTCGACAAGAGCCAGAACGGAGTGGAAGCATGAAGATCGTGATCGCAACCGGAAATGCCGGAAAACTGCGGGAATTTCGTCGTATTTTGGAGCCGATGGGCTTTGAGGTGGTCAGCATGAAAGAGCTGGGTCTCACCCTCGATGTGGAGGAGACCGGCGTGACCTTTGCGGAAAATGCCCGCATCAAAGCAGAGTCGGTCTGCCGTCTGTCATCTTTGCCGGCCATCGCAGATGACTCGGGTCTTTGCGTGGATGCTCTGGGCGGTGGTCCCGGGGTCTATTCGGCCAGATACAGCGGCATGGGCGACGACGCCAACAACGAAAAGCTTCTGCGGGAGCTTCAGGGCGTTCCTTACGAAAAACGCACCGGACGTTATGCCTGCGCCATCTGCTGTTTGTTCCCCAACGGAGACGAGCTGACGGCAGAAGGCTATTGTGAAGGCGTGATCGGATTTGAACTGTCCGGAAATCACGGATTCGGCTATGATCCGCTTTTTTATGTGGGAGAGCGAAGCTTCGGTCAGTATGGTGACGAGGAAAAGGATGCCATCAGCCATCGGGGAAAAGCCCTTCGCGAATTTGTGGAAAAACTAAAAGAGTATCAGGCCCAAAAGGCTTAACGGAGGAAATCAGATTGATTACAAGCAAACAGAGAGCAAAACTGCGCTCTCAGTCCAACGGAATGGAGACCATTTTTCAGATCGGCAAAGGCGGCATCAATGAGCAGCTGATCCAGCAGGTCAACGATGCGCTCAAGGCCCGCGAGATGATCAAGCTGCGCGTTTTGGAAAATGCGCCGGTCTTTGCCAGAGAAGCGGCGCAGGAGCTGGCGGAAAAGTGCGAAGCGGAGATCGTTCAGGTCATCGGCACCCGTTTTATCCTGTTTAAACGCAATCCCAAGAAACCGATCTACGAAATGTAAGGAGAATTGGCATGAAAAAGCTGGGCGTGTTTGGCGGAAGCTTCGATCCCATCCACAATGGACATCTTTCGCTGTGCGCGCAGCTTGCCGATGCACTTGCGCTGGACCGGGTCCTTTTGGTCCCGACGGCGCAGCATCCCCGAAAGGGAAAGATGATCGCTTCGGCGCAGCATCGCCTTGCCATGTGCCGTTTGGCGGCGCAGACCGATCCCCGTTTTTCGGTCAGCGAGATCGAACTGGACCGGGAAGGAAACAGCTACACCGCCGATACCTTGCGGCAGATCAAAAACGAGCATCCCAATGCGCAGATCTGCCTGTTTCTGGGTACCGATATGTTCCTGACGGTGCAAAACTGGATCCGTTCCGACGAGATCTTTCGGTTGGCATCGGTGGCGGCAGGCGCGAGGGAAGAGACGGATCTTGTCAGACTGCAGGCGCACCTGCCTGTTCTGCAAGAGCGCGGCGCACACGCTGCGGTGATCCCGATCACGGTGCGGCCGATGTCCTCGACCCAGGTGCGAAATGCTGTCAGAGAAGGAAGAGAGATCCGCTGCTTTGTGCCGGAATCGGTTGAGGCATATATTTTGGAAAAAGGACTTTATCGGGAGGAGGGCGAAGGATGATCCCAATAGAACAGATGGAACGATTGGTCAAAACACATCTGAACGGTCATCGCCTGACCCACAGCTACGGCGTGGCGCAGGAAGCGGCCCGTCTCGCAAAGCGGTATGGTGAAGATCCGCAAAAGGCCTACTATGCCGGACTTTGCCACGATATCTGCAAAATGATGAGCGAAGAAGAGCAGTTGCAATGGATCAAAAGGTCTGCTATAATGCAAGATGATGCTTTTTTCCATCAGCCGCCCATCTGGCATGGATATGCAGCCGCTTCCTTCCTGAAAGAAAAAGTGGGCGAGACCGATGAAGATATCCTTAATGCGGTGCGGTATCACACCACCGGCAGAGCGGGGATGTCTTTACTGGAAAAGATCATTTTTACGGCTGATCTGACCGAAGAAGGGCGGGATTATCCGGACGTGAACACCGTTCGTACCCTTGCCGATGTTTCGCTGGATCAGGCGGTTTTGTATATCCTGCGGTATCAGCTGGGCAGGCTTCTCGGAGGTTCCTGGCCCATCTGCCGCGACTGTGTCGAGGCCTACAACTGGTTTTTGGCGCTCGAAACAGAAAATCCCAAAAGAAGGAGTTGATACAATGACTTCGTTGGAACTGACCTATGAGGTAGCAAAGGTCCTGGATGAAAAGAAAGGTATCGATATCAAAGCCATCAAGGTGCAGGAGCTGACATCCATCGGTGACTATTTTGTCATCGCCAGCGGCAGCTCGGTGCCTCAGGTAAAAGCGCTTGCCGAAGAGGTAGAGGCAAAACTGTCCCGCATGGGTCTCGAACCCAAACGGGTAGAAGGTTCTCAGACCGCTTCCTGGATCTTGCTGGACTATTACGATGTGATCGTCCATGTGTTTTTGGAGGAGACCCGCGAGTTTTATTCCCTGGAGCGTCTTTGGTCCGACGCCGAGAGAGTGGATCTCTCGAAAATTCTGACCGATTAGTTTTGACTGAACACTGTCAGGAGGGTTAGCAGTGAATTATAATTATAATGTGATCGAGAAAAAATGGCAGGATATCTGGGACGCAAAAAATGTATTTGCGGCTACCAATGACTATACCAAGCCCAAATTTTATGCGCTGGTAGAGTTTCCGTATCCTTCCGGTCAGGGCCTGCATGTAGGTCATCCCCGTTCTTACACCGCGCTGGACATCGTTTCGAGAAAACGCCGTCTGGAAGGGTATAACGTACTGTACCCTATGGGCTGGGATGCTTTCGGTCTGCCCACCGAGAACTTTGCCATCAAAAACCATATCCATCCGTCCATCGTGACCGAGCAGAACGTTGCCCGATTCAAAGCACAGCTCAAGAGCCTGGGCATGTCTTTCGACTGGAACCGTGAGATCAACACCACCGATCCTAACTACTACAAATGGACCCAGTGGATCTTCCTGCAGCTGTTCAAAAAAGGACTGGCCTATAAAAAAGAGATGAACGTAAACTGGTGTACTTCCTGTAAATGCGTTCTGGCCAACGAAGAAGTTGTTGGCGGCGTTTGTGAGCGCTGCGGCTCCGAGGTCGTTCATAAGGTGAAAAGCCAGTGGATGCTCAAGATCACCGAGTACGCACAGCGCCTGATCGACGATCTGGACAAAGTAGATTACATCGACCGTGTAAAAACCTCCCAGATCAACTGGATCGGCCGTTCCACCGGTGCAGAGGTGGACTTTACCACCACTTCCGGTGACACGCTGACCGTATACACCACCCGTCCCGATACGCTGTTCGGCGCAACCTATATGGTTATCTCTCCCGAGCATCCCTATATCGAAAAATGGGCGGACAAGATCACCAACATGGCTGCCATCAAGGATTATCAGACTGAGGCATCCAAAAAATCCGATTTCGAAAGAACCGAGCTGGTCAAAGACAAGACCGGCGTTCAGATCGAAGGCGTTCGCGGCATCAACCCCGTAAACGGCAAAGAGATCCCGATCTTTATTTCCGACTATGTTCTGATGACCTACGGCACCGGCGCCATCATGGCAGTTCCCGCACACGATACCCGTGACTGGGAGTTTGCCAAAAAGTTCGGTCTGCCCATCATCGAGGTCGTGAAGGGCGGCAATGTGGAAGAAGAAGCCTTTACCGACTGCGATACCGGCATCATGGTCAACTCCGATTTCCTCAACGACCTGTCTGTTGAGGACGCGAAAGAGAAGATCAAAGAGTGGCTGGAAAAAGAGGGCAAAGGTCATTCCAAAGTCAACTACAAACTGCGTGACTGGGTATTCTCCCGTCAGCGTTACTGGGGCGAACCCATCCCGATCGTATACTGCGAGAAATGCGGCTATGTGGCGCTGCCCGAGTCTGAGCTGCCTTTGACTCTGCCGGATGTAGAGTCCTACGAGCCCACCGAATCCGGTGAGTCTCCGCTGGCCAACATGACCGATTGGGTCAATACCACCTGTCCCCGCTGCGGCGGTCCCGCCAAACGAGAGACCGACACCATGCCTCAGTGGGCCGGTTCTTCCTGGTACTTCCTGCGTTACTGCGATGCCGATAATCTGGATGCTCTGGCTGCCAAAGAGGCACTGGACTACTGGATGCCTGTTGACTGGTACAACGGCGGTATGGAGCACACCACTCTGCATCTGCTGTACTCCCGTTTCTGGCATAAATTCCTCTACGATATCGGCGTGGTCTCCACTCCCGAGCCCTATTCCAAACGTACCAGCCACGGTATGATCCTGGGCGAAAACGGCGAGAAGATGAGTAAATCCCGCGGCAACGTGGTCAATCCCGACGATATCGTAAACGAGTACGGCGCAGATACCATGCGTCTGTACGAGATGTTTATCGGCGACTTTGAGAAAGCAGCTCCCTGGAGCTCTTCCTCCATCAAAGGCTGCAAACGCTTCCTCGACAGAGTATGGGCGCTGCAGGATAAGCTTATCGGCGGCGATGCGTTCCGTCCCGAGCTGGAGATCGCGATGAACAAGACCATCAAAAAGGTCACCGAAGATATCGAATCTCTGAAGTTCAACACCGCGATCGCTGCAATGATGGCACTGCTCAATGACATTGCCGATACCGGTTCCGTCAATAAAGCCGAGTACAAAGCACTGCTTATTATGCTCAATCCCTTTGCGCCTCATATGACCGAAGAGATCTGGGAATTGCAGAACTTTGGCGGCATGCTCAATGAGACCAAATGGGTCACCTACGATCCTGACAAGTGTGTCGAAGCTACCGTTGAGATCGCGGTTCAGCTGGCTGGCAAGATCAAAGCCCGCATCCAGGTTCCTGCCGATGCCGGAAAAGATGAGATCCTGGCACAGGCAAAAGCCGATCCTGCGATCGCCGCACTGATCGCAGGTAAAACCATCATTAAAGAGATCGTCGTTCCCGGCAAGCTGGTCAATCTGGTTGTGAAATAACCAAAACGGAAAGTTTATCTGATACAACCTCTTGACAGATGAGGGGTGGACATAGTATAATTTTCCTTGTGGTTTTAAAAGGCCAAATTCAGCTGCTGATTCTGACAGCTATGAATTCAAAATAGAAAAGGGAGTAAGCAGCAGGTCCACACCTGGAATTTGGCACATTACTCCTGCCCTGTGGTGAAGGAGGGAAATAGAAATGGCAGAAATTCGTATCAAAGAAAACGAGTCTCTTGACAGCGCACTGCGTCGTTTTAAGAGATCTTGCGCGAAATCCGGCGTCCTCGCTGAAGTACGGAAGAGAGAGCATTATGAAAAGCCTTCTGTAAAACGCAAGAAAAAATCTGAGGCTGCTCGTAAGCGCAAATTCAAATAATGATTGAGAAAAGCGAGCATTTGCTCGCTTTTTCTTTTTCAACGAAAGGGAACACTATGGCTTTGTTTTTCCCAACAACATCGGCGACCAGAGCCTGTCATATCACCGCCAAACGGCTCGGCCGGATGGGGGTCAAAGGCTTGATCTTAGACATCGACAATACGCTGACATCTCACGATGCGCCGGAGCCGGATAAAGCGATCCTTGACTGGCTGGAACAGATGAAAAGAGACGGCATCCGCCTGATCCTTTTGTCCAACAACCATCCGCCGCGGGTACAGCCCTTTGCCGATCGGCTGGGTCTTGCCTTTGAAGCGGACGGGAAAAAGCCTCTTCCGGCAGGCTATCGGCGCGCTGCCGCGGCTATGGGTCTTTCGATCAAGGAGTGTGCCGTGGTGGGAGATCAGATCTTTACCGATATTCTCGGCGCAAATCTGGCGGGGATGCCGTCGATCCTGGTAACCCCGATAGATTACGATGAACCGGTGCAGATCCGGTTTAAGCGGGTTTTGGAAAAGCCCATCCTCTGGTGTTACGGTAAGATCCGGAAAGAAGGAGGCGGACGATGATCGCTCGTTTTGGTCCCGCAGGAAGTGCGGACAGTTTTCATACTATGGGCTATCGCAAAACGGCGCAGATGCCCGAATATCTGACCCGGATGGAACTGGATGCCTTTGAGTATCAGTGCGGACGTGGCGTTCGCATCAGCAGGGAAGCGGCGCAGGAACTGGGTCGTCTTTCGGCGGAAAAGGATATCCGTCTGTCTCTGCACGCGCCTTATTTTATCTCGCTTTCCTCTTTGGAAGAGGAAAAACGTATGGGAAGCATCGACTACATCCTGCAAAGCGCAGTGGCGGCCGATGCTATGGGCGCCGACCGGATCATCGTTCATTCCGGCTCTGCTTCAAAAATCAGCCGCAGCGATGCCTTGGAGCTGGCGAAAGATACCCTTCGCAAAGCCCAAAAGACCCTGGATGAGCAGGGGCTTTCCCACATCCATATCTGCCCCGAGACCATGGGCAAGATCAATCAGCTGGGCGATCTGGATGAAGTGCTGCAGCTTTGTCTGGTAGATGAGCGTTTCATTCCCTGTATCGATTTCGGTCATCTCAATGCCCGAACCGTCGGCAGGGTCAATTCCTTTGAGGATGTGGGAAAGGTGTTCGAAGCGATGGAAAACACGCTGGGAACCGACCGGATGCGGGCGTTCCATTCTCACTTTTCCAAGATCGAATACACCGAAAAGGGTGGGGAAAAGCGGCATCTGACCTTTGAAGATGCGGTCTATGGGCCGAACTTTGAACCGGTGGTGGAATGGATCCTGCGCAAAAACGCGTATCCCACCGTCATCTGTGAATCGGCAGGTACCCAGGCGGAAGATGCTGCCATGATGCGGCGTTATTATCATTCTCTGATGAAATAAAGGAGGATACTGTATGAAAAAACTGCTGGTCATCCACGGACCCAACATCAACCTGACCGGTATCCGTGAGCCGGGCGTATACGGCAGTGAGACCATCGATCAGATCAACCGAGAGATCGAGAGTTACTGCGAAAAAGAAGGATTTTCCTGCCGGATCTGCCAGTCCAATCACGAAGGACAGATCATCGATTGGCTGCACGAAGCAATGGGCAATTACGACGGCATCATCCTGAACGCCGGCGCCTATACCCATTACAGCTACGCGATCCACGATGCCATTGCAGCGATCCGGATCCCGACTGTCGAGGTGCATTTTTCCAACATCCAGGCAAGAGCGGATTTCCGCCATACCTCGGTCATTGCGCCGGTCTGTGTCGGCTCGATCGCGGGCTTTGGCAAAAACAGCTATCTGCTGGCTGTGGACGCTTTCAAAAAAATCCTGGCATAATTTTTGCAATAAGGGTTGCAAAATCACGCGACATAAGATAGAATTAAACTGTTAAAATACCGCTTAATATTCGTTTATGAGTATGGCGATGGAGGTATAATAGAATGGTAACTGCAGGCGATTTCAGAAATGGTGTAACTTTTGAGATGGACGGCAACGTTGTTCAGATCATCGAGTTCCAGCATGTAAAACCCGGTAAAGGCGCGGCTTTCGTTCGTACCAAGATCCGTAATGTAATCACCGGTTCTGTGGTTGAGAAAACTTTCAGCCCCACCGACAAATTCCCCACTGCTTTTGTTGAGCGCAAAGATATGCAGTATCTCTACAATGATGGCGATCTGTATTACTTCATGGATAACGAGACCTATGAAAATATTCCGATCAATGCTGACATTCTGGGCGATAACTTCAAATTCGTAAAAGAGAATACTGACGTTAAAGTTCTGTCCTACAAAGGCAACATCTTCGGCGTTGAGCCTCCCTTCTTCATGGAGCTGCAGGTCACTCAGACCGATCCCGGCTTCAAGGGCAACACCGCAACCAACACCACCAAACCCGCTACTCTCGAGACCGGTGCTGTGATCAACGTTCCGCTGTTCATCGATGAGGGCGATATGATCCGTGTAGACACCAGAACCGGTGAGTACATGGAGCGTGCCTAATCTGTAAAAGGCGCAACAATTTTTTAAGGAGGATATTCTCATGACTATTCTGGAAAAAGTAGCTTACCTGAGAGGCCTGTCTGAGGGTCTGGGTATTGACGATAGCAGCAAAGAGGGCAGAATGCTCAAAGCCATCGTAGACGTTCTGGATGATCTGGCTCTGACCGTTACCGATCTGGAGGACGATGTAGCTGAGATCTCTGATTGCCTCGACGAGATCGACGAGGATCTGGGCGAGCTGGAAGAAGAGTTCTACGGCGACGAGTGCGACTGTGACTGCTGCGATTGCGACGATGATTGCGATTGTGACTGCGACTGCTGCTGTGATGAAGAGCTGGATGACGAAGAGCTGTACGAGGTTACCTGCCCCGCATGCGGCGACGGCATCTATGTAAACGAAGAAATGCTGGATGAAGGTTTCATCATGTGCCCCAACTGCAATGAGAAACTGGAATTCGATTTCGAGTGCGAAGACGACTGTGATTGTGGCTGTGGATGCGGCTGCGGTTGCGAGTGTGACCACGAATAATGCGCAATGATAAATCCCCGCTTCGGCGGGGATTTTCTTTTTCTTGTCATATTTCTAACAAAATCGCATGATTTTACATTTGTGCCGATAGAGATATGGTAAACTGACCAAGACTTTTTCGATATGTGCGGACAGTTTGTGGAAAAGGCATCGTTTTGCTTGAAATAAGACAGGAAATACGATACAATATTCTGAAAGCAGTATGCATACCAAAGGTTGTGAAACAGTTTGCAAAAACCAAAGAAACTGAAAACGGTCATGATCGCGGCGGGATGCATTTTTCTGCTTGTCTTTTTTGCGTTATTTGGGCTTTATCTGGATCAGAAAGAAAAAGATCAGACAGTCAGCACCGGAACCGCTTTCATCATGGATACTTTTGTGGATCAAAAGCTGGTGGGACGTGATTCTGCCGACGCGGTCATTGCGGTGAATAAGGCGCTCGGTCAGTTTGAAGATCGAATGTCTGCTTATCGGACCGAATCCCAGATCAGCCGGATCAACAAAATGGCCGGCATCGATTTTGTGCAGGTGGATGAAGAGACATTCGGACTGCTGGTCTTAGCAAAAGAGTATTGTCTGTCCTCCCAGGGGCTTTTTGATATTACCATCGGTCCGTTGGTGGATCTGTGGGACATTAACGGCACGGATCCTACGGTGCCGGATGAACAGTCGATCCGCAATGCGATGGAACTTATTGATATCAACGATCTTTTGCTGGATCCGGAAAACGGTTCTGTGATGCTGAAAAGAAAAGGGCAGAAGCTGAATCTCGGCGGAATGGCAAAAGGTGCTGCCGGCGCCATGGCGCTGGAAAGCGCGCAGGAATACGGCATCCACTCGGGATATATTTCGGTGGGAGGAAATATCTTTACCATCGGCGGCAAAGCAGACGGTTCTGCTTACCGGTTCGGCATCCGCGACCCCCGGGGCAGCGCATCGGACTACATCGGGATCGTTGATTTGCGGGACACGACGATGGCGACTTCCGGTGATTACGAACGATACTACGAAAAAGACGGTATTCGGTACCATCATATACTTGATCCCTTGACCGGATATCCCGGTCAGAGCGATCTGATCTCGGTATCCATCATCTGTGACGACGGCGCAAGAGCCGACTATCTTTCCACCTTGCTTTTTCTGGCGGGCAGGGAAGAGGCGATGAAATATGCGCAGGACGAAAGCTTTGATTTCGTTCTGGTCGATCGGGATCAAAACGTCTGGCTTTCTGATGGGGCGAAGGAGATCTTTACCCCCAACGAGAAGGCTGTGGACTATCATTTTGTGAATTTATCTTGAGAAACGGAGAACGGTCTGTGACAAATTCACCGTACAACAAAACCAAACGGATCTGTTTTATGGGCCTGATGTTTGCCGCTGCAGTAACCTTGTCTTATCTGGAGGGACTTGTCTCTGTGCCGGGGCTTCCGCCGGGCGTTAAACTGGGTCTTTCCAATATCGTGACCATGTACTGCGTATTCTTTTTGGGCGCGAAGGATGGGTACACCATCGCCGTTTTAAAGGCCTTTTCGGTCTTTCTGATGCGAGGACCCACCGGTGCGTTTCTAAGCTTTCTGGGCGGATTTTTATCGGTCACGGTGATGCTTTTGCTGATCCGCATCCCCAAAAATCCGCTTTCTTACCTTGTGATCAGTGTGTTTGGTGCCATCAGCCACAACCTGGGACAGCTGATCGGCTCGTCGATGATGACGGGAACAGGCTTTACCATGTATTATTTTCCGGTGCTGCTGTTTTCCGGCCTGGGAATGGGCGTGGTAACCGGCATCGTGCTGAAAACGGTTCTTCCGGCTGTGGAAAAGCTGGATCACCGCTTACGTTAGGGAAAAATATGGTCTT
>JAFQTW010000022.1 GCA_017408855.1 Oscillospiraceae bacterium | reverse complement strand
TGGAGAAGGCGATGGCCAGCTGGTAGGCGTTTTCGCACAGGTAGTTGGGCGCTTTCTCGGACAGAGCGCGGTTAAAGATGTCGCCGCCCATGATGATCTTGAGCAGCAGGTCACGCTCGGATTCGGTGTAAACGCCCCGCAGCGCGCTGATCTCTTCTTCGGAAACGCCAGCTTTATTCAGGATGGAGTTGATGCGGGTGACGGTGTACAGCAGATAGGTGCCGGTCTTGCCTTCGAAGGACATGAATTTGCCCAGATCAAAGACATAGTCCTTGGCACGCTGGTTGATCAGGTCGCCGAATTTGATGGCCGCCACGCCGACTTTACGGGCGATGGTCTCATAATCATCCTCGCCGACAAAGTTGGATTTCTCCAGTTTTTCCTGGGCGGAAGCGGTTACGGTGGCGATCATGTCCTCCAGCTTCATAACGCCGCCCTCACGGGTCTTGTAGGGTTTGCCGTCGGAGCCGTTCATGGTGCCGAAGCCCAAAAATTCGAACTCGGTCTCGGCGGGGACCAGCTGGGCTTTTTTGGCGCAGCGGAACACCTGGGTAAAGTGCAGTCCCTGACGGTTATCGACCACGTACCAGATCTTGTCCGGCGCAAAATCCTGCTGGCGCTGGATGATGGTGGCAAGGTCGGTGGTAGCGTAGATGCTGGAATGGTCGGATTTGCGGACGATGACGGGGGGCATGGGCGCTTTGTCATCCGGCTGTGCGACCTCGACAACGAGGGCGCCGTCCGACTCGATGAGAAGGTCTTTCTCGGCGAGAACATCCATCAGCTGGGGAACATAGGCATCGGCATTGGACTCGCCGTACCACAGATCGAAGGAAACGCCCAGCTTTTCATAGTTGCCCTTCATATCCTCGATGGAAGCACGCATGATCTCGTGCCACAGAGCAATGTAACCGGGACGTCCCTGCTGCAGCTCTACGGTTGCCTGATGGGCGCGGTCGGCATACTCGGCATCCTCTTTGCTGCGTTTGGAGGCGAAGGGATAAACCTCGTTGAGAGTAGCGGCATCCAGACGCTCCACAGAATCGGTGGCCTCGTTAAAATCTTCGGCAAAACAGCGCCAATCGGGATGGCGCTCACACAGCTCGGTGATCACAAGACCCATCTGCAGGCCCCAGTCGCCCAGATGGATATCGCCGATGACCTTGTGACCGGCGGCACGGGCGATGCGCTTGATGCTCTCGCCGATGATGGCGGAACGAAGATGTCCGATATGCAAAGGTTTCGCAACGTTGGGGCCGCCGTAGTCCAGCAAGCTGGTGGAGGGCTTTTCTGCCTGGGGAACGCCCAGATTCGGATCGGCGGAGATGGAGTTTGCCAGCTCTTTCATGTATTCATCGGTCAAAGTCAGGTTGAGAAACCCGGGCTTTGCCACTTCGACCTTGGAGAAAATGCCGTCGGCACGGAGCACTTCGGCTACCTGCTCGGCAACGATGAAGGGCGCTTTTTTGTACATCTTGGCGGCGGCAAAGGCGCCGTTGCACTGGAACTGGCACAGATCCAGACGGTCGGAAGCGGTAACGGTGCCCAGCGCAGGGTCGTAGCCTGCGATCTCAAAGGCTTCGGAAACCACTTCGGTGAGAGTAGCGGTCATAGCTTTCATGATACAGATATCCTTTCCTCTTATATGTAAGGCGGAGGTTATTCTCCGTTTTTCTTACGGTGTTTTTCTTTGACAAACTGGGCAAAATCCAAAACTTCCTGCAGCATATCCTCGGTGACCCGCTCGTCTCCTTCGAAAAGGGCGAACTTTAAATCATCACGGCTGATGGCGGCGGAAGAATCTGCGCCGAACAGGTCGTTTGCGGTGACCGACAAAGCGGCGCAAAGCTTATGGATGGTCTCGGTGTCCGGCTCATTCTGTCCGGTTTCCCAGTTGCTGACGGAATTGTGTTTGGCGCCGATCTGTTCCGCTAACTGACGCTGGGTCAGCCCGCTTCGCTTACGGTACTTTTTCAGATTTTCGCCAAAGAAAGACATGGTTATCACCTCTCGTATAGGATAGCAGATTCGGTTGGCTTTGTAAAGTTAAAATTTCAGAAAAATCGAAAAAAGTATTGATTTTTCCGAAAATGAGGAATATAATAGGCTTCACAAAAGAACAAATGTTCGATATTTCGGAACAAAATGAACCGCTTTGGAGAAGCAAAAGAAAAAGCCGGACCCAAAAGTCCGGCTGCGGTTTATTCGTTTACGGGACGAAGATACTGCTGTGCCAAATAGTCGGGGATCAGATCGAGACCCTCGGGGGAAAAGGGAAAGGTGGTCGTTTCGGTGGTCACCGCCTGTTCGAGGCAGACGTCTTCGTGCCAGACCGTTACTTCGAACACTTCGCCGGCGGGCTTGATCTGAAAACGAAGATGCTCATAGCTGCCCAGAAATGTGTTTTTGTTGGCGAAAAAGTCAAAATGTCGCAGGGGAAATTTTTCTCTCATGACAGCCTCCGAAGAATGATTTGTTCTTATTTTACTACAACTTCTGCGGAAAATCCAGAAGAATCAAAGGGAGGTGAACTCATGAAACGATGCAAGAGCTGCCATTACCGGCGGGTGATGTTTGGCTATCCCCACGATCCTGCCTGCCATTATGCGGTGGACGAGGGGGAGCTGCGGGGCTGTGATCCGGAGGATTGCTTTCGTTACCGTCCGAAAAAGAAATGGAGGAGGAGCGGGTTCGCCGAACGGATCGCGGATGAGATCCTGCAGAAGTAGAAAGGATGTGGGAGCTTGGAAGAGGAAAAGTCCGCAAAGAAAGAAAAGC